>JALHOS010000058.1 GCA_022842905.1 Myxococcaceae bacterium | reverse complement strand
AGGCCGGCCGACTGAGGAACGCCTGCTGCTGCATGGCCGCCAGCCGCGCGCCGACGTCGGCTTCGCTGAACAGCCGCTCGCCGGTGAGGGCTTCGTACAGAGCCACGCCCCAGGCGAACTGGTCGGAGCGCGCGTCGGCCTTCTCGCCGCGCCACAGCTCCGGCGCCAGGTAGTGCGGCGTGCCGCTGCGCGCGTGGGTGCGCTGGTCGGCGGCGTCGCGCAGCCGGGCGTTGGGCACGCCGACGTCGCTGGCCATGCCGAAGTCGACGACGCGGGCGTGGTCGTCGCTGCCGACGAGCACGTTCTCCGGCTTGAAGTCGCGGTGCACCAAGCCCTGCGTGTGCGCGGCGTGCAGCCCGTGCGCACACTCCACGAAGCGCAGCGCGATGTCGCGGGGCGTGCGGCGGCGCTCGTCGAGCCAGGCGCGCAGCGAGCCGCCGTCGACGAACTCCATGGCGATGACGTCCTGCCCGTCGACGGACAGCACGTCGTACACCCGCACGACGTGGGGGTGGCTGAGCTTGGCGAGCGCCTTGGCTTCCTCGAGGGCGCGGCTGCGGGTGCCCGCGCTGACCGAGCCCTCACCGTGCTCGCCGTGCAGCCACTTGAGCGCCACGACGCGGTCGAGCTTCTTGTCGTACGCCTCGTGCACCGCGCCCATGGCGCCGCGGCCCACCTGCGCGCGCAGCTCGTAGCGCTGGTCGAACTCGCTCAGCGGCTTGGGCGCCTCGGCTGCCCCCTGGGCGTTGAGCAGGAGCGCGAAGACCTGCCCACAGCTCTGACAGTCGGCGACGTGGGCGTGGAGCTTCGCGCCTTCGTCTTGGGACAGCGCGCCCTCCAGCAGCGCCGACAGCTCTTCGTCCGACGGGCAGCCGCTCTTCGCCGCGTCAGCCACCGCGCGCGTCCACCAGCTGGAGCGACGTGTTCATGCCTCCGGGGGCGACGAGGCGCGCCTTGAGCTGAAAGCTCGTGTCCATCTCGAGGACGAGCTGCGGCGCCACCACCTTGCCCATGCGCCACTCCGGGCCGATGTGGAGCGTGCCAATCGGCTCGCGGTCGGTGCTGGTCCGGTCGACGGATTCGAAGACGAGGACGGGCACCGGGGCGTCCCACAGCGGCAAGGCTTCGAGGGTGACGGCGCGAGTCAGCGGCACCGGCGCGTTCGCTTCGATGACCTCGTACGTCCGCCCGCCGGGCAGCATCACCGAGATGGGCATGGGCACCACGTCCTTCAGGCGCGCGCCGCCGGGGCGCTTCAGATCGCGGCCCAACAGCGCAGCGCCAATGCACACGCCCAGCTCCGGGTGCACTTCCTTCTCACCGGACACCTTCTTGAAGCCGGTCAGGCGTTTTCGAATGACGGGCATGCGCGTCATGCCGCCGACCAGCACCAGCTCGTCGACCTGGTCCGCCTTCACCTTGGCGTGGGCGAGCACGTCTTCACACGCGCCGACGCAGCGCTCGACCAGCGGCTCGACCAGCGCTTCGAGCGCTGGCCGCGTCAGCGTGTAGTTGAAGTCGACGAACTGCCCGTCGTCCTTCTGCGCCACGACGGGCACCCGCAGCGGGGCGGCGTCGGCCTTCGACAGCGCGGTCTTGGTGTTCTCGGCGGCGAAGGCCAGCCGCTGCATGACGGTGCGGTTGGTGCGCAGGTTGAGCCCCTGCTGCCGCTCGAACGTCTCGACGAAGTGCTCGACGACGCGCTCGTCGAAGTTGGCGCCGCCCAGGAACGCGTCGCCGCCGGTGGCCAGGACTCGGGCCACGCCCTTCTGCACCTGCATGAGCGTGGCGTCGAAGGTGCCGCCGCCCAAGTCGAAGATGAGGATCTTCTCCTGGGGGGATTTGAGGTTCGCGTAGTACAGCGCCGCGGCGGTGGGCTCGTTGACGAGGGCGAGCACCGACAGCCCGGCAGCCTCCGCGGCGCGGCGCACCGCTTCGCGCTGCCGCACGGTGGAGTGCGCGGGCACCGTCAGCACCGCTTCCTTGAAGTGCACGCGGGCCGCGCGGTTGGCCCGGGCCACGATGTCGGCGATGACCAGCTGCGCGACGTGCGTCAGGGAAATGAGCTGCCCGTAGATGAGCACCGCGCAGTAGCCGTCGGCGCCGGCCACGACGTCGAAGGCGAAGCGGTCCTTGTGCTTGGCGACGAACTCGGACTGGAAGCGCCGGCCCAGGAAGCGCTTGCTGCCGAAGACGGTGTGCTTGGGGTCGTCGATGATCTGCGTGCGCGCCCCGTGGCCCACCATGGACTTGTCGGCGGCGGGGAACCACACGACCGACGGCAGCACGAAGGACTTGTCGGTGACGGGGACGACGCGCAGCTTGCCCGCGGCGTCGAACCAGGCGGCAGACGTGTTCGTCGTGCCGAAGTCGATGCCCAAGACGGGCGTGTGCGTCGGAGCCGTCACGTGTGGAGGCGTTGCCCTAGCACGAGGCGCGGGGGCCGTGGGGCTGGCGACCGTGGCGCACCAACGCGCGAAGGGCCGAAGGAGCGCTCGCCCCGACGGCCCTTCCGACGTGCTTTGAGCGAATGAAGGTTCGACTCAGCGCGCGGCCGGCGCGGCGACGAACCCGTCGCGAACCGGGGCGACGCGCATCGAGCTGACCGTGCCCGTGACGGCCTCGAGCAGCGCGCCCGCGGCGGCCTGTCCGGCGGCCACGGCCACGTCCCAGATCGCCTGCGTCACGACCGGGCCGTACTCGGCCTTGATGGCGTTCCACTTCTCCTTGGCGCCCGGGGCGTTGAGCGCCGCGTCGACCGCGACGTCGAGCAGCTTCGCCTGCGTCACGGCGGGGATCAGCTTGAGCTTGGCCTGAATCTCCGGCTTGGCGAGCTGCTTGGCGGCCTGCAGCTTGATCCACTCCACCTTCTTCGGGTCGCTGCCAATGTACTTGCCCACCGCCTCGTACGCCGCCGAGCCGTAGGCCTTGGCCTTCTCGAGGTACGGCGAAACCGCGGCGCTCGCCGCGTTCCACTTGGCGACCATGGACGCCCACGCGCCCTTCGCCCACGCCGCGAACTTCGACGGGGTGCCGATCTGCTCCTGGAGCTTCGTCTGCTCAGGCGAGAGGACAACGGGGGCGAGCGAGACCTGCGAAACGGTGTTTCCGGCAACGGGAGCGAGCGTGGTCATGGTGTCCTCTGTGGGCAGCGGGGTTACATTGGTTGTCGCGCGCGCACCCGGCGCCGTTCAGGGCGTCGCAGCGTGATCTTCTTACAATTGCGCACAATTCCCCTTGCGGCGCTGGCCCTACCGGGGCACGTGGCCCTCATGCGCCTGCTGCCCCTGCTCTGCCTCGTCACCGCGTCTCCTGCCCTCGCCGCCATGGTCACCAAACCAATCACCTATACCATTGGAAAGACTACGTTTGAGGGCGTCTTGCTGTACGACGACGCGGTCAAGACGGCGCGGCCGGGGCTGGTGGTGATTCCCAACTGGCTGGGCGTGACGCCGGCCAACGTGAAGCAAGCGGAAGGGCTGGCGGGGAGCCGCTACGTGCTCTTCGTCGCCGACCTGTACGGGAAGGACGCGCGGCCCAAAGACCAGGGCGAAGCCGGCAAGGCGTCTGGAGCGCTCAAGGCAGACCGCGCGCTCATGCGGGAGCGGGTGCTCAAGGCGCTCGAGGTGCTCAAGGCACAGGCGGGGAAGGCGCCCGTCGACCCGAAAAAGCTCGGCGCCTTCGGCTTCTGCTTCGGAGGCACGACGGCCCTCGAATTGGCCCGTGCGGGCGCTGACGTCGCGGGAGTCGTCTCGGTGCACGGCGGCCTCGACTCGCCCACGCCGGCTGACGGCAAGAACATCAAGGCCAAGGTGCTGGCGCTGCACGGCGCGGACGACCCCTTCGTCCCCGAGAAGGACGTGCAGGCCTTCGAAGCCGAGCTGCGCGCCGCGGGGGTGGACTGGGAAGTCGTGCGCTACGGCAACGCGGTGCACAGCTTCACCGACGTCGACGCGAAGCTCCCGGGGAAGGCCCAGTACAACGCCGCCGTGGCCGCGCGCGCGTACGCCCGGCTGCACGCCTTCTTCGGCGAGCTGTTCGGAGGCTGAACAAACGCCCGTCCGGACGCGCGACAGCGCTGCCCACGTGAGTGCACAGGCTGTCGCCCGGTGGCGGGCCCACGTCTGGCAATTGCATTCACAGATTCGCCGCTTCTCCCTCGGGCGCCCAGCGTTGGCCGACGGCTTGCTTGGAGCGGGCACGCCGAGCTCAACCCCGCCCCCTCGGCCCCGGAGTTCCATGCGTCGTCTGCCCTGGCTCGTCCTCCTCGCGCTGCTCGCTGCCTGCGCCGAGTCCACCGTCTCTCTGGATGGAGACCTGAATGAGGGCGAAGGGACGACGCAGACGTTCGGCGAGCTGGCGGGGCCGCGGCTGCGCATCGTCGCGGCGAACCTCACGTCGGGGAACGACGCGCTGTACGACGCCCCGGGGACCCGCATCCTCCAAGGCGTGGAGCCGGACATCGTCCTGATCCAGGAGTTCCGCGTCGGCAACAAGACTGAAGCGGCCGCGCGGGACTGGGTGCGCAGCACGTTTGGCGCCGAGTTCTCGTACTACCGGGAGCCGAGCCGCCCCAAGCCGAACGGCGTCATCAGCCGCTACCCCATCGTCGCGTCGGGGCAGTGGGACGACCCGCGGGTGAACGACCGGGAGTTCGCCTGGGCGCGCATCGACCTGCCTGGCGAGAAGGACCTGTTCGCGGTGAGCGTGCACTTCCTCACGTCGAACGGCGGCGACCGCTCGGCCGAAGCGCGGGTGGTGACGAACAAGCTGCGCGAGCTGGTGCCGGCGGGGCACTACGTGGTGGTGGGCGGCGACTTCAACACCGACAACCGCAACGAGAGCTGCTTCCGCGAGCTGAGCGGCGTGGTGGACACGACGGGGCCCCACCCGGCGGACCACCGCGGCGTCCAGGGCACCAACGCGAACCGCAACAAGCCGTACGACAACGTCATGGTCAGCGGGAACCTCAAGGCGCGGCAGCGGGCGGTGAACTTCGGCGGGCGTGACTTCCCGGCGGGCGCCGTCATCGACACGCGGGTGTACTCGCCGCTCGCGGAGATCGCGCCCGCGCAGGTGGGCGATTCCCGCGCGCCGCAGATGCAGCACATGGCCGTGGTGAAGGACTTCGAGTGGCCGGAGCGGCCGGTGGGTGACGAGCCGCCGCCTGTCGAAGAGCCGACGACGCCGGCCGATGCCGGGACGGTGGTCGATGCCGGCGCGGTGGTGGTCGATGCGGGCGCGCCGCCGGTGGCGGTCGACGCCGGCCAGCCCCTGCTGGTGCTCAATGAGGTGCTGACGAACGAGCCGGGTACGGACGCGGCCGGAGAGTTCGTCGAGCTGGTGAACATGGGGACCGCGGCGATGGACTTGAGCGGCTTCATCATCGCGGACGGCGCGGCGCACCGGCACTTCTTCGCGTCGGGCACGGTGCTGGCGCCCGGTGGCGTCGTCGTGGTGTTCGGCGCCCGCGCGGGGATTCCGGAAGGGCTGACGCAGGCGGTGCCGGCGTCGACGGGCACGCTCGGGCTGTCGAACAGCTCGGACAGCATCAAGCTGAAGGACCGGTCCGGGCGCGTGCTGCAGTCGGTGACGATTCCGGGGCTGTCGGACGGGGTCAGCTGGGTGCGCAAGGTGGACGGCAGCGTCGAGTCGTCGTGGGAAGCGCATACGACGTCGTCGATGTTGTCGGCGTCGCCTGGGGTGCGGAGCAACGGCGCGGCGTTCTAGCGGCCGCGGCCGCAGCGCTCGGGAAATCGCGATCTCACGCCAGGTTCGTGCCGGACGTCCGCGTTCGACGCCTTAGTTCGGACAGCAGCTGGCCGTGTGCCGCGCGTGACGTCCTTCTTGGACGGACCTGCGATCTGTCGAGCTGCCGGACCCACCCGCGCAGCGCAGTGAAGGCTCAGGGACGTGAAGGCCACGCCCCGTCTCGCCCACCGAGTCAGCCCAACTCAGAGGGTCGGCGGAAGACTTCCCCGGCTCGTGTGCCACAGACGCAGCACGTACACGGCGTCCGTCACCTCGTAGTAGAGGCAGTGTCGCAGCTTCAGGAGATGCAGTCGTCGCACGCCGTCGAGCGCGACGTCCAGCGCGGGCGCGCCGCTCTTCGGCAGACGCCGCAACTGGGCCACGGCACGGCGGAGTTCTTGGCTGAAGCTGACGGAGGATGCGGCGCGGTTTGCTCGCCACCAGGCGACCGCAGCCTCGAGATCGGCCGCGGCTTCCGGCGAGAAGATGACACGCATGCTCAGTCGCCGGCGGCCTCCAGCCGGCGCAGGACTTCTTCGGCTTCAACGCCGCGCCCCTGGCGAACGGAGTCCCGCGCTGCCAGCAGCTCGCGCTGACTGGCCTCGTCGAGACGGAAGCCAGTCTCGCGAACGACGACGTCCACCTCGGCTCCTTCCGGCAACGCCTCCTCCAGCAGCACCGTGTTCCCCTTCACTCGTCCGCGCACTTGCATGCCCACCATTCTGCGCCGCTTCGTGACTCCTCGTCGACTGCCCTCAAAGCCGGCTCGCACCACTCACGCGCCGCATCGAGCCACCGAGCACATGTTCGCGAGCGAATCGGCCTGCTTTTCAGAGTTGTGTCGAGCGACCTGGGCTCGCGGCCAGCCACGCACGACGACGACGCAGCCCTTCGTGTCAACGCCTCGGCAGACAAGGACGTAACGCGTCATCAGCATGGGGGCCTCCTCAGCACCGAGCGCGCACGTGCACGTCGACGGCTGCGTGAGTGATGTCGGCTGCGTCGCCGCCAGCCGCTCGCCCCTCTCGGCGGTGGCCAGCGCCTCGAGCAACTGATCTTCCATCGCAGGTGTCAGCACGAAATCCGTCCCCGCCTCATGCACCATGACGGCGACGTCCGCGCCCTCCTCTTGCCCCTCGCCGACTGCCCGCCCAGACGACCGCGCGCCCCTCAGTTTCGTCCTCGGCGGCAAGAGCCTCCCTTCCTCCCCAACGACACGACCACCCCGGCGCGATGGCGCTCGCGCCCATTCCCCTCCACACTCGCGCCCGCATGCGCCTGTCGACCATCGGACTCATTGCCCTCCTCGCCGCGCCGGCCTGTTCACCGGTGCCCATCGAAACGCGCGACTCCGGGCCCAGCACCAGCCGCTTCGACGGCGGCGCTGGCGGCGCGGCGGGAGGAACCGGCGGCACCGCGGGCACAGGCGGCTCCGGAGGCGAGACCAGCGACGCCGGCTGCACCACCTGCGGACCGATGACGCGAACTGCGGCGCCTGCGGTCGGGCCTGCGGCGCGAACGAGGCGTGCAGCGCGAGCACCTGCAAGCCCCGCGACTGCGCGCTCACGGACTGCGGCCCGCGCCAGGTGTGCGTCGGCGACGTGTGCCAAGACGCCCGTTGCGGCGCAGTCACCTGCGCCACCGGCACCGTCTGCCACGACGGCCGCTGCGTCCCCGAGACGTGTGTCGAGCCCGCGTGCGGACCGGGCCTGGCGTGTGTGGAAGGGCAGTGTGTGGACCCCTCGTGCCTTGGGGTGACGTGCCCCTTCGGCGGCGCCTGTGTCGGTGGGCGCTGCGTCGGCGCCGACGCCGGCCGGCTCGATGCGGGAACGTTCGACGCCGGCACCGTCGACGCCGGCCGCCCAGACGCTGGGTCAGGGCCGTGCTTGGGGCTGAGCGAAGGCGCGGCGTGTGGACCAGTAACGGTTTGCCGTGGACAGCGGTGCCGCGGCGGCGCGTGCGTGACGGAGAACTTGGCCGACGGCACGCGCTGCGCCGACGCCGGCGTGTGCCAGCCAGCGGGCCTCTGTCAGGCGGGCACGTGCAACCAGCCTCCGCCGACCGCGTGCCTCACCGGAGACATTCAGGTCAGCCTCACCTGGGACATGCAGGGCCGAGACCTCGAGCTGCACCTCATTCGCCCGGGCGGCCGCATCAACGACACCACCAACCGCAGCGACTGCACGTGGAATACCTGCGTCAGCAGCCAGCCGGACTGGGGCGTGCCCGGCGTCGCCACCGACAACCCGCGCAAGGACGTCGACAACACCGGCGCGCTGGGGCCCGAGAACATCGCCCTCAATGGCCCGGAGGCGGGGAGCTACGCGGTGCTCGTCGAACACTGGGGCGGCGGCATGCCCAGCACGGCGCAGGTCGTGCTGCAGGTGCGCGGCGTCGCGCGCACGTTCAACGTCAGCGGGCTGCCGTCGCATTGGGTGTGGGACGTGGCGCGAATCGACGGCACGTCGGGCGCCATCACCGGCGTCGGGTCCACGCGGGACTGCACGGGTAGTTGGTCGAGCGGCTGCACGTTGATGCTGCCGTGAGCCCATTCGCTTGATCTTGATCAAGTCGCTGGGAACCCGCTGAGACCCATCAGTCGAGCGCCCCCGCGGCCCACGGACCGCTGAGCGTCGCCTAGGCTCCCCGCCCCTCGGAAGGCGCAGGCGCCGTCTCCCTCTTCACCAGCGACGCAGGTCACCATGTCCAAACTCCGTGCGGGTCTGAGAACGCCGTTGGCGGTAGCAGCCGTGCTGTCGCTGATCGGCCTCGCCGCTGTCGCGGTGCGCTTGGGCGGTGCGCGGCCGCCACCACCTGCCGCGACGTCCCCCCGCGCGAGCTTCGAGCCTGTCGCCGAGAGCTGGGTGTCAGAGCTGAACGGGCTCACCACGCGGTTCCGCGGCGACGGGCTCGACGTGCAGAGCGCGGGCGCGACCCACCTGCGCTTGGGCGCGACGCGGGTGCTGCGCGGGGACGTCGAGCTGTCGGCGGGCGCGGTGCACGTGGCCCGCGAGGAAGACGGCCAGCTGCGCGTGCAGCGCGGGGCGGTGCACGAGCGACTCGAGCCCAAGGCCCACCTCGAGCAGTCGTGGCGCTTCGACGCGGCACCTGCGGGCAGCGGCGCGCTCGAGGTGTCGATTCCAGTCGAAGGACACTTCGTTCGCGAAGCCGCCGACGGCCTCCACTTCGCGGCGCAGCCCGTAGGCGTCGTGTACGGCCACGCCACCTGGGTCGACGCGAGCGGCGCCCGGCAGGCGGTGCCGGCGCGGTGGAACGGCAGCGCCATCGTCATGCGCGTGCCGGCCGACACCGTCGAGCGCGCGGCGTACCCGGCGGTGCTCGACCCGATCATCTCGGCGGAGTTCACCGTCAGCACCCCGCAGCGCATTCCCCTGGCCGAACCGCAGACCAACCCCGAAGTCGCCTTCAACGGCACGCACGTCCTCGTCGTCTGGGCGCGGGACCTCGCTCCCGCAGAGCAAGTGCAGATCGACGCCCAGCGCCTGACGCCGGCCGGAGCCGCCGTCGACACGATGCCGCTCAAGCTCGGGACGGTCGCCGTGAGCATGCCGAGCACGCCGCGCGACGTAACCGTGGTCGCGGCTTCGAACGGCTCCGACTTCCTGGTGGTCTGGGCGGCGGCGCCGAACGTGGTCGGCGCGCGGGTCTCGAGCGCAGGCGCGCTGCTCGACGCGACGCCCTTCATCATCGGCTCGACGACGTCGGCCACGCCGGCCACCAAGCCGGTCGTCGCGTGGGACGGCACGCAGTACCTCGTCGTCTGGCAAGACTCACGGCTCGGCAGCCCTCGCATCTTCGCCAACCGCGTGTCGACCGCGGGCGCCACGCTGGACAACGCGCGCGGTGACGGGCGCGGGTTTCTCGTCAGCAGCAACGCCGCCGAGCAGCTCGACCCAGGCGTCGCGTCGTCTGGAACGAACACCCTCGTGTCGTGGAGCGACGCGCGCACCGGCACCACCACGCGCCACGTCTATGGGGTGCGCTTGAGCTCCGCGGGGGCCCGCCTCGACGCCGTCGACCTCGCCATCGGCGCGTCTCCCACGTCGGACCTCGAGACGAGCGCCGCGTGGAACGGGGCGAACTATCTGGTCACCTGGCGGGACTCGACGGCTGGACCCACACAGCGAGTGTTGGCCGTGCGGGTCTCCCCAGGCGGGGCGGTGCAGGACTCGACGCCGCTCGTCGTCAGCGCTGGCGCCCGCGCGTCGGGCGCCGCGAACATCGAGCCCCACGCCACGGCGGTGAGCGGAGCCTTCGTGGTGAGCTGGTTCGACTTTTCGACCACCACGGGCTCCTCGGACGTGCGCGCCGCCCGCCTCCCGAGCAGTGGTTCGACGTTCGACACCTCGCTGCTGCTCAGCTCGGGTTCCCAGGGCGCGCGCTACCCTGGCATCGGCTCCGACGGCACGAACGCCTGGGTGGTGTGGAACGACGACCGCGACAGCGCCATCTTCGGGAACCGCCTGGCCGCAGCGACCGGCGCGGTGCTCGACGGGGCCGGCGTTCTGCGCGCGACCCGGTCCGCGCCCGAGCGGCTGCCGGCCATCGCCTCGGACGGGACCAACTACCTCGTGGTCTGGCGCACGCTGAACGGCATCAATCAGCCCGTCGGCATCTACGCGATGCGGGTCAGCGCGGCAGGCGTACCGCTCGACGCGAGGGCGCTCACCCTCTCCACCACGGGCACGGGCCGGCCCGACGTCGCGTGGACCGGCTCGTCCTTCGCCGTCGTGTGGACCGAGCCGACCGGCGTGGTGATGAAACGTGTCTCGTCCGCGGGAGCCGTGCTCGACGCCATGCCCTTCAAGGTCAGCACTCGCAGCGGCCCTGAGACGGCACCGGCGGTGGCCAGCGACGGGGCGAACGGCGCGCTGGTGGTGGTCGAAGAACCGGCGAACAACGGAGACATCTACGCGACGCAGCTGTCGAACCTCAGCGCGGCCTCGCCCACGCGCGTCGCCACCGTGCCCATCAAGGCCACCGCCGCGTCGTCGCGCAGCCCCGACGTGGCGTTCGACGCCGTCGTCAACGCGTACGTCGTCACCTGGCTCGACAACGGGACGGGGTCCACGCAGGTCTCGGCGCTGCTCCGAGGAGCGGCGGGCACCGGCAGCGAGACCCCAGTGTCCTCGGGGCTCACCGCGGTGTCGGGCACGCCGGCCATCTCGAGCTGCGCCGGCCGCTTCGTGGTGGCCTGGCAGGTGGGCACCGGCGTCTCGACGAGCTTCGTGAACGGCGCCGCCGGGAGCACCACCCTCACGGTGGGTGCCACACAGGCCGTGTCGACGACCCCGACCGCGACCGACCCCGCCGTCGTCAGCGACGGCGCCACCTGCCTCTGCGCCTGGACGCAGTCGGGCACCCCCAGCACGACGTGGGGACGGCGCCTGAGCCCTTCGGGGACGTTCTTCACGGCGCCCTTCCAAGTCTTGGCGAGCACGCGGCCGCACGAGTTCCCCGCACTCGCCAGCGCCGGCCTCTGGCGCTACCTCGTCGCCACCGACGAGACCGGCGCGACGCAGGGTGAAGCCACCCGCATCAAGGCGGTGACGCTCTCGAACTCCGCGCCGGTCGCGAACAGCGTGACGCTGTCGACCAACGAAGACACGCCGCGCGCCGTCAACTTGACCGCCAGCGACGCCGACGGCGAGCCGCTGACCTTCACCGTGCTCATGAACCCCACGCGCGGCACGCTGACGGGGACGCCGCCGAGCCTCACGTACACCCCCATGGCGAACACCTTCGGGCCCGACACGCTGACCTTCAAGGTCAATGACGGCGCGGCGGACTCGACGACGGCCACCGTGACGCTCAACGTGGTAGCGGTCAACGACCTGCCGGTGCCCACGCCGCAGACGGTCTCGACGAACGAAGACACGCCCGTCTCCGTCACCTTGTCGGGCACCGACGTCGAGAACAGCCCGCTGACGTTCTCGGTCGGCGCCGCGGTCAACGGCACCGTGTCGGGCACGCCGCCCACCGTCACCTTCACCCCGGCGGCGAACTTCAACGGCGTCGCGTCCTTCACTTTCAGCGCGAACGACGGCACGGGGACGTCCCTGAGCCCGGCCACCATCACCATCAACGTCGCGGCCGTCAACGACGCGCCGGTGGCGACGAGCCAGAGCGTCAACGCCACCGAAGACACGCCCGTCGCCGTCACGCTGTCGGGCACCGACGCCGAGAACAGCCCGCTGACGTTCCAGCTCGTCGCCATGCCCACGAAGGGCACCTTCACCGGCACCGCGCCCAACCTCACCTACGTCCCGTCGCTCAACTCCAACGGCGTCGACACCTTCACCTTCACCGTGCGCGACGGCGCGCTGACGTCGGCGGCGGCGACGGTCACCCTCAACGTGGCGGCAGTCAACGACCCCCCGGTGGCACAAGGCCAGACGGTCTCGACGGCCGAAGACACGCCGCTGGCGCTGGTGCTGGCGGGCAGCGATGCCGACCTCGACACGCTCGACTACTTCATTCAAGGCAACCCGTCGCACGGCACGCTCAACGGCACGGCGCCGACCGTCACGTACACGCCGACCGCCAACTACAGCGGCCCCGACACCTTCACCTTCTACGTGCGCGACCGCCCGGCCAACGCGAGCTCCACGCCGGTGACGGTGACCGTGAACGTGACGGCGGTGAACGACGCGCCGACGGCCACGCCGCAGACGCTCTCGACGCCCGAGGACACGCCGCTGGTGGTGGTGCTCTCCGGGGTCGACGTCGAGGGCTCGCCGCTGACGTACACGGTGCTCACTCAGCCGGCGAACGGCACGCTGACGGGCACCGCGCCCAACCTGCTCTACACGCCCGCCACCAATTACCACGGCGGCCCGGACACGCTGACCTTCAAGGTGAGCGACGGCACGCTGGACTCCACCGTGGCGACGGTGACCTTCAACGTGACGCCGGTGAACGACGCCCCGCTCGCGCAGAGCCAAGCCCGCCAGACGCAGCTGGACACGCCGCTGAACCTCACGCTGACGGGCACCGACGTCGAAGGCAGCCCGCTGACGTTCACGGTCGTGACGATGCCCAGCAACGGCACGCTCACCGGCAGCGGCGCGAGCCGGGTCTACACGCCCAACACCGGCTACCGCGGCACCGACAGCTTCACCTTCAGGGTGAACGACGGGCAGCTCGACTCGAGCGCGGTGCAGGTCACCATCGCGGTGGGCTCGCTCAACTCGGCGCCCGTCGCCACCTCGCAGATGGTGATGACGCCGGAGGACACGCCGCTGAACATCACGCTGACGGGCACGGACCCCGACGGCAACACGCTGTCCTTCGCGCTGCTGACCCAGCCTTCGGGGACGCTGACGGGCACGCCGCCGAACCTCACGTACACGCCGCGCCCCAACGTGAGCGGCAGCGACGCCTTCACCTTCAAGGCGAACGACGGCACCGTCGACTCCGCCGCGGCGACCGTCACCATCGTCGTCACGCCCGTCAACGACGTGCCGGTGGCGCACGCGCAGAGCGTGGCCACGGTGGAGGACACGCCGCTGACCATCACGCTGACCGGCACCGACGTGGAGACTGCCGCGCTGACGTACACGATCCGCACGCAGCCGCTGCAGGGCACACTCAGCGGCACACCGCCGCAGGTGACGTACACACCCAGCCCCAACGCCAACGGCCTCTTCAGCTTCACCTTCGAAGCGAACGACGGGCAGGCCGCGTCGCCACCCGCCACGGTGACGGTGAACGTGACGCCAGTGAACGACGCGCCGGTGGCCACGGCGCAGCGCCTGTCGCTCACGCAGGGCGGGACCCTCGCCATCGTGCTGACGGCGACCGACGTGGACAGCACGGCGCTGACCTATTCGCTGGTCACGCAGCCGAGCCACGGGACGCTGACCGGCACGCCGCCGAACGTCACCTACCAGGCGGCGGCGGGGTACCGCGGGGCCGACGCCTTCACCTTCAAGGCGAGCGACCTCCAACAAGACTCCGCGCCGGCCACGGTCGAGCTGACCATCGCCGCGGTGAACCAAGCCCCCGTGGTGCAAGCGCAGACGGTCCCGACGCTCGAAGACACGCCGACCAACATCAGCGTGACGGGCTTCGACTCCGACGGAGACCAGCTGACGTGGACCATCGTGTCTTCGCCGTCCCACGGTACGCTCGACGTCAACGGGTCCGCGCCCAACTACACGTACGTGCCGAGGCAGGACTTCAACGGCTCGGACACCTTCACCATCAAGGCGAACGACGGCACGAGCGACTCGCAGCCCGCCAACATCAACCTCACCGTCGCCGCGGTGAATGACCGGCCGGTGGTCGACGCGTTGAGCGTGACGCTCGAGCAGGACAAGGCGGTCGAGGTGACGCTGCGGGGCGTCGACGTCGACCGGAACGACGTCCTCACCTTCACCGTCCGCACGCCGCCGCAGCACGGCGCGCTGACGGGCGAGGCGCCGCAGCTCACGTACACCCCGACCCGCGGGTACACCGGGACGGACTCGTTCACCTACGTCGCCAACGACGGCACGGTGGACTCGATCGCCAAGAGCGTCGAGCTGACGGTGACGCCCATCGGTGGGCAGCAGCCGCGCAAGGACACCGTGCAGCTCAACGGCTGGTCCTGCGGGTGTGGGCAGGGAGGGGGTGGCTTCGGAGGTTTCCTGCTGCTGGCTGCCGGGTTGGTGCGCCTGGCCCGTCGGCGCCGGACGCGGGGCGCGGTGACGGTGCTCGCGCTGCTGTCGGTGCTGGTGACGGCGTCGGTGGCGCAGGCGAAGCCCGCGGCCAAGAAGCCCGCAGCGCCCCCACCCGCGGCGGCAGTCACACCCGCGCCCGCACCCGTGGCGCCAGTCTCACCGCCAGCGCCGTCGGCGACCCTCACGGCGACGCCGCAGCCGGCAGCCGCGCCCGTCACGCCGGCGGTGAAGCCTGGCCGGCCGAGCGTGGCCGTCATCGACGTCAACGTCACCGTCCCCAACGAGAAGCTCGACGGCGCCGCCTTCACCGAGATGATGGTGGTGGCCGCGGACCAGTCGGCGCTCTTCAAGGTCATCTCCGCCCAGGAGCTGCGCACCATGTTGGGCGTCGAGCGACAGAAGCAGCTGCTGGGCTGCGCCGAAGACTCGTGCCTGACGGAGCTGGCCGAGGCGCTGGGCACGGACTTCGTGCTCGACGGCTCGGTCGGGCGCGTGGGCGCGAGCTACCTGGCGACGGTGCGCCTCATCGACTCGCGCAGCTCGCGGGTCGTCGGCCGAGGCAGCACCCAAGTCACCGACGCCAACCTGCTGCTCAACGCCATGTGGCGCTCGACCCAAGACGCGTTCGACGCGGCGGCGGCGACGCGGCCTGCCGACGAGGCCCAGGTGTGGCTCGCACGCCCGCGCAAGGAGCCCGTCGCGGCCACCCCACCGCCGACCTCCCAGCTGGGCGTCGCGGTCTCGGCGCTCGGTGGCGTGCAGCCGCTGGCGGCCGAGGGCAGTCGCGTGACGGTGGGCGCGGAGGTCGACGTGAGCTGGCGCATCGCGCGCTTCGACCTTGGCGCCGGTGTGGTGGTGAGTCCGGTCGTCGGCATTCGACTCTTCGCGGGCTACGCGCTCTTGTCGGTGGGCCCCAGCCGGCTGTCGGTGCTGCTGCGCGGCAGCGGGTTCCCCGGCAGCGGAGTGTACGGAGGTGGTGTCGGGGCGAGCTACGAGTTCGCGCTCCACAAGCACTTCGGCCTGCAGGCCGGCGTGGCCGCAGACCTGTACTCGGGCGGGGCGCCCGTCATCCTGGCGTTGTTGGGGGCGCTCGGGGCGGTCGCGCACTTCTAGAAGTCGCAAGGAGGCGCGGCGCCTCGCCCCTGCACCACTTCTGCACGAAAGCTGCGGGAACGTTCCTTCCCCGGCGCACGAGCCGCGCACGGCCGCCAGCGTTCATGCGGGCATGACCCCACGACGAAGCCTGCCCCGAGAGCTGCTGCGCTGGCTGTTGCCTTTCCTCGTCGTCCTCTTCACGTCCGCCGTCATCGCCTCGCAGGTGTCCAGCCGCGACGACTTCGCGGCCAGTGAGCTCAAGGACGAGGCCATGGACCGCTGGGGCGCGCCGGTGGACCAGCCCGCGCCTTCCCTGCGCGCCGTCCCTTCGGGCACCGTCTTCACCGAGCTGAGCGCCCTGCCCCTCGCCCGTCAGCACGTGACGCTCGACGCGCACATGAACTACCGCAAGCGCGGCCTGCGCTACTTCTCGGGCTTCGACTTCGCCTTCACCGGCCACTACGCGGCGAAGAACTCCGCGCCGCACGACGTCGACGTCGTCTTCGTCTTCCCGCTCGAGGTGAACAAGGCGCAGGTGCTGCTCAGCGAGCTGGCCTTTCAGGTCGACGGCCAGCCGCAGCCGCTGGAGCTGGGGGAAGCGCGCAACCGGCTGGTGTGGACGGGCCGAATCCCCGCGGGGAAGGAGGTGGCGCTGCGCATCGGCTACCGGGCGCGAGGGCTCGACCAGTTCGTCTACCGCTTGGACCCGGCGCTCCCGGCCAACGACGTGCGGCTCCACGTCGGCGTCGAGGGCGGCGACAACTTCGACTACCCCCACGGCGCGCTGTCCGCGTCGACGGTGACGCGGTCGAAGGACGCCTTCGCGCTCGACTGGCAGTTCAGCTCGCTGGAGTCCGGCGTCGCGCTGGGCGTGGTGCTGCCCAGCCAACAAGCGTGGGACGCCGCCATCGCGACCATGGCGACGCGCTCCTGGGCGCCGGCGCTCGCGCTCTTCGCCATGCTCTTCGCGCTGAGCGAAAGGCACCGTCGGCCCTTGGCCCTCTACGAGCGGCTCCTCGTCGCCGCGCTCTTCGGCTTCACGTTCGTGCTCACCGCCTACCTCGCGGCCTTCTGGCCGTTCCTGCTGGCCTGGCCGGTGGCGGTGCTCGGGCTGGGCGCGGCGTTCGTCGCCTGGCTCGGGCGCGTCTTCGAAGGTGAGCAGCGCCGACTCTTCGTAGGGCTGTGGCTGGCCACCATGGTGGTGCCCAGCGGCGCGGTGGTGCTGACGGGCTACACCGGCCTCATCTACACGCTCGAGCTGTTGACGGCGCTGCTGGCGGCCTTGGCGCTGTCGACGAAGCCCGCGGTGCGCGCGTTCCTGGACGACGTGCTGTCTGCGCGCACGCCGACACCGTCGTTGCCCCAGGCGGAGGTGAAGTCATGAAGGCGCTCGTGCTCGTCCTCGGACTGACGCTGGGCCAGACGACGACCGCGCAGGCGTCGGACACACCGCAGCCGTCGGGCGAGGTGTCGCTGCCGCTGCGCGAGCTGCTCCCGCTGCTGGCGACCAAGCGTGACGTCGGAGCGGAGCCCAAGGTGGCGGTGCTCCGCGCGAGCCTTCGCGGGCAGCCGGCCGAGGCTGGGCTGTGGGTGAGCGGGCACTTCGAGCTCGACGTGGACGTAGAGCGCGGCGTGGTGACGGTGCCGCTGCTCGACTTGGGCGCGCGCGCGGTGTTGGCCCCTGCTGAGGGGAGCGGCGTGCCGCTGCGGCAAGACGGGCCGTGGCTGGCGGCGGTGGTGCCCGCGGGCAGGCACTCGGTCGACTTCCGCGCGCTGCTGCCGGGCCGCGCGGTGAAACTGGTGACGGCGCCCGGAGTGCCTCCAGTGCCGCTGGTGCTGGACATGGACGACGCGGCCTTCGCCGTCGACGGCGCGACGGTGGTGCGCGAGTGGGGCGGCGCCGCCGTGCTGCCGGACCGCGGCGTGTACGGCGTGACGTCGCGGCCGCTCCAGTCGGCGGTGAAGCCGGCGGTGGTGACGCGGCCGCCGGTGGAGCCCAGCGTGCTCAGCGCGCAGGCGCGGTGGGTGTCGACGCTGGAAGGCCAGGCCCGGCACGAGGTGAGCCTCACCCTCGCGGTGGATCGGCCCAGCCCGTTGACCGTCGACCTGCCCGCGGGCCAGCGGCTGCTGCGCGCGCGGCTCAACGGCGCGTGGGTGGCGCTGCCGAAGGACGGCGAGCCGTGGGTGGTGACGGTGACGCCGTCGTCGCTCGGCGCGGCGCAGGCGAGCCTCGAGCTGTCGTTGACGCAGGACTTCGGCGTGCTGCACCTGTCCGGCGCGCTGGAGCTCGAGGAGCCCGGGCTGTCGTGGCCGACGAAGACGTGGAAGGTGGAGGCGACGCTGCCGCAGGTGTTTCGGTACAGCCGCACCGGCGGGAGCTTGAGCGACGCGGCCGAGCCGAGCCCGGCGAGCGGCGAGGTGCCGGGGACGTCGTTGCGCTTCGCGCAGCACCTGGTAGGCGCGCAGCGGCCCAAAGTCGCGCTGCGCTACGCGGTGGAGCTCGACGGGCGGTACTTTCGGTGAGCGCGAGCCGAGGCGAGCAGTCTTGCCTCATGGCGGGAGCTCGGTGGCGAGGGCGTCCAGTTCGCTCAGGGCCACCGCGGCAGACCTGCTGCGCGTCGGAGCAGGCGGCGGGCGTGACGACCGCACGCGTCAGCTCCGACGCCGGCTCCGTCGCGAACGTCGCCGGGCCAGCAGCGCGAGGAGCGCGACACCGAGCGCTGGGCTCGCGCCGCAGCCGCATCCAGGCTTTCGTCCCGAGTTCGCCGCGTCGACGCCGCCGTCTGGGCCGACGGTGCACGCGGCGGCGCCGCCGTCGACCGCGAGGGTGAAGAGGGTGTTACCGATCGACACTTCCCACTCGCCGTTGACCCAGCGAGCGCGGCCGGTCGACGAAGAGACGGCCAGGTCGTCACCGTCGGGCCGGACGCGGTGCCGCCGCCAGGCCCGCGGCTCTTCGATGTCGCGGGGCGACGCCGGCCGCGTCACGTCGACGAAGTAGGTGACCTCACCCGTGGGGGAGACCGCCTCGAAGTGGCTGTGGTTCTGCCAGTGCGTCAGCTGCCGCACGCCACCGTCGGGCGCGCCGAGGAAGAGCTGAATCACGCCGCCGGGGTCAACCCGCTCTGGGTAGACGGTCCAGCCGCCCGCCGCGCCGGTCGTACCGCGAAAGGTCGGCGCTTCCTGAAACCGCCCGTACTGCGAGAAGAACCGCAGCGTCAGCAACCGGCGGCCAGCCGGGCCCGACTCCCAGAGCTGGTACTGCCAGTCGACGTAGAGCACCCGGTCTCCGTCGAAGCGCGCGTCGGTGACGATGCAGCTGCCCGTCGCGCAGTCGGCCACCGTCGTGGTCGAGCCTTGGCGCCACAGCAGCAACGGCAGCGTCTGACTCGCAGACGACTCGGGCAGCACGAGGACGTCGCCGTTGGCGTTCAGGTCGACGTGTCGACCGACGGCCACGCTCGTCCCGGTCGAGAAGCGCACCAATTTCCCACAGAAGATGCCCCAGTCCCCTCGGACGAGCCCCGTGAGCTCGACACCCCCGTCGCACAGGCGCACCCCGGCTGCGTTGCCCTCGCGGTACAGCTCGAGCTCCCCGTTGCGCTGCGAGACCACCGCGCCGCTCGGCGTCAGCCAGCCGACGGGCGCGTCATCGGCGGCCACGCCAGGGGCACACTCCGTGCCGAAGGGCGCCACGGGGCCGCGGCGGTCCGCCAGGTGCGTGGCTACACCGCCGTCTCGGCGGATCCGCCAGTAGCGCGCCTGCCCGTCGAGGGTCAGCAGCGCGTCGGCGGTGGCGTCGAGGATGAGGCCGCCCGGTTCGGCGCGCGGTGTCAGCTGCGCGTTCGGCTCGAGGAAGAGGGGGAGGGCCGCGGAGTTGGGCAGCGGCCAGAGTCCATTGCGTCTCGCGGTGTACGCGACGAGCAGGAAGGGGCCGGGCTCGAAGCCCCCGCCCTGGGCCAACGCGTCGTCCACGCAAGCCTGGCCGACCACGGTCCCGCTCCCAGTCCACTCCAACGGCGTGGACCCGACGCTGCGCCCAGACGTCCACAGCGCGGCGGTCACCGAGCACGGCAGCGCGCCGCGAGGCTGACAGTCCGCGCGTGCCTCGAGGTTGGTTCGGAGCACGGCGGCGAACTGGGGCTCGGTGATGCGAACCGTGGGAAGCGGCTCGACGAGCAGCGGGGCCTGCGCCTCGCCGGTCGCGCCCGAAGCGTCGGTGGCGACGACCCTGAGCGTCGCCGAGCCCGCGGTGAGCGAAGAGGTCTCCAGCACACACGACCAGGTCGAGGCGGTCAGCGCCAGCTCGCAGCTGAGGGAGCCGAGCGTGGCACGCACCTGCCGGAGCTGAGTGGGTGAGGTCACGTTGACCGCGATGGTGGTGCACCCTGCGATCGTCGAGCCCACCGCGGGGCTGAGCAGCTCGACGACGGGTTGTGCCAGCGCTGCGCCGGCGCAGAACGACACCAGGAACACGAAGGTTCGTGCCATCGGCTCTCCGCTCTCACGTCGCCGGCCCAGTCGCGCTCGTAGCTGACCTAGGCGAGCGCCGCGAAAGGAGCCAGTACGCGCTGGAAGTTGGCGCCGATCAAGCCGTTGCGAATACGAGCAGACACCACAGTGGAGTCCACACGTCCTTCGAGCGCGGCGATGGCCGCGGAGCGAACCGCTCCACGACCCCTCACCGCGCCTTCAAAGCGCTCAGCGCGCCGAGAAGCCGTCCGCCATGGGCTTCATCGGCACCACGCGCACCGTGCCGCCGTTCGTGCCACTGGTCATCGCTTCCCAGGCCGCCTGCACCGCGACGCCGAGCGCCGTGGTCGCCAGGCTGATGAGCGCGTCCGTCACCACCGGGCCGTACTTCTCCTTGATGGCGTTCCACTTCTCTTGGGCGCCGGGAGCCTTGACCGACCACTCGATCGCCGCGTGGAGCAGCTCCTTCTGGATCGACGTCGGCACCAGCTTGAGCTTGGCCTGCACTTCGGGGCGGTCCAGCAGCTTCTCCGCCTGGCCCTTCACCATCTCGAGCAGCTGCGGGTTGCTGCCGATGTACTGGTACAGCTTCTCGCGGGACACGTCCGCCGCGCCCTTGGCCCACGTGAAGGCGCCCATGAGCGTCTTGTAGCCAGCCGCCAGCTTCTCCTTCGCCCAGCCAAGCCACGTCTGCGGGGTGCCGATCTGCCCCTGCAGCTCCTTCTGCTCAGGCGACAGCACGGGGGTCAGGGTGGCCTGCGAAGCGGCGGAGGTCGGGAGCGCGGTGGTCATTGGGGTCCTGTGTGGCGAACGAGGTGACTCGATTCTCGGTGCGACCCTTCCTGTCCTCCCGGGGTGGATGCGGGTGGATCTCCTTACAAACGCATGCCTTTTCTTCGTGCAGCGTCCGCCCGCGCCTGCCTGCTTTGCCGTCATGGTCCAGACCGCGCGGCGATACCCCTGCAAAGACGACGGACTGCTCGCGCCCTCCTTCACCCTGCCGCCTCCGTTGACACCGCACGGCCGACGGAGTGGAGGGACGCCATGCCCGCGTTCCCGTCTGCCTCTCGCCTCCGCGCCGTGCTCGTGGCTTGCCTGGCGCTCGCCGCGAGCTGCCGCGAAGTCACGCTCCCCAGTCCGCCCGTGCAAGGGCCAGGGACGGTCCGCGCGACGGTGCTGACGGCGCTGCCCGGGCGCTCGGAGCTCGAGCCTGCCGTCGGCGCGACGCTGACCCTCGTGGGGACCAACCTGACGGCCACGGCGGATCAGGACGGCAACGTGGCGCTGTCGGGGCTGACGGTGAGCCGAGGGCGACTCTTGTTCGCCTTCGACCGCGACCAAGACGGGTCCGCCGAGCAGTCCCGGCTGCTGTCGTTGGAGGAGCTCCGCGCTGGGGTCGGTCGGGAGGTGACGCTCGGGCAGATCGTGCTGGGCCGGAACGCGACCGTCGTCGGCGTCGTCAAGCGCGGGGACCGCGAGGTGCTGCCTTCTGGCCACGGCGGCATCAGCGCCTTCCTGCCGCAGCTCCCGCAGCTGACCTTCAGCGGAGACGACGGCAGCTTCGCGCTGCGCGGCGTGCCCGAAGGCAAGCTCGTGCTGGGCCTGTACGCGGAGGGCTACCGCCGCGAGGCCTTGGCGTTGGACGTCGCCGCGGGCCAGGAGGTGCGCGTCGCGCCCATCGTGCTCCAGGCGGACCCGGGCGCCGCGCCGGTGGGTCGGCTCGCGGGTGAGGTGCGGCAAGCCGACGACTCGAGCCCCATCGCTGCCGTCCAGGTCCGCGCCGCTTCCCGCGGCCAGGAGCAGCGCACGCAGACCGACGCCGAAGGTCGGCTCGCCTTCGAGACGCTCCCGACGGGCGTCTACTCGTTGGCGTTCGAGAAGACCGGCCTGCGCTCCCTGCGCATGGACGGCGTGCTGGTCGCGCCCGGCGTCAACGACCTGGGCACCGTGCTGCTCACCACCGGCATGTCGTCGATGGTGCTCCTCGACGGCGGACCTCCGCCCCCCGATGCGGGCTCCACGGACGCGGGCTCCACGGACGCGGGCTCCACGGACGCGGGCTCCACCGATGCGGGCTCCACCGATGCGGGCTCCACCGATGCTGGCTCCACCGACGCTGGCTCCACCGACGCAGGATCCACGGATGCTGGCTCCACCGACGCAGGCTCCACCGACGCAGGGGCCGCTCCCCCCACGGCCATCGTCGGTCCGGCCCAAGTCGTCGCTCGCGGGGCGCTCGTCACCCTCAACGGCATGGCCAGCATGGGGACCTTCCCGCTGCGCTACCGCTGGACCCAGCTCACCGGCCCCGCGGTGACCTTGAGCACGAACGACACTCTCACCGCCCACAGCGCGACCTTCACGGCGCCCACCACGCCGAGCCTGCTCGAGTTCTCTCTCCAGGTGTTCGACGCCGTCGGCGTGCCGTCGACCAACCTCGCCGTGGCGCGGGTCAGCGTGAGCGGGCTGCCGGTCGCGCGCTTCACGCCGGACGGGGGCGTATTCAGCGGCGGGCAGACCATCACCCTCCAATCCAGCTCCTTCGACGACGGAGGCCTGGTGCTGGTGCGGCACGACTGGCGGCTGGCGGCGGGCTCCGCGGCGACGCTCGAGAGCGACGGCGGCGCCACCGCGCAGCTCACCTTCACCGCCCTCTCCCCCGGAGAGCCGGACCGCCTCGCGCGCGTCGAGCTCAACGTGACGAACGCGGTGGGCGCGACGTCTGCGACGGCCGTGCGCGACTACACCGTCAGAGCCCTCGGCACCGCCAACTGGAGCGTGACCGCGGCGACGCTCGCGACGGTCGCCGTCGGCCCCGTGCCGCCCACCGTCAACCTGTCGGCAAGCCTCTCGCTCCCCGTGGGTGCGCCGGTGCCGTCGCTGTCCTGGAGCTGCACGCCGACGCAGGCGCTCACCGCCGGCAACACCCTGACGCCGTCCTTCATCGCGCCGGTGGTCGCGGGTCCGTCGGTGACCGTCGCCTGCACCGTCGTCGCCACCGGCGTGGCCCCGCTGCAGCCGCTCGTCCAGAGCAGCACCACCAACGTCCTCTTCGGGGACCTGGCCGCCCCCAGCTACGTCGCGCTCGAGACCCCGAACCGAATCGGCCCGTGGGGGACCACCGTGCGCTTCAGCGAGCCGCTCAGCTCGGCCAACATCGGCACGGCGACGTGCAGCACGGTGGCCGCAAGCCCGCTGCAGCCGGTCGGCTCTTGGGGTGTGGCGCAGCCGTCCAACATCGTCGCGGCGGGCAGCTGCGGGACCCTGCAGGTGACGGGCACCGACCGCGCCGGCAACTCGATGCCGCCCACGACCCTCGGCGCCACGACGTTGTCGACGATCTGGGAAGGACCCTTCATCTCCACGCAGCTCTTCGACGACCCTCGGCCGCTGCTGCCGTCCGTCGGCCAGGCGCCGGAGGGCGCGTACGAGTTGGCCGGTGTCACTGGCACGCCCGGGCCCGGAGTCGAGCTCCTCGCTTCGTCGACCGGCGTCGTGCACCGCTTCACCATCGACCCTCGGGTGGCCGACGCGGGGTGCCTGGCCTCGTCGTGCCCGCTGGTCGCGACGGACCTGTCCATGCCGTGGCTTGGCAGTGGCGCCATTCGCGCTCGGCGAGCCTTCGCTGGCGGAGGGACCATGTTCGCCGCGGCCCTCAAGACCGACGGAGGCCTTGCGCTGCTCGAGCGCTCGCCGACGGGCAGCTGGCAGGGGCCAATGGATCCACCCGGACACCCCATTCAGTCTCGCAACGGCGCGGTGAACCTCCTCGACGCGGTCAGCTTCAACCCCGACGCGGGCGCGCTCGACCGGTGGCGCTGGGACCCGGCGACGCGGCTGTGGAGCCGTGGCGATCGCATCGCCTCCGGCCTGGCGAGCGTCGCGGAGGCCACGGGGAACGAACGGCAGGTCGCCGCGCTCGTCGGCCCCACGCGCACGCTCACGGTGTGGACGTACGGCGTCAACGGCGCGGTGAACCCGACGACGCCGGCCTGGCACAACTTCCCAACGCCCGCAGACGTCGCCAGCGCGCCAGCCATGTCGTCGATTCAGTCGACCTTCATGGGCTTCAGCCGCAGCATCTTCGCGCTCTTCCACCACCGCACGAATGACTCGGTGGGCATGTACCGGCTGTTCGACACGCAGAACCTGTACGGCAACTCGTACGCGGGAGACCGCACGTGGAACGGGAACGCCAGCACGGCCATCGCCGGGTTCGACTGGGTGTCTCGCGGCGACTACATCGTCGGGGTCCGAGTCGAGGCGGGGAACGTCTACCTGTCGGTCCTCGACTACTTCGACATGTCCAACTTCACCACGCCCAGCTCGCTGTTCGCCGGCCCGCCCAGGCCAGGCCCCGGCCCATACCCCGCGGCGCTCAACGCAGACCTCGCCTGTGAAGCTGCCTGGCCCCGACTGGCGTTGGTCCACGACCGCCTCTTCGTCACCTGGCAGGAGCGCTGCCTGCCCGAGACGCGCTGGCGGGTCGTGCTCCGGGTCGTTCGATAAGCCGCCAATCGCCTCTACTCACGTGGGAATTGTCAGCTCGCGCTACGCGGGCTCACTTCCCGGGAGCGCGCCGGGGGCCGACAATGGGTGAGCCATGTCCACCTTGCGCCGCCTTTCGTCCGCCCAGCCAGTCCGCGCCATCGCCCCGAGTGAAGCCGCGAAGTCGCCCACGCCCGTCGCCAAGCTCGAGAAGGTGCACGCCGGGGTCGGGCTGACGGCCGGCACGCTGACCTTCAAGGGCCACACGTACCGCTTCAACAGCGGCCAGGCGAACGCCGCGGCGCTGCCGGTGGGCACCTACGTTCTTCGCAAGGGCAAGCTCCCGGCCAACCCGTCGGAGTTCACCAGCAACGGCGTGGCCTTCGTCTACTTCCTCGACGGGAAGACGAAGAACGGCACGCCGGTCGCGCCGCGCACCGGCGGCATGTGGGACGGGCGGCTGGGCCGCATGCGCACCGAGCTGCGAATGCGCCCCGACATCGGCGAGCCGGGCACGGC
Source organism: Myxococcaceae bacterium (assembly GCA_022842905.1). Lineage (GTDB taxonomy): Bacteria > Myxococcota > Myxococcia > Myxococcales > Myxococcaceae > JALHOS01. The sequence goes on along the minus strand of JALHOS010000058.1, from coordinate 959 downwards.
CGGCGCCATGGGCATGGTGGGGACGAAGGAAGAGCTGCAGCGACTGACCAAGGACTTGGACGAAGCGCTCGCGCGGAACGGCGGAAAGCTCGTCCTGACGGTGGGCTGAGCGCCTCGGGCTTTTCAGCCGAACACGGCGTCGTACGCAGGCTCCTTGAAGCCCACGAGCACCTTCGCGCCAGCGATGACCACCGGCCGCTTGATGAGCTTTCCGTCAGCGGCGAGCAGCTTGACGATCTGCGCTTCGGTCAGCGCGGCGACGGCGTCCTTCCCCTTCTCCTGCACGAGCGCGCGGTAGCTCAGCCCGCTGGTGTTGAACCACTTGCTCGCCGGAACACCGCTCTTGGCGATGAGCTCGGCCAGCTCCTTCGCGCTGGGCGGGGCGTCGACGATGGGGCGGACGTCGAGCGGCACGCCCTTGCCTTCGAGCCACTTGAGCGCCTTCTTGCAGGTGCCGCAGCCGCTGTACGAGTAGACGACCGTCTTCGTGGGAGCCATGCGCGCGGGTCATACCGCACGTGCTGCGGAGCGTGCCGGACAGACCGCAGGGCCTCAGCACCGCGCGCCCCAAGGGCCAGCGACTGATCCGCCTCAGCCTCACGGAGACGAGCGCGCGAGCGTCGACGGTGCGCGGTACACTCCTCCGCCGATGCGCTGCGACGAATCCTCACTGCCAACCTCGAGTGGACTGGCTCCCCCAGTTCGCCGACGCCCGCTCGCCGGCGCGGCCGTCGGCGTGCTGTTCGCACTGTGGGGCTGCGTCGACGTCGCCGGGACACCATCGCAGTGCATGCAAGACGGCGACTGCTTCGACCAGCGCTGCTGCCAAGGCATGTGCGCGACGTCGTGCTCGAGCGCTGATGGAGGCGGCAGCGCGGGCAATGGCGGCAGCGCGGGCGGTGGCGGCAGCGCGGGCAGTGGCGGCAGCGCGGGCAGTGGCGGCAGCGCGGGCAGTGGCG
>JALHOS010000057.1 GCA_022842905.1 Myxococcaceae bacterium | reverse complement strand
CGCATAGCTGTTGATGCCCTCGTCCAGCAGATCTTCGGATAGTCCCTGTCGCTTCGCCGAAGCAGACCGGACATTCCCTCAATAGCTGCATTCGGCGAGGCGCGAGAGCTGGACGCGGCTGAGGCGGCGGCGAAGCAGGCCGTGCGGGAGCGGATCACGGCGCTGTTGGCGGTCGCGGCGCCTCCGATGCGCGTGGCGGTGATGGGCGCGGGGGGCAAGAAGGTGCTGCAGGCGCAGCGGCCGCGCGCCGACGAGGCGGTGCTCCTGACGCAGGTGCTCTGCGGGCGCGCGCCGACGCGGTACGACGCGCTGTTCGACGACTCCACCGACGACGTGCTGCTGCCTCCGACGACGCTCTACGCAGAGGCCGGGGTGGCGGGCGACTTGCGGCCGGGCCCCGCCGCGCTTCGGGCCGCGTTGGCGCCGCTGCCCGAGTTCTGGCCGGTGAAGGCGCAGCTGCCCATGCTGCCGCCGACGGTAGACGGGCGCTTCTTCCGCTGGGCCGCGCGCGGGGTGGTGCTGGAGGCGGAGCTCGCCGACGGCGCGGGGTTTCGGAACTTGCTCAGCGCGGACGAGGCGGAGGAGCTGCTGTCCCTGCTGTTGACGCTGCGGCTGAGCGGGAAGCTGGGGTTCGAGCTGAGCGCCGGTTAGCAGCCAGCCGACCGCGAGCGCGGCCGCTCAGGCGTAGTCGACCTTGATCGTCTCGATCAGGATCGTGATCGCCTTCTTCACGACCTCGGTGTCCTCGTGCCGAACGATCACGAAGCCGTCGCCTTCGTAGTGATCCGACTTCGGCGCGCCGATCCTCGGGAGCTTCGACTCCACCACCACGCTGCCGACCCGCTTGTTCGCCTCGGCGACGCCGCGGACCCGCACCACGCGCCCGTGGCCGATGCCGCGCAGGTACGCGCAGCCGACCGAGAACTTCCGCTTCAGCGGGCCGTCGAACTCGTCGTCGATCACCGCCCGCGCCCAGGCCCTGAACATGTCGGCGTCGTGCGCGTAGCTCATCATCTTGACGAAGTTGGCGCCCGGAGGCCGCGCGGCGATCTCGCCGATCGCAATGCTGCCGTCCTCGCGACGGAACCACTCCATGTGCGTGAAGCCGGTCTTCAGGCCCAGCGCGGCGATCGTCGCCCGGCCGATCTTCCGCGCGTCGTTGAACTCGGGGCCGATCGTCTTGGGCAGCACGACCGCCCACTGAATCCACGGGTTCTCGGTCACCTCGAGCGGCCCGGGGTAGTAGCGCGAGACGTTCTCGAAGAGCACCTTCCCGCCGACGGTGACGGTGTCGTAGCAGTACTCCTGTCCGCGCAAGAACTCCTCGGCCAGCGTCGGCCGGTCGACGGACGGGTTGACGGTGTCGATGGCGCTCTTCAGATCCTCCACGCTGCGAATGCGCCACGTCGCCTTGCAGCCCGCACCGGCCGGTGGCTTGAGGACGATCGGCAGGCCGACCTCTTTGACGAAGGCCTCCGCGTCGGCCCAGCGGTGGATCAGCTTGTGCCGAGCGCAAGGCAGGCCGGCCGCGCGCAGCGCGTTCTTCATGCGCGCCTTGTCACGGAAGAGATCCGCCGTGACGGGGTCGGTGCCGGGCAGCTTGAAGTGCTTGCGGACCTCGGCGAGCGGCACCTGCAAGGGCTCGAGCACGCCGACGATCTGGTGGAGCCCGCCGTACTTCTTTCGCTGGGTGTCGATCGCGGCGATGAGCTGGCCGGCGTCGAGGCCGTCCTTCACGCGGATGATGTCGGCGAACATCTTCGCGTCCTTGCCGCGTGGGGCCTCTTGCACGATCCCGATCATTCGAACCGCGCGGCAGTCAGTGACGGCGCGAGCAAACCGCATGGTGGTTTCAAGCGGAAAAGGAGCGACGAAACAGACCGTTCTCATGCGCTCACGCTCTAGCACGCTCGCCTGAGCGAAGCCGCTATGCTGCCGCGCCTATGAACGTCGTCTTCCTCGCGCCGACCTATCCCCCGGAGATGCAGCAGTACACCCGCGGCCTCGCCGAAGTCGGCGTGAACGTGTTCGGCGTCGCCGACGCGCCGAAGCAGTCCCTGACGCCCACGCTCAAGTCGTACATGGCGGACTACCTCCAGGTCCCTCGGATCATGGACGAGGACGACGTCATGGAGCGCGTGACGAGCTGGCTGCGGGGCCGCAGCATCGATCGCATTCTGTGCAACTGGGAGCCGCTGCAGATCGTCGCGGCGCGCATGCGCGATCGCTTCGGGATCCCCGGCATGACCGAAGACCAGGTCATCGGCTTCCGCGACAAGCAGATCATGAAGGAGCGCGTGAAGGCCGCCGGGCTGCGGGTGCCGTTCTCGCAGCGGGTGCGCAACGGGAAGGAAGCGAAGGAGGCCGCCGAGCGCGTGGGCTTCCCGCTGATCGTCAAGCCGATCGCCGGCGCCGGCAGCGCGGACACGTACCGCTGCGACAGCATGCAGGAACTCGACGTGGCGCTCGCGAAGATGCGGCACGTGACCGAAGCGAGCGTCGAAGAGTTCATCGACGGGGAAGAGTTCACGTTCGACACGATCTGCGTCGGCGGGCAGCCGATCTACATGAACGTGGCGGCGTACCTGCCCAAGCCGCTGATCGCGCGGTCGAACGAGTGGCTCAGCCCGGTGATCATCACCGTGCGCGATCTCGCGCAGCCCAAGCTCCAGGGAGGCATCGCGCTCGGCAAGGGCGTGCTCAAGGCGCTGCAGATGGGCGACGGCTTCACTCACATGGAGTGGTACCTGACGCCGAAGGGCGAAGCGGTGTTCGGGGAGATCGGCTGCCGGCCAGGCGGGGCGCACCTCGTCGATCAGATGAACTACACGAGCGACGTCGATCTCTTCCGCGAGTGGGCCCGCGTGGTGTGCTGGCACAGCTTCAAGGCGGACGCGACGCGCAAGTACAACGCGGCGATCGTCTTCAAGCGCGCGCTCGGCCAGGGAAGGATCAGCCGCATCACCGGGCTGCACGACTACATGGCGCGGTTCGGAGACTGGGTCGTCGAGGAGACGCTGCTGCGGCCCGGCCAGCACCGCCGCAACTGGAAGCAGACGTTGATCTCCGACGGGCACATTCTGGTGCGGCACCCGGACTGGGGCACCGCGCACAAGATGGCGTTCGCCGCGGCGACGGACGTGACGTTGTACGCGGGGGAGTAGGGCGCCCCGCGCCGCAGCCATTTACGAGCGCCGAGGACTGCTCGGCGCCGGGCGCCGCACCAGCTCGAAGCTGTCCCCCGTCCGCACCGATCGCCTGTAGCCGAACAGCCTGAACACGCTCGGCGGGTACGCCTCGACCGCCGCCGGGCCCAGCTTGAGCCGATTGGCGCCCACCCCTTCGACGCCGGGCAGCAACGGGAGCAGCGCGTCGAGCTTCAGCTGCCGACTCACGCGCGCCAGGCCCAACGACAGCGAGCTGACTTCGCGACCGAAGAAGAAGCCGTCGTCGCCCTGGCGCTGGTACAGCGGCATGAGCACGAAACCGTCCGAGCTCGCGCGGATCTCCCCGTGCTTGTCGTGCGCCAACAGCTGGCCCTCGCGCACCGGCTCGATGTTGGCGAAGCCCGGCTCCATGCGAAACGCGCTGTCCGCCGAGAGCGCGCGCCGGCCGAGCACCTCGATGAACTGGGGCAGCGTCCCGCGGGCCCGATTGAGCGTCGCGTAGGCTTGGGCGGCCTCCGGAACGGCGGCCTCGTCGAGCACCCGCGCGGCGACCAGCGCGAGCCAGACCACCGCCTCGAGGTTCACCAGCGTCGCCGGATCCTCGTTCTGCCCGCCTTCGACCACCAACGTCACGCAGCCCTGCGCCGACATCCACTCGGTCAGCACGCCGTCGACCTGCTCTTCGAGCCCGAGCAGCGTCGGCAGCGGGAAGTGCGCGGCGAAGTCCCGGTGGGGAAGGGTGTCCGCCGTCAGCGCGAAGGGAATGCCCGGCGCCGACGTGCTGTGCAGATCCACCAGGAACACCGGCCCCCGCGCCTGCGCCAGCGCGGCGCGCAGCTCGCCCCACAGCTCCTGCTGCTCGAGCGCCTCGGCGTCGTCGGTCGACGGCTGCGCGCGGGTCACCGCGTCGTTCCACCGCCGGTTCAAGTCCCGGCTCAGGAACCGCCGCCGCTCCTTGAGCGCCCGGACGTTCCCGACGAAGCCCCACACGTCGCCGCGCAGGCCCTCTCGATCCGCCAGCAGCGCTCCGAGGCGCCGCAGCGCCTGCGCCCCCGCCGGCTCGTTGCCGTGCAGGCTGCCGACGAAGATGACCGTCGGCCCGGCCAGGGCGCCGTGAAGCTCGATCAACTTCCGTTCAGACACGTCCGCCACGGCTCACGCGACCTTCGCTGCTTCAGCTCTTGAGCTTCTGCTCGAGCAGCTCACCGGCGATCTTCATGTGGTTCTCCTCGGTGAGGACCCCCACGAGCTTGCCGTCCTGGAGCACCGGCAGGCAGCCGATACGATAGCGCCGCATCAGGTGAATCGCCTCGAGCGTCGGCGTGTCCGGGCTCACGGTGATCACGTCTGTCTTCATCAGGTCGGACACCGCCGCGTCGCCCGTGCGCCCGCCGCCGGTCAGGTACCGCAGCACCGCGCGGTACGACACGAGGCCGACCAGCTTGTGCGTCTTGTCCTCCACCGGCACGTGGCGAATGCGCTCCCAGCCCATGAGGTTGGCGACCAGGTCCGCCGCGTCGTCCGGCTGCACGGTGAACAGATCCGTCGTCATGATCTGATCGACGCGCTGGAAGTTGTGCTTGTCGTCGCCGGCCTCGTCCAGCCGCGCGCGCTCCCACTCGGCGACCGGCCGCCCGGTGGCCTGGCGCTGCACCGTGGCCGCCACCAGCGCGTTGTTCCGCTCTCCAGCGCTGCCCTTGTTCTGCATGCCCGCAAGCGACGTGAGCAGCCAGCGCGAGCCGGTGCGCCCCGTCTTGACGCGCTCGTGGATCACGCCGAGGTAGCGCTTGATCTCCGCTTCGTCGACGCCCTCGTGCTTGAGCCCAGCTTCGGCCGCGGGCAGCAGCTGATCCAGGATCAGCTTCGGCGCGAGGATCTCCTGGCCGTCGAGCCAGGTGAAGTGCGCGCCTAAGCCCTCACGCGCGGCGTTGTGGAAGTTGTTCTGCGCCAGGTCGAACTCGAGGTGTTTGGTGATGTCCTCGTAACGCCGGCTCATCTCGATCATGAGCCCACACCAGAACGCCGCGTTGGCGATCTCGTCGAGCACCGTCGGGCCCGACGGCATGACCCGGTTCTCGATGCGCAGGTGCGCCTTGTTGTCGATGACGCCGTAACACGCGCGGTTCCACCGGTAGATCGTGCCGTTGTGCAGGCGCAGCGCCTTGAGCTGCGGCACCAGGCCCTGATCGAGCTTGGCTTCGGGATCTTCGTCCAGGTCCGTGCCGACCAGCGTGCGGAACCGGGCGATGTCTTCCTTGAAGATCTCGACGATCGACTTCTTGAGGTACCGGCTGCCGAACGTCACCCGGGCCGTCGCGTCGCGCAGGTAGTCCGTCTTGCTGCGCGTATCGACCGCCTGCTGGAAGAGCGCGATCCGCGTCTCGGCCCACAGCCGCTTGCCGAACAGCAGCGGCGAGTTCGTGGCCATGGACAGCAGCGGCCCGGCCAGCACCTGCGCCAGGTTGTACATCTGCGCGAACTCGTCGGGCTCGACCTGCAGGTGCACCTGGAAGCTCGAGTTGCACGCCTCGACCATGACCGAGTCGTGCTTGAGCATCAGCTCGTCGATGCCCTTGATCGAGAACTCGAAGTCGCCGCCGCGCAGATCGTAGACGGCCTTCGACAACGTTCGGTACCGCGGGCTGGGCACCATGTTGTCCATGCCCAGGTCCGACTTGCGGATCGTCGGGAGGATCCCCGCCAGCACGGTGTGCACGCCCAGCTCCTCGCCGGCGCGCCGCGCCTTCTCGAGGAGGTCCGTCATCTGCTTCTCCATCTGCGAGAAGCCGTCGCCGCGGAACAGCTGCGGGTCCGCGTTCATCTCGAGCTGGAACATGCCCAGCTCGGTCGTGAAGTGGGGGTCCTTGAGCTTCTCGAGCATCTTCAAGGACGCAGGCGTGGGCTGCCACCCGCGGTCGGTGAGGAACATCTCCTGCTCGGCGCCGATTCGCCGCACGCCCTTCTCGAAGCGCTTCTCGTCGAGCATGCGCTCGAGCGCCCGCAGGTCCGTCAGCACGGCCCGCATGAAGTCGCGACGGTGCTTCCCGTCGTGCTCGGCTTCGACTTCCTTGTGCGCTCGCGTCGTCTCTTCGCCCACGGTGTCCTCCCCCAACTACGACTTGACGTGCTCAGCCAGGTACTTCGGCAGCATCTCGCGCCACGTTTCCCAGTCGTGGTGCCAGGTCTTGCCCCACGAGTCGACGTAGTTCGGAATTCGCTGGCTGCCCAGGACCCGCGCCAAGTTCCACGACTCGGCGATGTCCTCGGCGCGCCCTTCGCCCGACGGGATCAGGCAGAAGCGCGTGCGCAGCTTGTCCAGGTGCGGCCCGGCCAGCGTGGGCACGAACTGCAACGGGCTGCTGACGAAGTAGTCCTCGGTGTACCGCTCGGACTTGAGGAAGCGCAGAATGTCGAAGGTCCCCGACATGCAGATCGCCTTCTGGAAGACGTCGGGGAAGCGGCAGAGCACCGCGGCGGCGTGAAACGCGCCGATCGACGCGCCGGCGGAAATGATCTCCACGTTCGGGTCGTTGCAGTCGTTCCGAATGGCCGGGACGAGCTCGTGGCGAATGTACTGGTGGAACTGGTTGAGCACCCACATGCGGTGGGCGGGGCTGCCTTCCTGCTCGACCATGGCCCGGCCGGCGACGCTGTCGCAGGAGTAGATCTTGATCTTCCCGGCTTCGATCAGCGGGAGGACGACCTTGATCATCCAGAAGCGCTCGATCTCCTCGCAGTCGCCGCCGGCGGTGGGGAAGAGCAGCACCGGCGTCCCGAAGTGACCCCAGCGGGCCATCTTCACCTCACGCTTGACGCGGTGGGAATACCAGTTCGTCGTCCACTTCTTGGCGCTGCCGATGCGCGGGTTCTCACTCACGGCTTGTTGTCCCCTCTCCAGGCCTGCACGCGCTTCCAGAACAGCTCGGTGAACGGCTCGACTTCATGCGGCGGGTAGAGCGCGGCGACCTTCTTGCGGATCGCCGCCTTCGCCTCGTCGGTGCCGAAGAAAGTCCAGTGCGCCTCGTCGAGCGGCTTGAGGTGCTTCTGGCTGAACTCCTCGAACTTGTCCGCCTCGAGCCGTTCCCGCGACAGCTTGCCGTAGGCCTTGAGCTTGTCCTTGTACGGCAGGTCCTTCTTGGCGATCGCGTAGTACGGCTCCCAGTCCTGGTTCTTGCGCATGGGCCGCTTGGTGGCCGCCACGTAGATCGACCACTTGAGGTACGCCTTCACCAGCCAGGGGAAGTGGTAGTGCAGGCTCGTCACCTGCGAGTCGGGGCAGGGGTTGGCGAAGTCGATCGGATGCCAGACGCCGTCCTTGCGCAGCGACTCGCAGCTGTTGAACTCCCAGCCGAAGAACGCGTTGATCGTCAGCACCGTGTCGCGCAGCACCTGCTCGTCTTCGGGGCCAGCAAAGCCCTTGTCCATGGTGTAGCGGTCGTGGAGCGGCGCCGCGGGGTCGTAGCGGACCAGGTGTGTCTGCGGCCCGAAGCCGATCGCGCGCACGAAGCGGTCGAACGGCTCCACCGCCTTCTGCATGTGCATGATGAGCTTGCCCGACTCGTCGTACGCCTTGTGCAGCGTCTTCGCGTCGGTGATGCGCGTGACGCCCTTCCACCCGCCGCCGTCGAAGGGCTTGATGAAGAGCGGGTAGCCCATCTGCGCGCCGAGCTTCTCGAGATCGAACAGCCGCGCGTACTGCCCGAGCGTGGGCTTGAGGTCCGGCAGATCGTCCGCGTACGCCTTGGGCGGCACCATGAACGTCTCGGGGATCGGCATGCCCAGCGCCATCATCGCGGCGTAGGTGGTGTGCTTCTCCATCGACTGGACGGCCCACGGGTTGTTGAACACGTAGAGCCCGTCCATGAGGATCGCCTTTTTGATCCACTCGCGGCTCGTGTGGTACCAGTGCGTCAGTCGGTCGACGACGACGTCGTACTTGCAGGGCTGGCGCAGGTTGAACGGCTCGATCGTCACGCGCTCGACCTTGAAGTCGATGGTGTCGCCGGCGTGGCTCACCTTGAGGTTGAGCTGCCGCATGATCCCTTCGAAGCAGAGCGGCCAACAAATGTCGGCGCCCAGCGACAAGCCGATCGTCCGGGTGATGTTCGCCACGTTCAAGCCTCCGTGATGCCTAAGGGACTTCGGGTTGGGGAAGTGGGCTACTCGTACACCATGAGGAGCGGCCCCGGGAACAACCACGACAGCGCTTCACGCATGCGGTCGCGCCAGTTCTCCCAGTTGTGACCGTCCCGTGCCTCGACGTACTTCAGCTCCATGCCGGTGGACTGGAGCATGGGGACCAACGAGCGGTTCTCGTAGATCAGCGACTCGTGCATGCCGCAGCTCATGAATACCCGCTCGGACACCTGCGCCGGCGCGGCGCGGTAGCGGTTCATGAACTTGATGACGGGTTCGAAGGCCGGGCCCCGCTGGTTCTGGTGGCCGATGTCGCTGAACGCGAAGGACCCCGACTGGAGCAGCAGCCGCCCGTAGAAGCCGGGGTAGCGGCAGGCCGTGCTGAAGCTCGCGACGCCGCCGAAGGAAGCCCCCATCAGACAGCGACCCCGCGGCCGGCCGATCAACGGCAGGTGCTTCTCGAGGTGGGGAACCGCCTCTTCGGTGACGAACTTGGCGTGACGCTCGTCGTCGGCGTACTCCTTGAGCCGATCAGACGACGTGCTGAACGCGACGACGAGGTCGGGGATCTCGAGCCGGTGAATCAGCGTGTCGAGGATCCCCTTCATGCCGGTGAACGCGAGGTAGTCGCGCCCGTCGTGCACGAACAGCAGCGGGTACTGCCGCGACTTGCGGAACCGCGCCGGCCGGTAGATCTGCAGCATGCGCTTGCCGCCGAACGCTTGGCTGTCGATCGCCCAGTCTTCGATGGTGCCGACCCGGGCTTCGGGATCCGGCCGGATCCAGTCGGGGTACTGGTAGCCCTCGCCGTGGGCGACGGAGTTGGCGCCGAACGGATCCCGCGCGAGGTACTGGTTGAGCGGATCCATGATCCACTCGGCGCGCGTGCCGCGAACCACTTCGATCTTGTATTCGACGCGGGACTTCGCCGGCAGCTGCAGCGTGATGTACCAGAGGTTCGTCTCGGGGATCCGCGTGAAGGCCTGCGAGTTGGGCAGGCCGTACACCCAGCTCTTCAGGTTCACGTGCTCCGCGTCGCCGCGGAAGCAGAACGTCACCTGGTTGCCTTCGACGATCGGGAACTTGTTGCGGCGAATGAACAGCTCGATCGCCGCGGCCGACGGCTTGCTGTGCGCGAGCGCTTGAATGGCGAGCTCGCTCACGACGACCACCTCGAGCTCACCTCACCCGACGACTGCAGCCACTGCGTCCCGCTCGCGCCGTAGAACCGCCGGCCTTCGAACAACACGTACTCGCCGTTGTCGAAGGTGATGCAGCGCGAGGGCGCCATGCGGCGCGCGAACCAGCTGACCCGCTGACGGTCTTCGAGCTTGAGCCGCTGGCGCGGAGAGGGGAGGGGCGTCAGGCCGTGGTGCAGGCCCAGGCCCAAGTCCATGACCTCGGCGACCCCTTGCCCCTGCGGCGGATCTTCGTGGAACAGCACCACCCGATCGCCGGTCACCATGGCGCCGCCGGACCAGGCGAAGAGCACCTGATCCTTGAGCAGCTGCGTCAGCCCGAACATGCGCAGGCGGTTGAGCAGCACCGCCACATGCCCGCCGGCAATGGCGATCGCCTGGCAGCCGTTGAGGATCTGCTGGAGCTCCCGGCGGTGCTTGACGATCGCGTCGCGCTCGAACGGCTTGGTCCGCGCGTCGAACTCGTCACGCAGGGCGGCGCAGCGCTGCGCGTGGTCGTCGTCGAGCTCGCGGAGGATCTTCGTCGAGAACTCGGCTTCGTCGTGCTCGAGCTCGCTGCCCGCGGACCGCCGGGCGATGTCGAGCGCCGCCTCGAGCGTCGCCGCCAGCCGCAGGCGGTAGTAGTCCTGCATCTGCTTGAGCTTGTCCTGCCGGGCGCGGTGGGCGGCGGAGAACTCCGGGTCGTCATGCAGCACCTGCTCGCCGCGCACGTAGAGCTTCAGGTTGACGGCCTTGTGGCCCAGGTGGGCGTTCAGGTCGTCGTCCTGATCTTCACGTTCCTGCCAGCCGGCAGTCACGGTCGCGACCGTCCCGTCGATCGCGAGCGCGCGCACCACTTCGATGAGCGTCGGCTTGAGCCGCTGGGGGCCCAGCAATGCACCTTTCACGTCGTGCTTACCTCGCGTGCACCTTCACGGTTTGCCCGACCAGATCGAGCATGCGCCGCAGCTCGTCGTAGTCGGGGTGTTTGAAGCGCAGCCACGCGTTGCCCATGAAGCCGGACTCGACCGGCTGGGTGCGGGCGCCGGCTGGCGGAAGGTGGGCGTCGATCATCCACTTGCCGAACGCGCGCTCGATCGCCGCCAGCCCTTCGTACCCGGTGATGTGGCCGTCACACGACGGGCGCAGCGCGACGATGCCGGTGGCGAAGCGGCGCGAAGGCTGCTGCGACGGTCGGCCGTGCACCACCGCCATGGCCCACTCGCGGTACAGGTCCATGTCGTTGCCCACGTTGTACAGATCCCACGCGCGCACGCCCGGCGGCCGGCAGGCGATCTCCGAGAACTTCAGGCCCTTGGGGCCGAAGAACCACTCCATGTGCGTGGCCGACGTGTCGATGTCGAGGAGCTTGATCGCCTTGTGCCCGAGCTTCTTCACTTCGTCGTAGCCGCTGGCCGCGTCCACCCGGTTCGTGCAGAGGAACTGCGGCGAGATCCACCGCGTGCGCATGGCCTCGAGCACGTTCGGGTAGTAGTGGCAGACGAACTCGTGCACCACGCGCCCGCCGATGGTGATCGTGTCGTAGAAGCCTTCATGCCCTTCGATGAACTCTTCGACGGCGATTGACCGCCGATCGATGCCCATCTCCTTGGCGGCCTGGGCCAGCTCTTCCATGGAGTCCACCCGCGCCGTGCCGGAGGCGCCGGCCGCGTCGCGGGGCTTCAAGATCAGCGGGAAGCCGACCTGCTTGGCGAAGGCGACGATCTCCTCGAGTGAGCTGGCCGCCGTCGACTGCGCGCAGGACACGCCGCCCTGGCGCAGCACTTCCTTCATGGAAGGCTTGTCGCGGCACAGGAACGACGTGCGCACCGAGGTGCCGGGAATGCCCGCGGCTTCACGCACCTTCGCCGCCGGCATGATGTGCGCTTCGATCGTCGCTTCGAGCCGATCGATGCGGGCGCGCCCCTGAATCCACCGGACGGCCTTGAGCACCGCGTCCTCGTTCACGACCGACGGGACCTGGTGGTAGTGCAGCAGCCACTGCCGCATGTCGCTGTCCAGCGACTCCTTCGACCCTTCGCCGATCGCGGTGACCGTCGCGCCGACCTCTTTGAGCGCGCGGACGAACTGGCGCTGGTTGCTGGGAAACCTGGGCTCGATGAAGACGACGTGCATGCGTTTTCCCCTCTCCGTCAAATGAGCGCGGCCTTCAGATCGCGCGGTACAGCTGTTCGTACAGCTTGGCCTGGTGCTGCCACGAGAAGTCCTGCGCCATGCCGTTCTGCTGCAGGCGGCGGTAGGCAGCCCGGTCCTTGTACACGTCGAGCGCGGTGCCCATGGCCCAGCGCAGGCCCTGGCTGTCGTAGGTGTCGAAGACGATCCCCGTGCCGCGCTGCGCGCGCGGGTTCCACAGCTCGACCGTGTCGTTGAGCCCGCCGGTGCGCCGCACGATCGGCACCGTGCCGTACTTGAGGCTGTACATTTGGTTGAGGCCGCAGGGCTCGTAGCGCGACGGCATGACGAAGAAGTCGCTGCCCGCTTCGATCCAGTGCGCCAGCTCGTTCGAGAAGCCGTTGTGGAAGTGCACCTGGGTCCGGAAGCGCCGCTGCCAGTCGAAGAACATGCGCGCCAGCCGGCGCTCGCCGTTGCCCAGGACGACCAGCTGCATGCGCTCACGATCGAGCAGCCGAGGCATGAAGGAGTCGAGCAGCTCGAACCCCTTCTGGCCGGCCAGCCGCGAGACGATGCCGAACAGCGGCACGCCCGGCACGTAGGGCAGCCGCACGCGCCGGAGCAGCGCTTCTTTCATTTGCTCTTTGGGCCCAAGGTTGTCGGGTCCGAAGTGCACGGGCAGGTGTTTGTCGACCTGCGGGCTCCACTCGTCGTAGTCGACGCCGTTGAGGATCCCCAACACCGCGCGGCCGCGCCCGCGCAGGAAGCCGTCGAGGCCCACGCCGTACTCACTGCCTTGGATCTCGCGCGCGTAGGTCGGGCTGACCGTGGTGATCGCGTTGGCGTAGAGGATCCCGTGGAGCAGGTGGTTGATCAGCCCTTCCTTGAGCTGGTCCTGGTGGAAGAGCGACGCCGACTCGAGCATGCCGGTGTCCGGCAGCGTGCTCGACGGGAAGCGGCCCTGGTAGTTGAGGTTGTGGATCGTCAGCACCGACTTCGTGCGGCCGAAGACCTGCTCGTCCCACGCGTAGCGCGTCTTGAGCATGAGCGGCACGAGCGCCGTCTGCCAGTCGTTGCAGTGCACCACGTCGGGCTTGAAGCGCCACTGCTGGCAGGCCTGGAGCGCGGCGTGGCTCAGCACGAGGAAGCGCAGGTGCTCGTCGCCGTCCGACGAGTACAGCGCCTGGCGGCCGTAGAGGGCGGGGCAGTGGAGGAAGAAGACGTCGAGCTCGGAGCCGGGCAGCCGCGCCGCGAACACCGCCACTTCGTACGAGTGGCTGCCGAGGTTCACCCGCCAGGGCTTGAGCGACTCGACTTTCCGAAAGGCGAACTTCGCGGTGTCGATGCGCGAGTAGAGCGGCAGGAAGAGCCGCACGTCGTGCCCGTTCTTGTGGAGCTGGCGGGGCAGGGCGGCGGCGACGTCACCCAGCCCTCCGGTCTTGGCGAACGGCGCGACCTCAGAGCTCAGAAACAGGATGTTCACGGGGCAGCAGACACCTTCGGTCGAGAGGGGCGGGGAGACGACGACTTCATTCTTCGCGGCGCCGCGGCTTCGAAGCGCCGCCCCCGCCGAGCTGCTTCTCCGCGGTCGACAGCTTGCGCAGCAGCTCCTCGCGGTCCTCGAGCTCGAGCTTCTCGATCGCCTCGCGCACCTTGTCGAGGTTGAGCCGCGCCACCTTCACCGGCCGGTTGCCGCGAATGTCGTCGATCACCGGCAGCGACACGATGTCGCGCAGCTTCGTCTCGAGCTCCACGCGCACGTCGGCCGTCATCTGCACGCACTGATCTCGGGCGTCGACCAGCTGCTGGCTGTCGGTGTGGTACAGCAGGTCGGGGTTGCGCGAGGTGGCGCGGTCGTATTCACCGGAACGGCTCGCCAGCTCCGCGAACAGATCCAGGTAGCCGCCCAGCTGCCGTTCTTCCGACGCTTCGTCGCGCAGCTTGGCCCAGGCGGGCTGGAGCTCTTCACACTTCAGCCGCAGCAACTCCCCGAAGTCCTTGCTCTTTGCCGCGTCGGTGGAGCGCGTGGCGCGGTCCAGGCGTTCGTCGCTGGGGACCTCTTTCACGCAGCCGGCCAGGCCCACCGTCGCCGTCACCACCAGCCCAAATCCAAGAGGCGCGCGCATTCGGCCGGCGAGTCTGTTGGCAGACGCCCAGAGAGTCAACGCGCAGTTTCCGTGGCCGTTGGGCTATGCCCCGCGCCCGTGAAAGCCACCCACGAACGCATTTTGATCCTCGACTTTGGCAGCCAGTACACGCAGCTCATCGCGCGCCGGGTCCGTGAGCTGGGCGTGTACTGCGAGATCCACCGGCCGGACCTTCCCGCCGCCGACATTCGCGCGTTCGGGCCCAGGGGCATCATCCTCTCGGGTGGGCCTGCGTCCGTCGAAGCGCCGGGCTCGCCGCGCTGCGTACCGGAGGTCTTCGAGCAGGGCGTGCCGGTGCTGGGCATCTGCTACGGCTTGCAGCTCATGGCCAAGATGTTGGGCGGGCGCGTCGACAAGTCGGCGCACCGCGAGTTCGGGCCGGCGGACATCACCGTCGCCAAGGCCCGCGGGCCGCTCAAGCCGTTCCACGAGACGGGCCACGTCCGAGTGTGGATGAGCCACGGCGATCGGGTCGAAGCGCTGCCGCCGGGGTTCGAGGCCATCGCCCACACGCCGAACGCGCCGTTCGCCGCCGCCGCCCACGTCGACAAGCCGTGGTTCGGGCTCCAGTTCCACCCAGAGGTCGTCCACACGCCGCAGGGCAAGGAGATGCTGCGCGCGTTCCTCTTCGAGTCCTGCCAGCTCAAGGGCGACTGGACGATGAAGCGGTTCATCGACGAGGCCGTCGAGGCGATCCGCGAGAAGGTCGGCCAGGGGCGGGTGATCTGCGGCCTGTCCGGAGGGGTCGACAGTTCCGTCGCGGCGCTGCTGATCCACAAGGCCATCGGCGACCGGCTCCAGTGCATCTTCGTGGACAACGGGCTGCTGCGCGAAGGTGAGCGCGAGTACGTGGAGTCGCTCTTCGTCGGCCGCTTCCACGTGCCGCTCAAGACGGTGGACGCGCGCGCGCGGTTCCTCGCGAAGCTCGCCGGCGTCACCGACCCCGAGCAGAAGCGCAAGACGATCGGCTACGAGTTCATCGCCGTGTTCGATGAAGCGGCCAAGGACTTCACCGACGCGAGCTTCCTCGCGCAGGGCACGCTGTACCCGGACGTGATCGAGTCGGTGTCCACCAAGGGGCCGTCGGCGACGATCAAGAGCCACCACAACGTCGGCGGCCTGCCGGAGACGATGAAGCTCAAGCTCGTCGAGCCGCTGCGCGAGTTGTTCAAGGACGAAGTGCGCGTCGTCGGCCGGGAGCTGGGCATGCCCGACGAGATGATCTCTCGGCAGCCGTTCCCGGGCCCGGGCTTGGCGATTCGCGTGCTCGGCGAGGTCACCGAGGCGAGGCTGGCGGTGCTGCGCAAGGCGGACGTGATCGTCCAACAGGAGATCCGCGCGGCGGGGCTCTACAAGGAGCTCTGGCAGGCCTTCGCGGTGCTGCTGCCGGTCCAGAGCGTGGGCGTGATGGGTGACGAGCGCACGTACGAGAACACCTGCGCCATTCGCGCGGTGACGTCGGTGGACGGCATGACTGCGGACTGGGCGCGGCTGCCGTACGAGCTGCTCGGCATCATGTCGAGCCGCATCATCAACGAGGTCCGCGGGATCAACCGCGTCGTGTACGACGTGTCGTCGAAGCCGCCGGCGACGATCGAATGGGAATGACGACGAGCGTCGCCTTCCAGAGCCCCAACGCGGTCCAGCTCGACGAGCCGTACGTGCCGATCAAGGCCCGGCTCTTGACCGGGCTGGGCAAGCTGGTGCCGTACCTGGTCGTCGTGCCCGTGGTGATCGGCATCGCCGCCTTCGCGGCGCGGCAGGGGCTCTCGCTGCCGGCTGGGCTGTGCGTGCTGCTGCTGATCGCGCCGGTGAGCTACCTGCTCGGGCGCTTCGGCGGCTTCATTCTGAAGATGCTGGGGCTATTCCAGGAGGTCCGCCAGCGCGCCGCGTTTCGGTTCGACCAGGTCCAGGTCGGCCTTGGGCCGGAGGTTCGCGTCACCTTGGCGGACTGGCTGCGGGTCGAGGTCGGGCCCGCGCAGCACCACTTCCCCTGGGAGAAGGTTCGGCTGCTGCTCAGCCTGCGCTCGACGGTGCTGTCGATCGAAGGCGGGCGCTTCGTCTGTGTGCCGCATACGGCGTTCGCGTCGGACGCCGAGCGCGAGGGCTTCCTGGTGGAGCTGCGCGGCCGGGTGCGCACGGTGATCGACGTGCGCGGTGACGACGCGCAGATGAACACGTTGATGGGGCAGGGCGACGACGATCGCCGTTGAGGCGTTCAGCGCGGCAGACAGAAGAACACCGGCTTCCCCGCATCGACTCCGAAGCCGGTCGTGAGCAGCTCGGCCGAGGGCGCCGTCGGTGCGCGGCAGAAGAAGCCGGCGTCGCGCACGCCGGTCGACGCCTGGTCGGCCCCGCAAGCGCCTCCGACGGTGATGCAGTGGCGCAGGCACACGGCGCCGCTCAGCGGAGCGTCGTCCGGCCCGGTCACCGGCCCGCCAGCTCGGCCGCACAACAGCGAGTCGCAGTCGCCGGCGGGTACGAGGAACACGTCGTAGCGGTCGAACTCGAGGCGCCGCGCGTCGCCGGCGGTGACGACGCCTCCGTCGGCGAACTTGAGCACGCAGGGCCTGCCCAGATCCGTCGGAGGAGCGCAGCCGCTCAGCAGCAGCACGCCGACCCAGCCCGCGATCCTCACGGCTCGTCCACCCTCGACCAGCACCACTGCTGCGCGCGCTGGCCTGCGTCGGGGTCTCCTTCGATCTGAGCGCACAGGCTCGAGCCCGCCGCGCGCCAGTAGATCAGGCGTTTGGGGAAGTCGTGGCCGAGGTTTTCGAACTGGACCCAGCCGGCGTCCGCACCCGTCAGCCAGAAGGGCGTCGCGGATGCGCCGCGCGGCGAAGCCCAGTAGGTGACGCCGCCGTCGTCCTCGGCCGACAGCCGCAGGTGCTCGAAGAAGACCGTGCGGCCGGCCTTCACCGTACGGTTGACGCCGACCAGGGCGTCTCCACGAGGCGGCAGCCACGCCTCTTCGGTCACCTCGTCGTCCGACTCCTGCGCCCAGTGCCCGGACAGGAAGGCAACCTGGGCCAACGACACCGCGGCGGCCGGATGCGGCCGATCGCTCGACATGGCCCTCGGCGTGCTGGCGCAGGCGGCCCAGCAGGCCAGCGCGACCGTGGCGCCCAGGGCCCGATTCACTTGGCCGGCGCCGGGGTCAGCTCGTCGACCAACCGGGTGGCGCCGTACACGTTCTTCAGCGACTCGACGATCGCACGGGAGTCCACCGCGACCGCGCGGTTCACCTTCTCGTCGAACCCGTACTCACCACCCAGCGAGTAGATGTTCCCGTCGAATACCAGCCCGACGATCTCCGCCTTCTGGTTGAACATGGGCGAGCCCGAGTTCCCGCCGATGATGTCGTTGGTGGTGGCCAGGTTGAACGGCGTCTCCAAGTTCAGCTTGGCCTTCGCGTCGAGCCAGCTCTTGGGCAGGGCGAAGGGGTCTTGCCCCGTGTGCCGACCAAACGCGCCGCCGATGGTGGTGAAGGGCGCCACCGCGGTGCCGTCGTCCGAGAATCCCAGGACCTTGCCGTAGGACAGGCGCAGCGTGAACGTCGCGTCGGGGTAGGTCTTGGTGCCGAACACCTCGAAGCGCGCCTTGGCGATGAGCTCGGCGTTCTTCTTGATCGGCCCGTCGACCTCGTCTTCCCACTTCTTGCGCAGCGCCCGCGCGTCGTCGTCGAGCAGCCGGGCGAACTCGATCATGGCGTCCTTCGACGCTTCGATGGCCGCGGCCCCGCCGGTGAACAGATCTGCCCGCACCTTCTTGTCGGCCAGCTTGGTGGCGCCAACGAGGCTCTTGGCCAGTTCTTCAGGGCTCTTGCCGCCGAGCAGCTTCTTGACGGCAGGGTGATCCGGGCCCAGATCTTCTCGAATCTTCACCAGCGACCAGCTCAGCAGGGCGGTCTCGAGCTCGGGGTAGATCGGCGAGCCGCCGGTCAGCTGGTGCTTGAGCTGCGGCAGACGGGACTCGGTGAACTCGCGCAGCCGGTCTCCGTTGGGCTTCTTCGACTCAGCCGCGTAGCGCACGAGCGACCGCGCCGCGCCGAACAGATCACCCAGCGGGCCGCCTTCGAGCGCGACGTAGGCCTTCCGCAGCAGCCGAGCCTTGGCGACTCCGGCCGCGACGCCGTCCCAGGCGCCGCCGTACGCCTTCTTGAGCTTGGGGTTGGCGTCGACCTTCTTGCGGAAATCGGCTTCGGCCTTCACGAAGGACTCGAAGAACGCGGGGTCGGCGAGCGCGGCGTGGCGGCCCTTGATCGCCTTGAGCGAGTTCTCCACGCCGAACAGGTTCGACGTCGAGTGCCGCTTCTGCTCGGCGCCGCGGAGCTGGTACTCGGTCAGCAGGCCGCGCAGTTCGGAGTACCGAGCGATCGTCCCGGGCCAGCGCACGTCGCGGTCCATCATGAGCTGAGCGACGGTCAGCAGTCGCGAGGTGCCGCCGGGGTTCCCGGACACGAACGTCAGCTCGCCGTCCTTGGCGCCAGCCGCGGAGAACGGGAAGAAGGCCGGCGTCTCGAGCGCCTTGCCGTCCTTGCCGTAGAGACGCAGGAAGGACATGTCCAAGTCGTACCGGGGGAACATGAAGTTGTCGGGATCGCCGCCGAAGAAGGCGATCGGCAGCTCCGGCGCGAAGACCAGGCGCACGTCCTGGAAGCGCTGGTACTTGTACAGATCGTACCGGCCGCCGCGGTACAGGGTGACCACGTCGCAGCGGAACTCGTCGCTCGTCGCGCAGTCCTTTTCGATCGCCGCGATCGCCGACCGCTGAACCTCGGCGAACTTGTCGGCCGGGGTGTTCTTGGTCGCGTCTTGGACCTTGGCCGTCACGTCCGTGATCTGGACGAGCTGGTTCATCTCCATGTCCGGGCACTTGAGCTCGTCGGCCGGCGCCGCCGCCCAGAACCCGTTCTTGATGAAGTCCTGCTTCTTGGCCGACAGGCTCGACAGCTGCTCGATGCAGTGGTGCGCGCAGTGGTGGTTCGTCATCACCAGGCCGTTCTTCGAGACCAGCGAGGCCGAGCAGCCGCCCGCGATCCGCACCGAGGCCAGCCGTACGCGATCGAGCCAGTCCTGCGTCGGCTGGAACCCGTACTTCGCCTTCACGTCGGCGGAAGGGAAGCCGTTGAACGTCCACATGCCTTCGTCTGCCTGCGCGGTGAACGCCGCGCTCAACACCACGACCACTGCCTGCCACTTGTGCATGTGCGCCCCTCGGAATTGGACCCGACCGCAAAGGAAACGGCGGCGGGCTTCTGACGCTCGGCGGGACACAACGCAAGCGCTGCAAACCCAACGCGGATCGGCGATAGGCGTCGCCACCAATCCCTCCGCCCGATGACACGTCGAGTTGACATAACGCCGATTACGAGACGCTGTGTGTCGAGGTGGGTCTTGGGCTGGCTTGGGCTCTGGCTGGTGATCTCCGGGTGTCCGGCAGGCGTTCGTTCGGGTTCGGTGGATGCCGCTGGCGTGGCGTCGGACGGCGGGAGCGCCGCTGATGCCGGCGCTGATGTCGATGGCGGGCTCGATGCGGGCGTTCGGCGCTGGGACTGGTCGCTGCGCGTAAAGCCGACCGACGGCGGCGTCTGGCTGGACCTCCCGTTTGCGGACGATGCCGTGGAGTGCGATCCCGCCAGCGCGCTGGAGCTGTCGACCCCGGTGCCGCTGGCCGACTTCCGGCTGCGACTCTTCGATTGGCGGGACGCGGTCGTGGTCTCGGACGAAGCCGTGAACGTGGACGACGCGGGCACCCGCTGGCTGGTTGAGCCCACCCGACCGCTCGCGCCTGGGCGCAGCTACTCGGTCCGCCTCGAGGCGCAGCGCGGCGCTGACGTGTTGGATGCGCTCGGCCACGCCTGGCCGGACTGGGAGCTGGCCCTGCGCGTCCGCGGCGAAGTCGAGCCGGAACCCAAGCCCGCCCGCCGGCGCCGTCGATAGCAGCCGGGAGATCGTTCGGCACCGCTGCGGAGTCCAGCAAGCCAGAACCCACGCCGCGACGGCCCATCGGTCGCGAGTGCTACAGGGCGAGCAGGAACCACGAGGTGTCGTTGCGGCGCGCTGGGAAGCGGCCCAGTTCGTCGCCCTGCGCGAGATCGAACCCCAAACCGCTCCGCGAAGCGGCCCAGTCGTGCCGATTCAAGCTGGCCGGCTGCGTCCGTAGCCGGTGCTACAGGGCGAGCAGGAGCCGAGAGATGTCGTAGAGCACCTCGCCGCGCTCGAAGATCGGCGTGCGCTCGCATTCCCAGGCTGACAGCTCGGCGATGCGCCACTGGCACCACTCGATCACCGAGCGCAAGTTCACCGCGTCGTACAGGTTGTACTCGGTGAGGATCCGCAGGGCCTTGAGGTCCTTCGTCTCGTTGTACCGGCGCCACAGCGCGATCGCGTCGAGCCCCTTGAGCCCTTTGAGGTGCGGCGGCCGATGCAACGACAGCGCTTCTTCAATGCCCTTGAGCCCACCTTTGAGCTGCGTGCGGCGCACGAGGAACCGCAGGTCGACGTGCACCAGCGGCTCCGGGAAGTCGTCGAACGCCTTGCGCAGTGCCGGCACGTCGAAGACCGCGCCGTTGAAGGTGACCCAGATCGGCGACCGCGCCAGCCGCGCGGGCAGCTGCTGGAGCGAATGTCCGCGGCGGAACGTGGCCACGCCTTCGTCGTCGAGCACCCCCACCACGGTCGGCACGTCGTCCCCGTCGGCCTCGATGTCGAAGAACGCCGCCTTCCGCGGAAAGTGCGCGTAGAGCCGCCAGTGCTCCTTGGGCGGCACCAGCCGGGAAAGCTCGGCCAAGTCCCCTCGGTCGAGCGCGCTGCGCGCCATGCCAATCTTCTCGAGCGTCTCGCGGTCGAGCCGGCTCGACATGACCGGCGCCTGCGCCGCGGCCCGTTCGAAGTCGGCCCACGTGGCCAGCCCGCGCGCCCACAGATCCCGCTCGCGCCACGGGCCCACGCCCTTGCTGAGCTGAAACGTTCGCTGGACGAAGTCGACGGCCACGTCAGCGCACCGGCAAGAGCCCGCGGACCAGCTCGTCGATCAGCGGCAGATCGGCCTCACAGAACGGCAGCGCCTGCATCTCCACCGGCGAGGCGTACCGCAGCGCCTGGGCCCCGAGCGGCTGCGGCGTGCCCTGGGCGATCGTCGCGGCCAGCAGCACCAGCTCCACGATCAGATCCGGGTACCGGTGCTCCGTGGCCCACAGCTGCCGCCCCACCGTCAGCTCGACTGCCAGCTCCTCGCGGCCCTCGCGGACGAGCGCGGCGGCGTCCGTCTCGCCAAGCTCGACCTTGCCGCCCGGAAACTCCCAGAGGTTCGCGCGACTACCGGTCGGCAGGCGCTGCTGCACGAGAAAGCGACCGTCGCCGGGGCCCGGGATCAGCGCGGCGACGACACGGACCTTCTTCATCCCCCGGTGCTCACCATTTGCAGCGCGTACAGTGAGCCCGCGTTGGACAGTACGTAGAGCCGGTTGCCCAGCCGCGGTGAGCTGACACGCGTAGGCGTCGCGGTGACGCCCTTGCCGGGGTTCCACGCGGTGATCACCTGGCCAGTCGAAGGTTCGATGAACGCCAGCCCCGTCGACGTCGGAACCACCAGGTAGCCGGCGACGAGCGTCGGAGCGCGCCCGGAGTTGCTCGTCTTCGTGCCCTTGTCGCTCAGGTCCAAGCTCCACAGGAGCCGCCCCTTGGCCGCGTCATGCGCCCCGACGACGCCGTCTCCGCCGGTGAACAGCACCGATCCGCGCAGCGTGAGCGAGGTGACCCCCGCCCGCTGGGCCGTCCAGGCGACGTCGCCGTTCGAAGTCTTCAGGGCGGCGACCCCGTCCTTGTAGCTGGCGACGTAGACGCGGCCGCGGTCCTCATCGACGACCGGCGTGGTGTCCACGTCGAGGAACTGTGTGCCGCCGGACACCGAGATCTTCCGCTCCCACCGGGCCACGCCGTCATCCAGCCCCAGCGCGACCACCGAGCCGTCCGAGAAGCCCATGTAGACGATGCCGTCGCTGACGGCCGGCGCCGACGCGCCTCGCACGGTGAAGCCGTTGGGTGTGTCTCTGCGGTACTGCCAGACCCACTTCCCCGTCTCGGCGTCGATCGCGAAGAGCGTGTCGGACTGTGAAGCCACCAGCACCTTGCCCTGCGCCAACACTGGGCTGGTGACCAGATCTTCCCCGGCGGCGTACACCCAGAGCTGCTCGCCGGTCAGGCTCCGTAGTGCGTACAACGAGCCGTTCCCGCCCGGCGCGAAGACCCGTCCGTCGCGAACCGTCGGGCCGGCGTACGCGTGACCGAAGCCCTTGAGCTCCCACTCCGTCGCCCCGTCCACTGGCGACACGCAGCGCAGCGTCCCGTCACGAGTGGCGATGAAGACCCGCTCGGTGTCGAGATCGACCGCGGGGCGCGCCGTCTCCGACGGCTGGTACTCCAAGAGCGGCGGCTTGACGTACGTGCGCCACCACTCAACGTCGAAGAGCCGCAGCGGGCTGACCCGCGCGTCTCGCCGAGGCACCGTGGGATCGTCGTTGAGCGCGATCGCCCGCAGACACCCGCTGCCCAAGCCGCTCAGGCTCAGGACCAGCAGCAGCAAGGCACCTCGCTGCGTCACGGACCGGCGTCCACCGCCGCGGGCACCATCATCGGCGCGTCAGCCGCGGTCGGAGGGGCGACCGGTTGAGGAATGGCCACGCCCTTGGCCGCCAACAGCGCGAGGCGGTCCTTGGCCAGGCGCGCGGCGGCCGACTCCGGCGACTGGCCCTGGAGGTCGACGAACTGCTTGGCCGCCGCGGTGCCGTCACCCTTGAGCTCCAGGATCCGGCCGCGGTGGTACAGGCCCATGCCCTTGAGGAAGTCCGTCTTGTTCTCTCGGGCGAGCTGGTCGAAGGCGCTGAGCGCGTCGTCGTACTTACCCTGAGCCTCCATCGCGTAGCCGCGGGCCTCGAGGGCAGCGGCGCGGAGCGGATCGTTCGCGTCGGTCGCGCGCAAGAACTCGTCCACCAACGGCACGGCCTCGCCGGGCTTGCCCGCTCGAAGCAGCGCTTGGGCCAGCGGCAACGCAGCGCGCACGGCGGCGGGCTTGCCGGAGTGCTTCTGCCGCACCTCCGTCGCCTGCTTGATGAACTCGGCGTCGCGCTCGGCTTCGCTGGCGAAGGGCTCTTCACCGGGCGCCGGCTTCACTTCGGCCGTGTCCGGCGCGTCCTTCGCGGCGTCTTCGGGCTTGGCGTCAGCGGCCGGCTTGGGCTTCACGTCGCGCGCGAGCACGCGGAGCACGTTCGACACGTCCTGGCTGGCCTTCTCTTCGGCGCCGGAGCCCATGGAACGGACGATCGAGATCACCAGCAGGACCGCCACCAGCCCGAGCACGCCGAACCCGAGGTTCTTCCCGTGGCGTTCGAGCCACGGCACGGCCTGCTCGCCCAGCTTCTGGAATTCGTCCGGCGCCTGCAGCTCTTTCTGCTTGTCCTTGTAACCCATGGGGCCGGCGTGTGTAGGAGGACGGATCCGCCCTGTCAATCACCGCCGCTTCTTGCGACGGATCGACTCCGCGCGGTTCTTGAACGTGGTCGCCGCGCGCGCCCGCTTCACACCGCCAGGCCGAGGGCGGAAGAAGAGCCGGAGCGGCACTTTGAGGCGGAAGGTCGTGCGCAGGTAGTTGGCCACGTAGCGCACGAAGCGATCCGGCACGTCTTCGGGCTGGTTGCACATGAACGCGAACGCCGGCGGCGCCGTGCCGACCTGCGCCGCGTAGTAGATCTTCAGCGGCCGCCCCTTGGAACAGGGCATGGGGTGCTCGGTCGTGACGTGCTTGACGGCCTTGTCGACCAGCGGCGTGCCGGCGCGGAACTGCTGCTGCGCCCCCAGCTCCAGCGCCAGGTCGAGCACTTTGCCGACCCGCTCGCCCGTCTTCGCCGACACGAAGCACATGGGCACCCAGTTCACGAAGGACAGCTCCCACTTGAGGCCGGTGCGGAAGTCCTCTTCCTTCATTCTCCCGTGTTGGGTGTCCCACTTGTTCACGGCGATCAGCAGCGCCCTGCCCTTCTCCACCGCCAGGCTCGCCAGCTTCAGATCCTGCTCGACCCCGGCCTCGCTCGCGTCGAGCACGAGCACCGCGACGTCACAGTCTTCGAGCGCCCGGAGCGCGCCCATGACGGAGAACTGCTCTACCCGCTGGGAGATCGCCGACTTCCGGCGAATGCCCGCGGTGTCGGTCAGGACGATCGGGGTGCCGCGGTGCGTGACGACCGTGTCGAGGGGATCGCGCGTGGTGCCGGCGATCGCGCTGACGATCGACCGCTCCTGGCCGGCCAGCGCGTTGACGAGCGTGGACTTCCCCACGTTCGGCCGCCCGATGATCGCCACGCGCAGCGGCGCGTCTTCGTCGTCGAGCTTCTCGCCGGGCTCCGGCGCCACCGGCAGCCTCGCGCGGATGACGTCCTTGAGATCTTGAATGCCGCGGGCGTGCTCCGCGGCGACGGCGATCGGCTCGCCCAGGCCCAGGCGGTGAAACTCGCCGACGATCTGATCTTCGACCTTGGCGGTGTCTGCCTTGTTCACGACGAGGATCACCTGCTCGCGCCGAGGTCGCAGCACGCGCGCCAGCTCGAGATCGCCCGTCGTGATGCCTGCTCGGCCGTCGACGACGAAGAGCACGACCGTGCCTTCTTCGATCGCCGCCTGCGCCTGCTGGCGGACCAGCGCGGCCAGCGCGTCTTCTTGCGAGTCGACGACGAAGCCGCCGGTGTCGACGTACGTCACCGGTCGCTCGTCGAGCAGGGCGTCGGTGTAGTGCCGGTCCCGGGTGACGCCCGGCGCGTCCTCGACGATCGCGCGCACGCTGCCGACGAGGCGGTTGAAGAGCGTGGACTTGCCCACGTTCGGCCGGCCGACGATGGCGATGAGAGGGCGGCGCGGGGGGCTCATGCGGCCGCGCTTACCCTGCCCGCCTGTCCCAAGCCAAAGATCCTCGACGACTCAGGCCCAGCGACGCCAGCGCACCGCAAGGCGCCGAGGCCCGTGCGCCTCGCGACGCCGCGCGGCCCGAGCTGGAGGTGCCCGAGGAAGCGACGCCCACGGCCACGCCAAGGTCGTCGCGGCCACCCCAACCAACAGCGCCGCCAGCTCACTCATGCCGTTCCTCGACCACCTGCCGCCGCTCGTCCGTGCCGCGAATGATCGACACCGCGACCCGGACCTTCTGCAGCTGAGTGAGCCGCGCGCCGTCGAACAGGGTCCGCACACCGGTGTACGCGCGGGTCTCGAGCGAGGAGACGTCCTCATCGTTTCGCAGCGTGAGCGTGAGGGCCCCCATTTCCTGCGCCAGGGTCAGCACCTCCGCTTCTTCCGGCACGACCAGCAACGACACGTGGGAGTAGTCGCGCTGGGCTTCGGGAATGAGGTTGGTGTTCGTGGTCCCGGTGATGCGCCCCGTCGCCAGGACGATGACGTTCTGCAGCAGCGTCAGCGAGTTCTGATCGCCGGTGTCCGGGTGTTTGAACGTGCCGATGACGTCGACGTGATCGTTGGGGCGCACCCACCCGCCGACGGCCGACGTGCCCTTCGCTTCAATGGTGATGGCGCGGGTCCGCTGCTGTACGCGGGTCGCCAGCCGCTCACCCGCCCGCGTGGTTTCGAACTGGCTCCACAGGAGCGGATCACCTGCCTGAAGCGGCACCGTCACCCGCTGGCCGATGATGAACGACGCATTGTCCGGGCGAATGACCGACGCGGTCACGAACTGCTCGGGTACGCCGCGCGACGAGATCATGTCCATGGTGAGCACCGTGCCTTCGGTGATGTCGATGGCCGCGACCACCACCGGCACGGGGGTGAAGCCCTTGCGCACGCGGCGGAACTCAGCCTGGACGGCGCTGTACGCAATCGCGCCTGCACAGAGCGCGAGCGCGCCGGCGATCATCAACGGAGTCCTGCCTCTGGTCATGGGGCCCTCGAGGTGGGTGAAAGTTCGTCCTGCTCTGACGAAAGCCACGCGAGGGCGCGAAGCGTTAACCCAAGGCGCGGAGCGAGGGCGCCGCGAGTGAATCAGCGGCGCTCGTGCAGCTGGCGAATCACCTCGATCGAGTCTCGCCGACGTCGCTCGAGTTCCCGCGCGCGCTCACCGGCGATCAGCGCGTCGATCTCGGCGCCGCGCTCGACGTCGCCCCCCTGCCCTTCCGCGGCCCCGCGCAACGCGACGTTGAGCGCGCCCGCTTCCTGGGCCAGCGCGAGCAGCTCGGCTTCCTTCGGCTCGACCAGCACGGCGACGTTCGCGGCGGGCCCCTTCACGCGCTCGCCCAGCGCCTGCGTCGCCAGCACCGCGACGTCCTCGAGCAGGGTGATGACGATCGGCCGACCCGACGCCGGGTCCTTGAAGGTGCCGATGAAGTCCACCCGGTCCTGGGCTTGGACGATGCCGTCTCCGTGCACGACACCCTTCGCGGCGACGGCCACCGCGCGCTGCCGCAGCGGGACCTTCCGTGCCAGGCGATCGCCCCCAGGCTCTTCGAGCTGGGACACCAGCACGGCGTCGCCGGCCTGCAACGACACCCGCAGCCGCTGAAAGAGCACCCCCGGGGTGTCGGCGGCGCGCACGACCGAGCCGGTGACGAACTGGGCGGGAACCAGCCGCTGCGTCAGCACCTCCGGCGTCAGCGCCGCGCCTTCGGGCAGGTCGACCGCCGCGACGGTGACGGGC
>JALHOS010000056.1 GCA_022842905.1 Myxococcaceae bacterium | reverse complement strand
CGTCGCCGCGACACTCGCCCTCGCCGGATGCGGCACGCAGATGGGCGACCGCTTGGCGTCGGGCGCCGCCATCGGTGCGGGCACCGGCGCCGTCTTCGGCGGCGTGGGCGCGCTGCCGACGCGCGGGCGCGCAGGGTTGGTGATGGTGTCCGGCGCGGACGGCGGCGCCGGCGGGACGGCAGCCCGACCGCCGCTGGGTTTCGGGCCAGGCGGGGGCGGCGCTGACGTGTCGGCGCGCCGAGCGTCGGGGCCCGAAGGCGTGGACGCCTTGGGCTTGATCATCAAGCTTTCCAGGCGCAGCTCACCGGTCGAGTCCCCCATGGACGTCGACTCGAGCATGCGGCTCGTCTCCGCGCGGCGCTCGGCGAAGAAGCGGGTCACCAGCTCCCCGCTCTGCTCCGGGTGCCACATGTCGTCGCGGCCGACGCGGTCGATGGCGCGGGCGAACTCCAGCGCGGTGGCGAAGCGCTCATCACGGTTGCGGGCCAGCGCCTTGAGGACCACCTGGTCGAGCTCGGGCTTGATGCGCGGGTTGAGCTTCGACGGCTGGGTGATGGGCTGGTTGAGCGCCGCGAGCATGCCCTCTTCGGGGCTCTTGCCGTGGAACAGGCGCATGCCCGTCAAGCACTCGTGCAGCACGATGCCCAGCGCGAAGATGTCGCTGCGCCCGTCGAGCGGCTCGCCGCGGATTTGCTCGGGCGACATGTAGCCGCTGGTGCCCTTCACCATGCCGACGGTGGTGCGGTTGGCCTTGCCCTGCGCCTTGGCGATGCCGAAGTCGAGCAGCTTGGTGACGCCCTCGTGCGTCACCATGATGTTCTTCTCGGCCACGTCGCGGTGAATGACGACCTGCTTGCGACCGCGCGCGTCGGTGAAGGTGTGCGCGTAGTGGAGCGCGAGCGCCGTGTCCCGCACCGCCGTCAGCGTGAAGCCGATGGGAATGGGCTCCTTGGCCTGCCGGCAGCCCCGCGCCATTTCCACCAACGTGCAGCCCTGGACGAACTCCATGGCCATGAACAGCTGGCCGTCGTCGACGTCGAAGTCGAACACCTGCGCGATGTTGGGGTGCGCGAAGGCGGCGGTCATGCGCGCTTCGTCCAGGAACATGCGCACGAAGTCTTCTTCGCCGCCGATGTCCGGGAGAATCGTCTTGAGCACGACGAGCTTGCGAAACCCACCCGCGCCACGTTGGTGCGCAAGGTAGATCTCACTCATGCCGCCCGTGGAAAGGCGGCACAGCACCTCGTACTTGCCCAACGTTCGGCGGTCCAACGCCGACGCGGGGAGAATGAACGATTGCGCGGCCACGGAAGCAGGCAGGACTCTACACCGCCGAAGTCACACGTCTCTTTTCGTTTCGCCCGAACAGCGGGAGACCCCTCACACAGGCGCACACCGTTGAGCGACGGCGCCGGGGAGGATCAACCGGACTGCACTCCAGGCGCGCTACGGCGAGCGCAGCGTCCCCACCCACGGCCGGTGTGTCGTGTAGTCGAAGTTGTTCTGCAACATGACGAGCCCCTGGTCCCACCCCGAGGACCGGCTCATGCGAAAGCCGACGAAGCTCGAGCTGTCGGTGAAGCTGGTCCAGGCGCTGCCATTCCAGAACTTGACGACGTTGGGCATGGCCGGGTCGGCGTCTTCACCGACGCGCCCGCCGAACCACGCGCGCGTCTCGGCGCCATTCACGTTGAGGGCGAACGCGCCCCCGGAGCGAGCGCTGGGCAGCGGGCTGGGGAGCGCGTTGGGCGTGACGACCCCCGCGGCGTTGACCTTGTCGATGACGACGGCGCTGCTGGCCGTGCCGTACATGAACCAGACCGAGGCTGAGGTCGCGAAGACGACGTAGTTTTGAACACCCCAACCGGCGCTGAAGCTCGCCACGGTGACGGGGCTGCCGACGGTGAAGGCAGACGCGCCGCTCGGCGTCGCGCGGGCGCGCTTGAGCGGCAAGGCGTTCTGCGTGAGCCCGTCGCCGGTGTTCATGGGGCCCCACTGGAACCAGACGTCCTTCGAGACGGGGTGCTGTGCGAGGAGCACGCCGGCGTTGTGAGGTGAAGCCCAGGCGTTGGAGCCGAGCAGCTCGAGCTGCGTGGCGCCGGCGCCGTTGGCGAGCGAGACGAAGTGCGCGCTCTGCGTGGGCAGCGCCCCGACGCTCGGCGCCGTCTTGCCGCACACGACGCGGCCGCGGTTGCTCCCCGAGAAGTCGTCGTAGAGCGCCCAGAACAGCGTGGGCGTGCCGCTGGAATCGGTGCCCACCACGAGGTCCGCCGACACGTCTGCGGGGTTGGGCGAGCTGGGGAAGCTCAGGCTCGCGACGTCGGCGCTGAAGCCCGTCACGTGGCCGGACGAGTTGCGGACGAGCGTCAGGCGCGTGTAGCCCACGCCCAGCGCCCAGCTCCACCCGATGAGGTGCACCTTTCCGTCGGGGCCCTGGGCGACGGCCAACGGCTCCGGCGCCGCGACCGCCGCCGAAGGGTTGACCCAGGACCAGCTGGCGCCGTCGTTGACCGACACCGCCGCGCGCAGGCTGGACGTGCCGCGGAAGAAGCCGACCAGGTCACCGCCCTGCACGTCTTTGACGAACATCGCCCCGCCGTGCGCCCACTGCGCGCTGGTGGGGACTCCGTCCGAATGCGCGGGCAGCGTCGCGAAGGAGGTGTACGTGGCCGTCGCGCTCGGCCCTGTGCCCACGGAGATGGGCACCACCGCGGCCGTGCCGACGTTGCCGGCGGCGTCCCGCGCGCGGGCCGAGACGGTGTGCGCCCCCGTCGAGAGCGACGTCGCGTCGAGCGTGGCCCCGAAAGGTGCCGTCAGGTCCTCGGCGCCGTGCGCCTGCCCGTCCACCAGGAACTGCACGCCCACCACGCCCAGCGCGTCGCTCGCCGTCGCGCTCAGCGCCACCGAGCCGCTCACCGTCGCGTTGGCCACCGGCGCCGTCACCGCCACCGTCGGCGGCGTCGTGTCGGCGGTGACGTTGGCCACCGTCACGCTCACGCTCGACGTCGCCACGTTGCCCGCCGCGTCCCGCGCCCGCGCCCCCAAGACGTGCGGCCCATTGCTCAGCGCGCCCGTGCCGACCTGCATTTCGTACGGCGACGTCGGGTCCTCGGCGCCGTGCACCTGCCCGTCCACCAGGAACTGCACGCCCACCACGCCCACCGCGTCGCTCGCCGTCGCGCGCAGCGTCACCGTGCCGCTCACCGTCGCGCTGGCCACCGGCGCCGTCACCGCCACCGTCGGTGGCGTCGTGTCCATGCCGCGCGTCCCCGCCGCCACGCGAATCGCCCCGAAGTGCAGCGTCAGGGGCGCGCCACCGACTTCCCGAAACTCGAGCTGAACGAAGCCCGACCGGCCAACACCCAGCGCCCTCAACGGCACCTGGCAGTCAGCGAAGGAGCCCACGGGAAGGACCCCACCAGGGCAGTAGCTCGACAGGCGCACGTCCACGAACGTCCACCCTCCGCGGTTGCCCAGCGCCAGCACCCGCACCGCGCCTGCGCTGCTCGCGTGCACGCGCACCAGGAGCGTGTCGAGCGTTCCCGGGCGAAGCGTCGACGTGCCGGCCAGGCGCACCGAGCCACCCGCGGGGAGCTCGACCTGCAACGTCGGGGCAGTGCCGTCGAGCACGGCCGTCGACGCCACCGTCACCGGCGCAGCGCTTTGAGCGGCCCAGCCTGCGCGGACCGCGCCGCCTTCATACAGCGCGGACGTCTGGGCAGCCGCGGGGGCGCTGATCAGCGCGAGGCAGATGAACACCGGCGTGACGAAGGAGCGCATGGGTGGACCTCTCTTGCCTCCTCTGAGAGAGCCGCGCAAGGAGGGCTCCTGCTTCGCGCACCTCGTCGGACGAGCCGCCCTGCAGCGCCGAAGGCGAAGGTGTCATGCCCAGGCGCCTCGAAACGCTGCGAGGGAGGCGTCGACCGGCCGCCGGCGTCGCCGTCGGTCCCCTCAGGCGCGCCAAGCGCTTCCCACAGGAGCACGCTGGGTGACCGCGCCTGCATCAGGGTCAGTCCGGGACGAGCGCCTCGACGAGCCGGTGGACCCCAAGCACCCGACGTCCCGAAGGCGCTCGGGAGCGGCGGGCCAATGGGCGCGCAGCGGGGGCGAGCGGAGCAGCGGACGAATAAGGGCTTCGCCGGCCGGATGGCGTCGACTGGAGCCTCGCGCATCACTTGACCAACGAGCCACCGGGAGCGCACGGCGCACGCTGACGCGCTGGAGCGAGCGACGTACCGGGCCTCGTCGGGCCGTCCGCAGCACTGGTGCCTTGCGCAACGCTCGAGCGACGCAGCCCACCCAGTCCTCTGCGGCGCCCACTCTCACCCAGCGTCGAGCCCCGCGGGGTTTGCCTTCGGTCGAGTCGTTCGGTCTCTTTTGTCCCGGTCACGCTCGGGTCGGTGTGCAGACGCCACGCCGTGCGCGGCCGTCAACGCCCCGCCAGCGTCACGCCAATGCCAGACATGCACAGCAGCGCGCCGGCGATTGCGGCCAGCGTCACCTGCTCCTGCATGACCGTCAGCGCCAGCGCCCACGCCAGCACCGGGACGAGCTGCGTCAGCGCGCTGCCGAGCGTCGCCGAGACCAACCCCAGGCCGTGCGTGAGCAGCAGCTGCGCGAACAGCGCCGCCAGAGCCATGCCGAGCACCGACGTGGCCAGCGGCGAGTCGAACACGGGCACCCACCCCGGCACCGCCAACGGCGCCGAGACGAAGGACGCGATGACGCAGAACGCGAAGAACACCGTCCAGGTGTCGGCGACCGTCCGCGCTGCCTTCGTCACCGCCAACGACGCGCCGCCCAGCACGCCGGCCAGCACACCCGCGGCCGCGCCCCAGCGCCAGTCATTCGTCACCTCCGCCGTCGGCTTGAAGCTGACCAGCGCGGCGCCCGCCGTCGTCAGGAGCAGGCCGACCGTCATCCACCGGCTGGGGCGCTCCTTGAGGAACACGCGCGCGAAGAGCGCCGCGTAGATGGGCGAGCAATAGAAGAGCACCGTCGCGACCGCCGCGCCGACCTTGCTGATGGCGAAGAAGTACAGGAGCACCGTCGTCGCGCCCATGAACCCACGGGCCAGCAGCAGCCGCCACGCCGCGAAGTTCGGCAACCGCCCCTGCACCGCGAACGCCACGGCGCACGCGCCAAGCCCCACGACGAAGCGGAGCAACACCAGCTGGCTCGACGAGAAGCCCTGGGCCGCGATGCGGGCCAGCACCGCAGACAGCGCAAAACAGAACGACGAGGCCGTGATGAGGGTGATGCCGCGCCACCGCTCCTCACTCACGACCTGCGGCCCTCGAGCGCTCGCCGCGCCGCCAGCGCCCGGGCCACTGCGGCGTCCGCGTCGGGGCCATGGGTAATGAGGTGCCCCATCTTCCGGCCCTGCCGCGCGTCCCGCTTGCCGTACAGGTACACCTCTTCCAGCCCTTCAGCGCCCTCGAGCCCGTCGAGCGCCAGCGGCCCGCCGGCCCGCCCCTGCGCGCTCCACACTTCGCCGAGCAGCTGCGCCATGCAGAAGCCACCCGGCCGGAGCACCGGAGGGCTGGGCGAAAGCCCGACGAGCAGCTGCGCCAGCACGTCGAACTGGCTGTGCGCGCAGGCTTTGCGAGTCACGTGCCCGCTGTTGTGGACCCGCGGCGCGAGCTCATTGACGAACAGGCGCTCGATTCCATCGCGGCCCTTCCCGACGAAGAACTCCACGGTGAGCAAGCCCGTGACGTCCAGCGACGAAGCCACCTCGAGCGCCGTCGTCCGCGCCTGCTGCTGCCAGCGCACGTCCACCCGCGCGGGCAGCACCGTCAAGTCGAGGATGTGGTGCGCGTGCAGGTTCTCGAAGACGGGAAACGCCTCGGCGTGACCGCGCCCCCGCGCGACGATGCAGCTCAGCTCGGCGGTGAGCGAGAGCACCTCTTCGACGACGAAGCCGTGGGCGCCGGACTCCGGCAGCATTGAGAGCTGATCGTCGGACGTGACGCGCCACTGCCCCTTTCCGTCGTAGCCAAGCCGCGCCGTCTTGACGATGCAGGGCAGCCCAAACGCCCGGACGGCGTCGTGGAGCGGCGCGCCGGGCGGCACGGCGACGAAGCGCACCGGACCGAACCCACGCTCGGCGAGGAAGGCCTTCTCTTGCAGCCGGTCCTGGGACACCTGGAGCACCCTCAGCGACGGTCGCAGCTTGTCGGCGAAGGGCGCCAGCGGCGCGGCCGCCAGGTTCTCCGAGTCGTACGTGGCCACGTCGACCTGCGCGAAGAAGGTGCTCAGCGCGTGTGGATCGTCCGTGCGGCCGTGCTGCACCGGCCCCAAGCGCAGGGCGCAGGGCGACTGCTCGTCGGGCTCGAGCACGAGGACCTGGTGGCCCAGGTGCAGCACCGACTCGGCCAACATCAACCCCAGCTGCCCGCCACCGAGCACACCGACTGTCACTTCCGACTACCTCGCTTGGCCTTGGCAGCGGGACGCACTGGGCTCGTCACTTCGGGCAGTGTCAGCGTCTCGCTGCTGGCGTGCGCCTTCTTCGCGTTCTCTTCGCGGTGCTCGGCCAGGGCCTTGGCGAGCCGGGCGCTCTTCAGCGCGAGCAGCCGCAGGGCGAAGAGCGCGGCGTTGGTGGCCCCCGCAGGGCCAATGGCGAAGGTGGCGGTAGGGACGCCGGCCGGCATCTGGACGATGGACAGGAGCGAATCGACGCCGCTGAGCATGCGCGAGGCGACGGGTACGCCCAAGACGGGCAGCGGCGTCAGCGCCGACACCATGCCGGGTAAGTGCGCAGCGCCGCCGGCCCCGGCGATGATGAGCTGCACCCCCCGCCCTTCGGCTTCCTTGGCGAAGCGGTACATGAGCTCCGGAGTGCGGTGCGCGGACACGACGCGCGCTTCGTAGTCGACGCCGAAGCGCTCGAGCGTCTCGGCTGCGTGACGCATGGTTTCCCAGTCCGACGCGCTGCCCATGATGACTGCGACGGTGCTCATGAAGCGCCGAACCGTACTTCTGCGTCGAGGCGAAGGGTACCGAAGTCGTCGGTCAGCGCGGCGCCCGGGCCGACCGAACGCTGCGACGTAACCCACCGTGCGAGTGCGCCGTAGGGTGCCCTCATGGACCGCCCGCTTCGCGTCACCCCGCTGTCCGCCCGCAAGCTGTCGGTGGCCCGCGCGGCCGTCCGTCTGCTCGCTCGTGTCTTCGAAACGCCGGGCCGACGGCCCAAGGACGCGTGGCTTCAGTCCGTGCTCCGCCGTCCCGACTTCTTCGGCTTCGCGGCCGTCGAAGGAGAGGCGGTGGTGGGAGCGCTCACCGGCTTCGTGCTGCCCTTGACGCAGCGCGCGCGGGTGGAGCTGTTCGTCTACGACGTCGCGGTCGACGCTCGGCGTCGTCGCAGGGGCGTCGGTCGAGCGTTGATGGACGCGGTGCGGGCCAAGGCGCGCGTGCTCGACGCGGCCTGTGTCTTCGTGCTCGCCGACGACGAAGACACCCACGCGCTCGACTTCTACCGCGCGCTGGGCGGTGCCGGCGCCAAGGTGACGGCGTTCACGTTCCGCCCCGGACGCGCCGCGCCGAGGTCCACGCGCTCAGGCCGTCAGTCGGGTTGAGCGGCCAGCGCGGGCTTCTTCCGCACGCTCGGTTGCAATGGCGCCACGGTGACAACGTTCATGTTCGGCCCCGCGTGCCGCGCCGAGGTCCACGCGCTCAAGCCGTCTGCGCTGGGCGACGCCAAGGTGACGCCCCGCACGCGCTGCGCCGAGGTCCAAGCGAACAGGCCGTCAGTCGGGTTGAGCGTTCAGCGCGGGCTTCTCCCTCGCGCTGGGTTGTGACGGCGCCGCCGTGACGGCGTTCACGCTCCGCCCTTCGCGTGCCGCGCCGATGCGACGGCGCTCAGCCGTCAGTTGGGCTGAGCCGCCGGCGCAGGCTTCTCCGCGTGCGTGCGCCAGATGAACGTGTACACGTCGAGCAGGTCCTTGGGCTGGTGGCCCGCGGCGATCAACGCCTTGCGCGTCTTGAGCACCACGTCGAGGAACGCCGCGTAGCCCGCCGCGTCGAGCTTCTGGGTGCGCTCGAGTTCGAAGCCGAGCGTCCGCGCTTGGCTGGCGAAGGCCGTGGGCTTCACCGCGGTGTGTGTGCTGGGGTCGAACAGCGCGCCGAACACCGTCGCCAGCGGCCAGGACACCTTGCGCGCGGCGCCCTGCTTGTCGCGCGGGCTGAGCGCCGCGGCGAAGCGCGCCAGCCGCTCGCCGTACTCCTCGGCGCCGTGCAGGAGGTCCTTGAGCGCCGCCACCGCCGCGGGGCGATCGGCCTCGAGAATCGACTTGAAGGGAATGTTCCCCTCGAAGACGGGGTGGGCGATGTTCGTCTGCGCCAGCACCTGCTGCGCACGCTCGAAGAGCGACTCGACGGACTCGGTGGCGAAGGCCTTGGCCGACAGCAGCTCCTGGGCCAGGGCGACGCCCGCCTCCTTGTACCCTTCTTCCCCCGTGACGCCGGGCGCGCCGCGCTCTTCCTTGACGTACTTCTCGCCCGAAAAGCCGCCGACGAAGAGCGTTTCGAACAGCTTGAGCTGGTCGGCGAGGCTGGCGAACACCCCGGCCTTCGGCTTGCCCGGCGTCTTCTTCTTTGCCGGCTTGGACGGCGTCGGCTTGCGGCCCGCGGCGCGCGCGGCGAGGGCGGTGACTTCGGGGGCCGTCAGCGTGACCTCCTTGAATGTCTGGGTTTCGAGCGCCTTCTCGATGATGAAGCGCTTCTCGCCGGCCTTCTCGAAAAACAAGACACTGCGGTTTCCCTGGAGAGCCGTCTCGATTCCGTGCCCCCAGTCGAGGGTGGAATGTACAAAAATGCGTGGCGCCATGCGTCGAGCCCTTAACAACTCTGGGCGCCGAGAAGAAGGACTGCTTCCGAAAGAGCAGGACCGCACCTGGCGAACGCGCCGATGCGGGCGTCAAAACTCCGACTCTCGGAGCAGGCGTGCACGTTGCAGCTGATCCACCGGGGTTTCGATCCACGCCATGTCCTCCACCTCACCGCTCAGTGCCGAGGCGCGGGTGCTCTCGACCGCGGTCGCGCTCACCGGCGCGTCCGCGGCGGTGCTCGTGTCCGGGGCGCGCGTGACCCGGTGGGGTCCCTTGGACCCGGGCGGCGACTACCCCGCTGACGTCGAGCCCGGCGTGGTGAGCCAGCCAAGCCAGCTGCTGCCCAAGACGCACCCCGATGTCGTTTCGGGAGCGGCGCGCAGCGTCCTGGTGGTTCGACTGGGACGCGAGGCGACGCTGTGGGTGCTCAGCAGCGCCGAGAACCACTTCACCCAGGCGCATGAGCGGGCCACGGCGGAGTTCGTGCCCTGGTGGCGGGACGCGCTGGAGGCCCTGGCGGGCGCGCAGCAGATCCGCGAGCTGGCCAGCCGCCTGTCGAGCCCCGCCGTCTTCGTGCACGACGAGGAAGTCTGGATGAACGACGCCGCGTGCCGCCTCACCGGTCACGCCCGCGAGGCGCTGACGACGCAGGGCGCGTGGTTCTCGTACCTGTTCGGTGACGAAGCGGCGATGGCGCGCTCGCTGTTTCAAGTGGAGCGGCAGCAGGGCTTCCCCCAGTCGCGCACGCTGCCCATCACCCGGCGTGACGGGAGTGAGCGCCTGGTGGAGTGGAGCGCCACCTGCGCGGGGCCCTTCGAGCTGTGGCTCTTCACCGACGTGTCCGAGCGCGTCGCCTCACAAGAACGCTTCCGGCTGCTGTTCGACCAGTCCGCCACCGCGTACCTGCTCTTCGACGAGCAAGCCGTCATCGACTGCAACCCGGCGGCGGTGGCGCTGCTGTGCTTCGGCAGCAAGTACGACCTGGTCGGCCGAACCACCCAAAGCTTGTCGCCCGCGACGCAGCCCGGTGGCGAACCGTCGCTGGACAAGTTCCGGCGCATGCAGGCGCTCACCCACGCGCAGGGCGGCCACCGCTTCGACTGGGTGTACCTGACGGCGGACGACGCGCCGCTGACCATGGAGGTGTCGCTGACGCCCATCACCCTGGGGGCCCGCCGGGTGCTGCTCGCGGAGTGGCACGACGTCACCGAGCGCGTCCGCTACGAGACGGGGCTGCGGGAAGCGCGGGACACGGCGCTCGAGCTGTCCCGCGCCAAGGCCGACTTCCTGGCCACCATGTCCCACGAAGTCCGAACGCCGCTCAACGGCGTGCTGGGCATGACGCGGCTGCTCCTCGAGACGCCGCTCTCGGCGATTCAGCGCGAGTACGCCCAGACGGCGCACGCCTGCAGCGAAGGCCTGCTCGCCCTCATCAACGACGTGCTGGACTTCTCGAAGCTCGAAGCGGGCAAGGTGACGCTCGAGGCGCTGGACTTCTCGCTGCGCGACGTCGTGGAAGACGCGCTGGCCGTCGTCGCCGAGGCGGCGCAGACCAAGGGCCTGGAGCTGACGGGGCTCTTCGCGAACGACGTGCCGGAGACGGTGTGCGGCGACCCGACGCGGCTGCGCCAGGTGCTGCTCAACCTGCTGTCCAACGCGGTGAAGTTCACGACGAGCGGCGAAGTCACCGTCGAAGTGTCGGTCGGCCCCGACGACGGCGGCCCGACGCGGGCGGTGCTGCTGGCGGTCAGCGACACCGGCATCGGCATCGCCCCCACGGCGCTGCCTCGGCTCTTCAGCCCCTTCACGCAGGAAGACAGCAGCATCACCCGGCGCTTCGGAGGGACGGGGCTGGGCCTGGCCATTTGCCGCCGGCTCGTCTCTCTCATGGGCGGCCTCATCGACGTCACCACGTCGGCGTCGGGGACCACCTTCACGGTGTCGCTGGGGCTGCCGCAGCGCGCGCCGGCGCGGCGAGTCCTCGTCGCCCAGGGCCAGCGGGCGGTGGTGGTCGAGCCCCTGGCGACCCCGGCGCGCGCGCTCGAAGCGTCGCTCGGCGCGTTGGGCCTGAACGTGACGGTGCTGAGCAAAGTGGAAGACGCGCTCCCGCTCGTCCAACGCGCGGCGCTGGTGCTGGTGAGCGACCGCGTGGACGAGGGTGGCGTCGGCCAGCTGCTGCGCGCCGCCGGCAAGGTTCCGGTGGGCCTCGTCTGTGGCGTGGCCGGAGGCACGCCCGTCCCCCGCGCCGTCTTCACGGTGCACCGCCCGCTGCGGCGGCGACAGCTGGCCGACGCGGTGACTCGCGCGCTGGGGCTCCACCTCGAGCTGCAAGGCAACCCCGCCGTCGCCGTGTCGTCGCTGGCCCAGGCCAGGGTGTTGGTGGCCGAAGACAACCTCGTCAACCAGCGCGTCATTCGCGGGCTCTTGGAGCGGCTGGGCTGCTCCGTCACGCTCGCGACGAACGGGGAGCTGGCGCTCGCGGCGCTCGACGCCATGGTCCACGACATCGTCCTCATGGACTGCCAGATGCCGGAGCTCGACGGCTTCGAGACCACCCGCCGGCTGCGCGCCAGAGGCCAGGCCGTGCCGGTCATCGCCCTGACGGCCAGCGCGCTCGACGGAGATCGCGCGCGCTGTGTGGCCGCCGGCATGAACGACTTCTTGGCCAAGCCGGTGCGGCTCGAGGAGCTCGAGCGCATGCTGGCGCTGTGGACACGGCGCGGGCGGGCCAGCACCAGCGCGAGCGCCGCGTAAGGCGTACTAACCAGGCCGGCAACTTGAGCCCGCGTCCTCCCCGTTCCACGGAGGAGGCGGGCTGTTGCCTCGACGAAGGGGGCGAGATACTCGCCTCGGCCGGTCGTCGTTCGAAGGAGTGGTCCGCCATGGTTGGGCTCGTCATCGCTTCCCACGGTCGCTTGGCCGAAGTCTTCGTCCAGACGGCCAGAGACATCGTCGGCGACATGCCCCAGGTCGCGACCTGCAGCGTGCAGCCCGGCGTGGGCCCCGAAGAAGTGCAACGCGCCATTCGGCAGGCCGTGCGCGAGGTGAATCGCGGCGACGGCGTGCTGCTGCTGGCCGACCTGCTCGGCGGCACCCCTTGTACGCAGAGCCTGTGTGTCTGTGGCGCGGCGAGCGAAGTGCAGCTCGAGGTGGTGACAGGGGTGAACCTGCCCATGGTCATCAAGGCGAACTCCCTGCGCACGTCGGCGGCGTCGGTGCGGGAGCTGGCGGCGGAGCTGACGCAGTACGGCCAGCGGCACATCACCTGCGCCACGGAAGCGCTCCGAACGGCGCGCGTGCAGCCGCACGCCTGACGGGCTCCCGCAGCCGTTCTTTTTCTCAGCCTTCGACCTGCACCGTCACCACGCCGCGGCGGAGCAGATCCGCCAGCACCGGCGTCGTTTCGTCCACGGGCAGCGCCGCCTGGCGGGACAGCTCGTCGAGCGTCGACGGCCGACTGCGCAGCGCCGCGAGCACCTTCAGCTCGTGCTTGGACGCGAGCGTCGCGAAGAGCGCGGCGAGTTCGTCGACGACGGACAGCCGGTCCACCGCGCGGGCGGCGTGCTCCAGCCGGCTCTTGGCGGCCTTGAGCTCCGTGGCCAAGAGCTCGTCCAGCGTGGAGAACAGCCAGCCCGCGTTCTGTCCCGCGTGGACGTCGGGGTTCGGCACGAAGCGCGCGTGGCCCACCGCCGCCAACAGCGCGTCGAGCGCCATGCGGCCTTCGAAGCGAAAGCTGCCCGTCTGCGCGACCGCGCTGGCCAGCTTGCCGTGCGCCACCGTCAACTCGTAGCGGCCCATGACGTCTTCAGCGTGCAGGACGCCGGAGCAGTCCAGCTCGGCCAGCGCCCGCACCAACCAGTGCGGGCCGACGTGGGGGAGCTCCACCTCACACCCGTCGTCGCGCGCCAGGGCTTCCCACACGGCCTGCCGAGGGACCAGCAGCTTGGCGACGGCGTCCGTCAGCTCGCGGCTGCGCCCGGACTTGCGCAGGTACGCGCGCGCCCCGGCCTTGGCGGCCTCCAGCGTGTCCCGCATGTCGTCTTGCGCCGAGAGCACCAGCACGGCCGTCTCCCGCGCCAGCGGGTGGTGTCTGAGGCGCCGCAAGAAGCCCCAGCCGTCCAGCCGCGGCATCGCCAGGTCGGCCACCGCCACGTCGAACTCGCCGCCGCAGGCCATGGCCCAGCCTTCGAGCCCGTCGGCGGCGCCGACGACTTCGCCCAAGGGCTCGAGCTGCTTCATCACCAGCGAGCGCACGGCCTCGTCGTCTTCCACCACGAGCAACCGCGCGCGGTGCCGGGTGCCGCCGCTGACCGGCCGCAGCTGCACGGTGTCGCGCTGCTCGAGCCGCAGCGGCACCTCGTCCACCGACAGCGCGTCAGCCAGCGCGTCGACCCCGGTCGCGGCCCCGAGGCTGGCCTCGGCGAGCTGGCCGTATTCGAAGCGCGCGCTGCCCTCGAACGGCAGCCCCGGGAAGAAGGTGAGCGTGCCCGTCAGTCGCTGCGCTTCGGCGTACGCGAGGAAGCGCTGCGAGAGCGGCGCGGTGCACGCCGGCACCACGGCCAGGTCCGGCCGCTCGTCGACGCCGTGCCAGACGGCGCTGGCGCCGGCGGACAGCCACGCCACCACCTCTTCGAGGCCCGCGTCGGGGGCGTAGGCCACCACCCGGGTGCGCCGCGCGCCGAGCAGTTCCATGGCGGGCACCAGCCACTCGCGCCCACCTCGGCCGGCGAACACGTCGCCCAAGAAGACGTAGTCGGGCAAGGACTCGAGCGCCTGCTGGCGCAGCGCGGGGCCTTCCTTCGCCGCAATGGGCAGGACCGCCTGCGACACCAAGTAGCCTTCGACGGCCGAGCTGAAGGTCGGACCCACCATCACCAACGCGCGCCCACTGCCGATCTGCACTGCCACGAGCCACCCTCTTCGTCAGGCCCCCGTTTGGGTGAATGGGAGTAGCACACGCTGGACCTCAATTCGCGCGGCACCTCCGTGACGCGTGACGGTGGCGTCGGCGAGCCCGACTTTGGGCTTGTGCGCGGCTGAGCTACAGCGCACCGCATGGACCCGCGCTTGACGGACGTGGAGACGGAGCGCCTGCGCCTGCGCGTGCCGTCGGAGGTGGATCTCCCCGACCTGGTGGCCTGGCACGCCGACGCGCAGACGCAGGCGGGGCTGGGCCTGGCGCACGCGCCGCCGGCCTGGGAGCTGTGGCGGAGCCTGGCGATGATGGTGGGCCACTGGCAGCTGCGCGGCTACGGCATGTGGACCATGGTGGAGAAGGCCACCGGCCGCGCGGTGGGCCGCGGCGGGCTCTTCTTCCCGGAAGGCTGGCCGGGCCTGGAGGTGGGCTGGCTCGTCGCGCCCCAGGCCCGTGGCAAGGGCTACGCGCAGGAAATGGGGAAGAAGGCGCTCGAGCTGGGCTTCGAGCTGTTGGGGGCGGACCGGCTCGTCAGCGTCATCGCCCCGACGAACGCGCCGTCCATCGCCGTGGCGCAGGCCTTGGGTGAACGTTTCGTCGGCCCGACGAAGGTGCGGGACACCATCGACGTGTCGCTGTACGCGATGACCCGCGACGAGTGGCGCGCGAAGTACAAGAAGGTGACGCCATGAGCCCTGACGAGAAGCTGCTCGAGCAGAACCGCGCGTGGGCACGGCAGCAGGTGCAGGACGACCCCGAGTACTTCCGGCGCCTGGCGCAGCTGCAGCGGCCCGAGTTCCTCTGGATTGGGTGCAGCGACAGCCGCGTGCCGGCCAACCAAATCACCGCCACGCTGCCCGGGGAGATGTTCGTCCACCGCAACATCGCCAACCTGGTGATCAGCACCGACACCAACCTGCTCTCGGTGCTCGAGTACGCCGTCACGCAGCTCGAGGTGAAGCACATCATCGTCTGCGGCCACTACGGGTGCGGCGGCGTGCTGGCGGCGCTCACCAACAAGAGCTTCGGCGTGCTGGACACCTGGCTGCGGCACATCAAAGACGTCTACCGGCTCAACGAGGCCGTCCTGCTGCAGACGAAGGACGAAGAGGAGCGGCACAAGCGGCTGGTCGAGCTCGTCGTGGCGACCCAGGTGCGCAACCTGGCCAAGACGACGGTCATTCAGCGCGCGTGGAAGACCGCCGGGCGGCCGCACCTGCACGGCTGGGTGTACGGGCTCGAGAACGGGCTGCTCAAGCCCGTCTTTCACTTCGCGCCGGGCAGCAAGCTCGAGCGCATCTACATGTTCGACGAGCCGTGACGGTGGCGGTGGGGCTTTAGGGCGCCGCGCCGAGCAGGTGCGCCAAGGCCTCGCGCTCGTCCGAGGTGATGTGCGCCGTGAAGCCGTCGTTCCGCAGGTGACGGTCGAGCTGCAGCTTGCCCACCGCCGTGCGCAGGACGAAGGCCAGCCGCCCGAAGTCGCGCAGCAGCTTGGGCCGGTGCCGAGCCATGGCGGCTTCGATGAGCTCTTTGCGCAGCGCCGGGCGGCCAGACGGGGGGGCGGCGTGGGCCTCCGGCGTGTCCCGCAGGTCGACGAGGAGCCCCACCTGCGTGCGCGGCACCGTTTGGAGCGCCGTCAACACGGCCTGGTGACTGGCCTCGAGGTGCTCGACGAGTTCGAAGTGCGCGCGGCGCCGGGCGTAGTGCACGACGCGCCCGCTCTCGTCGATGCGGACGGACAGCCACGCGTCTTCGTGGAGCGGC
Source organism: Myxococcaceae bacterium (assembly GCA_022842905.1). Classification (GTDB taxonomy): domain Bacteria; phylum Myxococcota; class Myxococcia; order Myxococcales; family Myxococcaceae; genus JALHOS01. Next base: position 11,043 of record JALHOS010000056.1, on the reverse strand, counting down.
TGCCAGTGGAGGTCGGCGAGGGCAGGAGCAACAGGCATGCGGCGTGGGGAGTTTCCAACCAGCCTCGGCGCCAGCGCAACACCTGACGCGAGGTGTCGGGCCTTCGGGCAGCAGGCGCAGGGCGACCCGGGCGAGATCAGTGGGGGCCCGCGGCGCTGGGCGCGAGCGCTGGCACGGTGAAGCCCGCGTCAACGGCTTCGACTGTCCGGTCGCACAGCACGGCCCTCGTGGCGATTCCGTACGTGTGAAACGCGCCGACATGGTGCGAGGACGGCGCGGCCACAGAGGTGCTCGGCGCGAGCGTCGCGACCGCTCGGACCCACCGCCCACGGCGTGAGCGGTCGAGCAACTGCGCGCCGCGCAGGGACGTGTTGACCGGGCGTGCGCTCGAGGCGGCCCCGTCGTGATTTCCGAGACGATGCCGGGCGCTGCGGTGCTGCGCGTCGAAAGGCGACGAAACGCAAGCGGTCCGTGCGGCACGCCCGGCTCGACGGCTTCGAGGAACGGCCTTGTGACACGACGCCGACCGGCCGGCGCCGGTATGAAGCGGCCCACCTCGCAGCACGACAGGGAGCCGACCATGACGGTGCAGAAGACGGCAGTGAGCAGCGCGCTCTACCGGTTGATGACGCCGCTGTACGGCCTCGAGCGTGAGCAGGCGGTCTCTCCGCAGGCGCTCGACACGCTGCTCACCCAAGCAAAGAAGAAGCCCCAGTTCGGTGCCGCGGGGGCGGCGGTGGTGCAAGCCGCCTACGACGCCGCCAAGGCGAAGAGCGGCGCGAACCCCACCCGCGAGGCGCTGCGCGCAGAGCTGCAGAAGGCCGTGTCCACGCTGAGCAACGAGCGCGGCAAGGGCCGCATCAACGACGGCTACGTCGACGCGCGTGAGGCCGGCTTGTCCAGCAACCCGCTCGTGCCGCTGCTGTACCGCTTCACCGACACCAGCCCCGACTTCGCGCGGGCCAAGCCCCAGACGCCCAAGTCGGTGTCCGCGTCCTTCGAGGCGATCGCCAAGGCCGTGCGGCAGCTCGAGCCCTTGGTGACGAAGGCCTTCGAAGCGTTCAAGGCGAACCCCTCCGAGTACGAAGACGACCCGGCGAACGCCTTCCGCGCGGTGGCCAAGGACGCTGGCCTGTCGACTGCGGGCCGGGTGACGTTGCTCACCGCCCTCAACGGCGCGACGACGCGCAGCGACGGTGGACGAGGACCGACGGCGGCGGACGTGCAGCAGGTGTTGTGGAACGGGCTGGACAAGCTCAAGGGCGCGGACGGCGCGCAGATCGTCGACTTCGACCGCCCCGACGCGGCGCCGGTCAGCGTGAAGGACGGCGTGGTGACGGCGCTCGAGCTCCAGCGCACGCCTTCGGTGCAGGGCAAGACGTCGGTCGCGCTGCTCGAGTTCGCCGCCCAGGTGCAGAAGGAGCCGAAGGACGACAGCCCGGTGCGCGGCGTCGCCAACACCACCAGCCAGGCGCTCGTGAAGCAGCACGTGGACGCGTACGGCGCGAGCCCCGTCTCGTTCCAAGACGCGTTCAAGCGCGCGGTGGACGCCCTGATGACGCAGAAGGCCGGCGAGACGCCGCTGGCCGTGTTCATGGAGTTCGGCGGACGTGACGGCGGCTCGCTGTCCGAAGCGGCGGCCAAGAAGAAGCTCCAGGCGGCGCTGGCGGGCCTCGAGCTGCTGCCGGTCGGCGAGGCGTCGGAGTCGGGCGGCACGCCGAAGGACGATTGGATCTTCTCGGTCGACGTCGACTCACCGACGGACCACGGCTTCTGGGTGAGCGTGAACCGGAAGACGGGCGAGGCCAGCGTCAACGGCTTCAACTGATCCAACCTTCGTCGCTCGCCCGAATCAGGCGCAGCTGTAGGTGGCCGTCCCCCTTGGAAGCCTCGCGTTCGACGCCTAACTTCGGCGCCCTTCTCGTCAAAGGAGACCTGATGAAGCTGCCCAAGTTCATGCGCGACGGCATCGAGCGCAGGAAAATGTTCAGAGAAGCAGACCGAAACTTGGCCGCGCGAGCACGCGCCGAGAAAGCAGCCGCCGAAGCGCAGAAGCCTGGCTGGCTGAAGGTGGCCGAGCGGAGTGGCAGCACTCACGAGCTCGAAGCGAGCTCGACGTACCGGGCTTTGCCGAGAAACGAACAAGTCCAGGCGTGGAACACAGTCGTCTCGCGACCGCGCCCGCGACGCCGCGGGAAGGACGAGGACTAAGGGCAGGCCCGCACGCAACACCGCCCTCGTGGCGATTCCGTACGTGTGAAGCCCGCCGAGAGTGTTAGGGCCTACGCGCGTGACGCACCCCACCGCTTCCACCGTGCCCGGCGACTTCACGCCGCTGGGCCTGTCCCCCAAGAGCCTCGCCGCGCTGGCCGACGCCGGCTACCTCACCCCGACGCCGATTCAGTCGCAGACGATTCCCGCCGGGCTGGCTGGGAAGGACGTCATCGGCTGCGCGGCCACGGGCACCGGCAAGACGGCGGCGTTCCTGCTGCCGCTCATCGAGCGAATCGCCGGCAAGCCGGGCCTGCGCGCGCTGGTGCTGGCGCCGACGCGAGAGCTGGCGCTGCAGATCGCCGAGCATGCGGGGCGCTTCGGCAAGCCGCACGGCGTCCGTTCGGTGACGCTCATCGGCGGGGTGGGCATGGGCCCTCAGACGGACGGGCTGCGGCACGCCAACCTCTGCATCGCCACGCCGGGCCGGCTGCTCGACCACTGCGGCCAAGGCACCGCGCGGCTCGACGGCGTCGAGGTGCTGGTGCTGGACGAGGCCGACCGCATGCTGGACATGGGCTTCAAGCCGCAGCTCGACCGCATCCTGGGGCGGCTGCCCAAGCAGCGACAGACGCTGCTCTTCTCGGCCACCATGGCCGGCGAGGTCGCCGACTTCGCCAAGCGCCACTCGAGCCACCCCGTGCGCGTGGAGGTGACGCGGAGCGGGACGACGGCCGCGCGCGCGACGACGTGTGTGTACGAGGTGACGCAAGAAGAGAAGACGCCGCTCTTGCTGACGCTGCTGGCCGAAGATGAAGACGCGACGCTCGTCTTCACGCGCACCAAGCACCGCGCCGACCGCGTCGCCAAGCAGTTGGTGAAGGCGGGCGTGCGCGCCGAGCGCATTCACGGCGACCGCAGCCAGGGCCAGCGCACGCAGGCGCTGTCGGGCTTCAAGACGGGCAAGTACCGGGTGCTCGTCGCCACCGACATCGCCGCGCGCGGCATCGACGTCGAAGGCATCGCCCACGTCATCAACTACGACTTGCCCAACGTGCCCGAAGACTACGTGCACCGCATCGGCCGGACGGCGCGCGCGTCGGCGTCGGGGCACGCGTCGTCGTTTTGCTCCGGGGAAGAGCGGCCGTTCCTCGCCGACATCGAGAAGCTGACGCGCAGCCGCGTCGAGCGCGCCGCCGTGCCGAGGGAAGCGCCGACCTTCGCGGAGGCCGTCAGCGCGCTCAAGGTGCGCCAGGCCAGCGCGCCGCCCCGACACCACGGTGGGCACGGGCAGCCCGGCAAGCCACAACAGCCACAGGCCGCCAAGCCACAGGGGAAGGTCATCTTCCGCAGCCACCCGCGCGGCCGCCGCTGAACGAGGGCGAGACGAGCCGTTCGTAGACGCCTCGTGGCAGAGGCGGCAGGCTGCGGCGCCACTCTCATGCCGACGCGCCGCACGCGCTCATGACGCCCCACGCCCTTCCTCCGCCGGTCAGCCTCGACTCACTCGACGCCGGGCGCCGCACCGCGGGCTGCCTCTTCTACGCGCTGGGCATGCTCCTGGGCGGCGGACTGCTCTTCTTCACCTTCTTCGTGGGCGCCGTCCTCGGGGAAGACCCGGTGCGAGAGCTGGGCGGCATGTTCGTCGGCGGGTTGCTCGCGCTGCCGGCGCTCTTCTTCTACGTGTGGATTCCGTGGCTCGTGGACCGCTTCGACCCCGAGCCCTTCTGGACGCTGGCCGGCGCGCTGGGCTGGGGCGCCATCGCCGCGTGTGGCTTCTCGGCGGTCATCAACTCCGTCATGGGCGCGCTGGGCGCGGAGCTGGGCGGCAAGGAGTTCGGCGCCTTCGTCTCGGCCTGCATCAGCGCGCCCTTCGTCGAGGAGTTCTTCAAGGGCCTGGGCGTCGCCGGCATCGCGTACTTCCTCAAGCGAGACTTCGACGGCGTGGTCGACGGCATCATCTACGCGGCGTTCGTCGCGCTGGGCTTCGCGGGCGTGGAGAACGTCATCTATTACGGCCGCGCCGCGGTGGAGGACCTGCGCTCGGCCCAGGACGCGAGCGTGCTCGCCGGCACCTTCGTCATGCGCGGGCTGCTGACGCCGTGGATTCACCCGCTCTTCACCGCCATGACGGGGCTGGGCTTTGGGCTCGCACGAGAGACGACGAAGGGCTGGGTGCGGGTGCTGGCGCCGCTGGGCGGGTACCTCTTCGCCGTCTCGTTGCACGCGGCGTGGAACACCGCCGCGACGCTGTCGGGCATGTTGGCGCTCATCATGCTGCCGCTGTGGCTGGTGTTCGTCAGCGCGTTCTTCGTGACGGTGCTGCTGCTGGTGCGCCGCAAGGGCCGCATCATTCGCGACCACTTGAAGGACGAGGTGCTCGCCGGCCACCTCACGCTCGCCGAGCTCGACTTCGTCACGAGCGGCGTGTCCTGGTGGCGCGCGACGTTCTCCTGGGGTGGTGCGCCGGCCCGACGCTTCGTGGAGGTGGCCTGCCGACTGTCGCTGTCGAAGTGGCACTCGGCCCGCGCGGCGCATGGGCACTCGGAGACCATCAGCGGGGCCTTCGTCGTGCCGTTGCGCAAGGAGCTCAAGCAGCGCCGCGAGGAGATGGCGCGGGCGCTGGGAAGAGCCTTGCCGCAGCCCGCGCCCTGGCAGCCGACGCCCCAGGAGCCGCGCCCGCCGTGGCTGTGACGCACCCCGCTGACGACCGAAGTGCAACGGCCACCTCACCTCGACGCCTGCGCGTCGAAGACCGAAGCCACGACCGCGGCTGTGACGCACCCGCGCCGACGACCAAAGCCGCCACGCCACCCTCGCCCCGACGCCGGCGCGTCGACGCGGAGGAGCCGCGCCCGCCGTGGCTCTGATGCAGCCGCGCTGACGACCGAAGTGCAACGGCCACCTCACCTCGACGCCTGCGCGTCGACGACCGAAGCCACGACCGTCAGGGTCCGGCGAGCGCCGCGCCGCGCAGAGGCGTGCCGAGCAACGGCTCGAGGGCGATCAAGTCGAACTCGCCGTACGTGAATGCGCCGGCGGGGTCGTGCCAGCGCGCCTCTCCATGCGCCGCGAGCCGGAGCGCCCCGAAGTGACGGTAGTCCGTCAGCGGCGTGCTCCAGCGCTGCTGGACGAAGTGCTTCCCGTCCGGAGACGCGCGCCGCCGGTCGTCGGACACGAAGTCGACCAGCGCGCCGCGCTCGTCGAACTTCAGCTCGGCGCTCACCGTGTGCAGCCCGCGGGTGAAGAAGGCCCGCACCGACCTCGCGTCGATGGACTCGAAGCGAAACGCCGGCTCGACGAGCGCGGACGGCGAGAGGATGCACAGGTCGTTGAAGAGCGTCACCGTCTCCGCCACGTCCAACTCCGCGCCCTCACCGTGCACCACCGGCACGGCGGACAGCACCCGCGCTTCGTACGTCGCGTGCGGACCCACGAAGCGGTGCAGCACGTCCACCGGCAGGTGTTTCATGGTGGCGTCCATGAGGAACAGCCGCTCGGGCTCGCCCAACACCTGGTTCAGCTGCTGGGCGGAGAAGCCCATCCACGCCTCGTCCGCTCCGCCACGAATGCGCCCGTTCCACACGGCTCGAAACGCCGCGACGCGCGGCTGGCCCACGCTCCCGGTGAAGCGCAGGTAGGCCTGGACGGGCGCGGGCAGCGGCGCCAGGTCGGCGTCCGTCACCAGCGGTGTGTGGCTCGGAACCTGCGCCTGGAGCGCCGCAGCGTCCTGCGTGTAACGGCTGCGCAGGCCCACCGGCCCGTTCGCGGCGAAGCCGTACGCCGCCACCGCCAGCAGCACGACGTTGGGCAGCGTGCCGAACTTCGCGTCGACCCACGACGAGCTGAGGACCACCTGGCTCGCCAGGAGCGCCAGCGCCGCCGGAACCCAGGACCACCGCGCCTGCGCCGCCACCGCCCCTGCAGCCAGCACCGTCAGCACCGCCGCGAGCAGCCAGCCGACGCCCCAGCCCCGGGAGATGGGCTGCGTCAACTGCGGCAGCTCGGCGTACCCGAAGGCCTTGGCGAAGCCGAAGAGGTGGATGAGGCCGTGCAACAAGAGAACGGTGGCGAGTGCCCAGCGCATGCATGCCCACCTTGCTTGGCACGTGCCTTCGGCTCGGTTGGCGAGGTTGCACGTCGAAGGGGGCGCAGCGGTTGCGCCGAGTTCGAGGAGACGCGCATGCGAGGGCTCTGGGTGGTGGCGGCGTTCAGCCTGCTGAGCTGCGGGACGTACCGAAGTACGGGGAGGACTGAAGACGTTCGCGCTGGCGCCACGGTGCGCAGCAGCGGCTTCGAGCCGACCGGCGAGGTGACGCTCGACGCTTCAGCGAGCCTCACGCGCGGCACGCTGGAGGTTCGCGTGCTGGTCGGCGACGACGTCCAGGATGAATCGGTCGGCCTGGACGCCACGCGGACGACCGCTTCCAAGCGCTACGCCTGGAAGGCCGGCACCTGGCGCTTCGAGGTGACGGCCTCTTCGGACGCGATTGGGCGCTTCGACATCCACCTGAGCGACCGCTGACCTGCGAGGAGAGGCCCAGGCGACCGCGCGTTCGTCGCACGCTCGAAACACTGGGCGCGCTGGGCTGACGCCCATACAAGTTCGCCCCCATGGCCCTGCACGAACTCCCCCCTCCCGAGCGACTGCTGCGCGTCAACTTCATGGAGCGCCGCGTCCGCTCTTCAGCCGGCGTGCCCCTCGTCTCCCCCGAGTTCGTCGCCGAGTCCGGCCGCCGCGTGACGGTGGTGGACGTGCGCGAGGCCTCACAGGTCATCGGGCCGTTGGGCCACCTGCCCGGCGTCGTCGTCGTGCCCTTCCGCGAGCTCTCGCGCGTGGCCGACGTCGTGGGCCCAGACGGGGTCGTCATCGTCGTGTCCAATCACTCTGACCGCGCGGGCAAGGCGGCGCAGTTTCTCGAGGTGCTGGGCCTTCGCTACGTCGCGGCCATGGACGGCGGCATGACGCGCTGGAAGGCCATGGGCCTGGCCACCAGCCGAGACCCGCGCGTCTTCGACTCGCCCCTCCAAGCGCGGCAGCCGCTGACATTGGCGTCGGGCAACGAGCCGCTGACACGCGAGCGGCTCGAGCGTCACGTCGGCCGTCCGGGCGCGGTGCGGTGGATGAGGTTGTCCGCGTTCCTCCTGCGCGGCCGGCGCAGCTGCGTGGACGGGCGCGACGACCACGGCGTCATCGGCACTCCGGGCGGCGATGCGGGAGAGTTCGCCTTGGCGCTGGCGGCCTATGAGCTCGCGGCGCAGCGCAGCCTCACGCGCGCGCAGGTGCAGTGGCTGCTGCAGGAGTACGTCGACACCTTCGGCCGCTTCTACATGCACAGCGACACGCCGACCGGCGCCAAGTTCGTCGAGACGGTGAAGGCGGACCCGGTGCTGGGGCCCGCAGTGCAGGCGTTCACCTCGCCGCTGGACTGGCGCGCTTTCATGCGCGCCCCGCCGCCGCACCTCCAGCAGCGGCTCCTCGAGCTCGAGGTGGTGCCCGAAGCGCTGGGCTGTGGCCACCTCAAGCTGATGATGACGCAGCCGGCGCGCTACGGCGTGCGGCCGGGGCTGGTGGCCGACGTGCTGCACGCCATGTGGAGCCTGCGCTGGGGCGGCGCCCCCGAAATCGACTTCGTGGTGCTGGGCGGAGAGCACAACGAGGCCGGCGTGGTGAACGTCGTCGTCGACGGCGAGCTGTGGGCGTTCTCCCGGGTGCCGCTGCTCAGCCCCAACGTCGACGGCCACCAGGTCTTCATCAACCACCCACAAGTCGCGGTGTACCTGCGGAAGTTGGTCGCGGAGTTCCTCCTGCGCGCCGAAGAGAAGCTCCACCCCGACGAGACGCCGCACGCCGCCCTCGCCGACGCCATGCAGGAGCTGGGCGCCAAACACCTGTCCGCGACGCTCAGCGTGCTGGCCAAGGGGCTGCCGGGCTTCGAGGTGCGCTTCCACGCCGACGAGACGTGTGAAGTGAAGGCGCTGGGCTGAACGGCAAAGCCTCCGTCGGAGGTCGTTGCGCGGGCCCGGCCTTGCGCCCATAACGCCCGTCGCCCGTGCAGCGCTCCTTCCTCTTCCTCACCGTCCTCGTCATCGCCACGTGTGGGCTCATCTACGAGCTCATCGTCGGCACGCTGGCCAGCTACCTGCTCGGCGACAGCGTCACGCAGTTCAGCACCGTCATCGGCGTGTACCTCTTCGCCATGGGCATCGGCGCGTGGCTGTCCCGTTTCATCGACAAGGGGCTGGCGCAGCGCTTCGTCGACATCGAGCTCGCGGTCGCGCTGGTGGGAGGCGCGTCGGCGCCGTTCCTCTTCGCCACCTTCTCGGCGGGCGCGGCGTTCCGAGTAGCGCTGTACGGCACGGTGCTCGTCATCGGCACGCTCGTGGGCCTCGAGATTCCCCTCTTGCTGCGGCTGCTCAAGGGCCAGCTCGCCTTCAAGGACCTGGTCAGCCGGGTGCTGACGTTCGACTACCTGGGCGCGCTCTTCGCGTCGCTGCTCTTCCCCATCGTGCTGGTGCCCAAGCTGGGGCTGGTGCGCACGTCGCTCTTCTTCGGCTTCATCAACGCGCTGGTCGGCCTGTGGAGCACCTGGCTCCTGGCGCCGCTCTTGGGGGCCGTCAACCGCCTGCGCGTCAAGGCGGTGCTCGTCGCCACGGTGCTGCTCGTCGGCGTCGTCATGGCGGACCGCATGACGCTCCTGTTCGAAGAGCAGCTGTACCAAGACGAAGTCGTGCACGCGGTGTCCACGCCGTACCAGCGCATCATCGTCACGCGCGGGCACCGGGGCTTCTCGCTGTTCCTCAACGGCAACCTGCAGTTCGCCAGCTACGACGAGTACCGCTACCACGAAGCGCTGGTGCACCCTGCGTTCCTGTCGGCCGCCACGCACGCCCGCGTCCTCATTCTGGGCGGCGGTGACGGGCTGGCCGCGCGGGAGGTGCTGCGCTGGCCCGGCGTCGAGCAGGTGACGCTCGTGGACTTGGACGCGAAGGTGACGCAGCTGGGCGTGGAGTTCGCCGACTTGGCCGCGCTGAATCACGGCGCGCTGACGCACCCGAAGGTGACGGTGGTGAACGACGACGCGCTGACGTGGCTGCAGGCGCACCCCGAGGCGCGCTTCGACGTGGCGGTGGTCGACTTCCCGGACCCCAACAACTACTCGCTGGGCAAGCTGTACACGACGGGCTTCTACGGGCTGCTCAAGAGCCGGCTGCACGACGGCGGCGTGGCCGTCATTCAGTCCACGTCTCCGCTCTTCGCGCGCCGCTCGTTCTGGTGTGTCAACCAGACGCTCGCGGCTGCGGGCTTCGTGACGCAGCCGTACCACGTGTGGGTCCCGTCCTTCGGCGAGTGGGGCTTCGTGCTGGCCGGGACGCAGCCGCTGGCGCAGCGGCACGCGCTGCCCGAAGGCCTCAAGTTCCTCGACGGGCAGACGTTGGCCACGCTGCGCGACTTCGCGTTGGACATGGCGCCGCCGGACACCTCTCCCGTCAACCGGCTCAACAACCAGACGCTGGTCAACCTGTACGAAGAAGAGTGGCGGCGGTGGAACTGAAGGAAGCGCCGGGTGACGAGCGCTTCGTGCTGCGCGCGCACCTGGGCAGCGGCGCGGTGGGGAGCGTCTTCAAAGCGTACGACCACAAGCTGCAGCGAGACGTCGCGCTCAAGGCGCTGGTGAAGAAGGGCGTCGTCACGTCCGAAGCGCAGAGCGCGCAGCTGCTCGGTGAAGCGCGGGCGCTGGCGAAGCTGAGTCACCCCAACGTGGCGCAGGTGTTCGACGTGCTCCCGTTCCAAGGCCAGCAGGTGCTAGTCATGGAGTTCGTCGAGGGCGTCACCCTCAAGGATTGGCTGGGCGGCGGCAAGCGGCGGCGGCAAGTGGTGGAGGTGCTGGTGGCCGCCGGCCGAGGTCTGCTCGCCGCGCACCATGCGGGGCTGGTGCACCGCGACTTCAAGCCGAGCAACGTGCTGGTGCGGCCGGACGGCAGGCCGCAGGTCATCGACTTTGGGCTGGCGCGCGGGGCCCCAGCGCCGACGACGCCCGGCGCCGACGACTCGCACACCTCGGCCGCGGGGACGCCGCGCTACATGGCGCCGGAGGTGCGCCGCGGCGAGCGGGCCAACGCTCAGTCAGACCAGTTCTGCTGGGCGGTGACGCTGTACGAGGCGCTGGTCGAGCAGCTTCCCGCGCCGCTGCGCCCGCTCGAAGACTTCGAGCTGCACTTGGAGCAGCGCCGCTACCAGACCGTGCCTGGCTTCCGCGCGCTGCCCGAAGTGGTGCGCCGGGTGCTGAGCCGGGCGTTGTCGGCGCGGCGCGAGGAGCGCTGGCCTTCGCTGGAGGAGCCGCTGGCGTTGCTCGAGCGCTCGCTGCTGCAGGGGCGACGAGGCGCGCCGCTCGCGTGGACTGGCGCGGCGACGGTGGTGGCGGCGGTGGGCTTCGGCGCGTGGCTGTTGGCGCACCGCTGCGACGGCGCGACGCAGCCGCTGGCGTCGTGGACGGTGGACGCCGAGCGCGCGCTGGAGAAGCAGCTGGCCCAGGTGCCGGTGCCCTTCGCCGACACGCTCGCACGGCAGGTGCCCAAGGCGCTCGAGCGCTGGGTGAGTGACTGGCGCCGCGAGGCGAGCGCGGTGTGCCGGGCGGCGCCGGTGCTGTCGCTGGGCGCCGACGTCGGGCGAGAGGCGAAGGTGGGTTGTCTGGAGCGGCTGGCCGGAGAGTTCTCGGCGCGGGTGGCGTCCTTCGGGCAGCTCGACGCGGCGTCGGCGACGCATGCGCTCGCGTCGACGGCCGCGCTGGCGGATCCGCGGTGGTGCCGCGACTCGAGCCGGCTGCTGCA
>JALHOS010000055.1 GCA_022842905.1 Myxococcaceae bacterium | reverse complement strand
CTCCCGCGGCGACGGGCACGGTCGTCGGCGCGACGGGCTCCACCGGCGCCGCGATCGCGGTGCCCCAACCGCCCCCGGCGCTGCTCGTCCCGATCCCCGCGTTCGACGCCGGGCCGCCGACGCCGACTTCGGTGTCCGTGACGATCGACTCGACCCCCGACGTCGATCTCACCGTCGAAGACTCGGTGCTCGGACACACGCCCTGGTCCGGCCGCATGACGCCGGGTCGCAAGGTCTTCCGCTGCAGCAACAAGGAGCTGGGGCTGCAAGCGAACCGCACCCTGTTCGTCGGGACCGAGCCCATCAGCGAGTCCTTCGTCTTCGAGAAGGGCAGCATCGTCGTCGCAGCCCCGGAAGAGTCGCAGGTCTTCATCGACGGCAAGTGGGTCGCGACGACGCCGATCCGCGGCGAGATCCCCGTCTGGGAAGGCCACCACAAGCTCATGGTGAAGCTCGGCCAGGCGGTGTGGAACCAGTCGGTGAACGTGATGCCGCGGCAGCGGATCCACTTCAACGTCGAGCTGCAACAAGACTGAAGTCAGGGGGCGCAGGGTAAGAACAGCTTGGCGCGTCTGCCGCCCTGCTCCGTTCGCTCACAGCACAGCGCGGCCTGCAGGGACCGCACGTCGGCGCGCAGCAGCTCGTCGATCGGCGCCGGCGACGCAGGGTTGGCGCTGGCCAGCTCCACTGTAATCAGCGCGTAGTCGCCGTCCGTGAGGGTGCCCTCGGAAGTCTCGAAGCGACCGAGCTGCCGGTGCCCGAGCGCCTGGGCGAGCACGCGCACTTCGCCGTCCTGCCTTCCCGCCAGGCACCAGCTGACGAGCTGAAAGACACACTGGAGGAGCGCCCCGGACGCAGCCGGGACGCGCAGCTCCGGCGTTTCTGCTGGCTGGACACACAGCACGACGTCACTGGGCAAGGCACCGCGGAGCGCCGCGGGCAGCTCGTGCAGGAACGGCTCGAGGGAGAGGGGGCGTGGCGCCTCAGCCCGCCCCCGCGCGAGCGCGACCAGGCGCTTGGCGACCACCTGAGCGCGCTCGGCGCCCTGCTCCAGCTCGGCGAGCAGCTCCTTGGCGTCACGCGGCGCCGGCGCTTCGACCAGCGCCCCGGCGCAGGTGAGGACCGTGGTCAGCGTGTTGTTGAACTCATGCGCCAGGCTGCTGAGCAGGCGCTGCGCACGCACCTCGCGCGCTTGGTCGGTCGACGACCGAGCGCCGGACAGCGCCAGGAGCCGGTCCAGGGCGCTGCCTCCGGCGATCCCGTCCGGACAGGTCACGCAGGGGATCGCCTGCGCAGACGCGAGCGCAATCACCTGGTTCGTCGGCGCGTGCGGACCGACGAAGGCGACCACCAACTCGGGCTTGCGCTCATTCAACACGAGCGCCACGTCACGCCCGCCTCCGTCGACCTCGACCTCGTGGCCCGCCGCGCGCAGCGACGCTTCGAGCTGCGCGCAGGCAGCACCGGCCGAGCCGACGAGCAACACTCTCACGTGCGCGCGCCGACCTTTCCCGCTGCCGCGCAGCCCAGGACGCCGCCGAAGCTCGGCGCTGGGCGCGCGCGCGTCACGGCGCCTTGGGCCCCTTCCGCTGCCGGATCAGCGCTTCGTAGCTGCGCGTCACCGCCTGCGAGACGATCAGCAACTCCCCCACGTCCGGCGGCGTCAACTGATCAGGCCCGTTGTCGACGTACAGCAGGTTCACCGGCTTTCCTCGCACGAGCAGCGGCATGATCACCGAAGTCGACGGGTAGCCACCGCCCAGCAGCTTGTAGAAGACGGCCATGCCCGGCGTGCGCTTCATGGCGCCGACGAAGAACGAGCGCGAGTCGCGCACCAACTGGAAGCTGTTGCCTTCGCGCAGCGAGACGCCGATCCGCAGGACCGCCCGCTCGCTCACGCCCTTGCCCATGCCCTGCCAGCCGGTGACCAGATCGCCGCGCACGCTGAGCAGCAGCGCGCGGCGGAACTTCGACTTGGCAAAGCGCAGCACCACCCGGGCGATGTCGTCGCGGTTGCTGCTCTTCTGAAGCATCGCCTGGGCTTCGGCGAAGGTGAGCGGCGGGAGCTGCGGCTCCGGAGGCTGCGCCACCCCGGCGGGGCTCGGCCCGCTGGGCGCGGCGACGGCTGCTTCTTCCACGACCTGGCCTTCGATCACGTCCGCGTCCGGCGAACCGCCACCGGCGGCGTTGGCGTACAGCTTGGCGAAGTCGGACTCGTCGATGAGATCCGCCGCGTCGGCGGGCTTCTTCTCGTCCTCGGCCTTCTTCTTCGAAGGCCGCAGGGTGTTCATGTCGATCGGGCGCAGCGGCCGGAACGCCTTGCAGTGCTTGCGCAGCAGCTGGTTCATCCGGAACTCGGGGATCAGCACCTGGACGATCCGCTTGCCGGCCTTGAACGCCAGCGCGTCGAGCGCGTCGAGCCGCTTGGGGTCGAGCACCGTCACGGTCAGCCGCGTCGGGTCGACGCGCATCGGCATGACGTCGTTGTCGTCCAGGAACTTGAGCGGGCACACGGCGATGGCGGCGGGGTCCGGCACCATCTCCCCGGACGCGTACGGCATGTTGTGCTGGCGGCCGAGCACCCGCGCCAGATCCGGCTCCTTCAAGAAGCCCAGCTCGACCAGGTTGGTTCCCAGCCGCCCGCCGTGGACGACCTGCGTCTCGAGCCCCTCTTCGAGCTGGGGCGCAGTCACGAGCTTCTCTTCGAGGAGCAGTTGTCCGAGCTGAGGCACAGTGGAACTGTAATCGAAAAGTCGGCGTCAGGCCCCGTTTGGGTAATGGGAAAGGCCGACCAGGTTCCCTTCGGGATCGCGCAGGTACAGGGTGAACCCGGTGCGCCGCTCGATCGGCACGCCACGCGAATGCAGCAGCGCTTCGATGCGGGGCTTGTCCTGCACGTCGACGCGCAGGGCGATCATGGACCAGCCCAGCGGCCCGACCCCTCGGTCCGTGGCCTCTTCGATGGCGAGGAAGCCGGCTTGCTCCTGGCCCCCGCCGAGCCCGAGCCAAATCGAACGGAGGCGACCGTCGGCGTAGTGGTGGCGGCGAAGCTCCGGCATCTCGAGCACTTCACGGTAGAAGGCCGCGACCCGCTCGACGTCGGCGACCTGGACGGCGGCGTGGTGGAAGCCGGCGCAGAAGGACATGGGCAGAGGCTCATACCAGCGAGGGCGTCAGGCGGCGGCGACGGGTGGCGTCGCGCTCAGAGGCCTTGCGACACCTACCCTGGCCGTGTACACCGCGCGGCCCTGCGGCAGCCCACAAGGCAAACAGTTCGGTGGCGTAGCTCAGTTGGCTAGAGCGAGGGTCTCATAATCCCTAGGTCGGTGGTTCGATTCCACCCGCCACCACTTCATGAGGCTCGGTCCCTGTCCGGGGCCGGGCCTCTGGCTTTTTCGGGCTCCCGGCCGATCCGTTTTTTTGACGACCCACCCAAGCGACTGTCTCATCTCGCTGCACGTTCGTAGCGAGCTGTAGCGAGCAGTCTTCCCCTTAGGGTTTTGGAGAGTCGATGAGTGACGCCATGGTGAGTCCTCAAGCAGTGGAAGTGCACGGCGAGCTGCCGGGCACCAGCACACCCGCCAAGGAGGTCGTCAGCACGCACGTGCTGGTCGAGCCCGAGAAGGTGGATCAGCTCCGCGAGCTGTCGCGGCGCACGCGCGTGGCCCAGAGCGAATACCTGCGCGAGGCGGTCGACGATCTGCTGGTGAAGTACGAGAAGCTCGAAGGCGGCTCGCGATGAACCTGTCCGCTGGCCTGTCGCTCCCTGCGCCGCGCCCCCTGCCCCCACACCTGACGCCCCCGGCCCGCCGGCTGGTGCGCCTGCAGCTGCCCCACGTGCCGACGCCGGAGATCGCCGAGCTCACGGAAGACACGTCGCCGCTCGTGGCCGCGATCCTCGCGTACGCCGAAGGCACCGCTCACTCGCGTCGGTAGTTCGGCGCCTCTTCGGTGATGATCACGTCGTGGACGTGGCTCTCCTTGAGCCCCGCCGCGGTGATCTGGACGAACTGGGCCTTGGTGCGCAGCTCGTCGATCGTTCGGCAGCCGCAGTAGCCCATGCCCGAGCGCAGGCCGCCCACCAACTGAAACAGGTTCGCCGCCACGGTGCCCTTGTACGGCACGCGACCTTCGATACCCTCGGGCACGAGCTTGCCGGGATCCGAGACACCGCCCTGGAAGTAGCGGTCCTTCGAGCCCGCGCGCATCGCGCCCAAGCTGCCCATGCCCCGGTACGCCTTGTACGAGCGGCCCTGGTACAGAATCGTCTCGCCCGGCGCTTCTTCGGTGCCCGCGAAGAGCGAGCCCACCATGACGGTGTGCGCGCCCGCGGCCAGCGCCTTGACGACGTCACCTGAGTACTTCACGCCTCCGTCGGCGATGATCGGCACCCCGCTGCCCGCGGCGGCCCGCGCGCAGTCGTCGATCGCGGTGATCTGCGGCACGCCCACGCCGGCGACGACGCGGGTGGTGCAGATGCTGCCCGGACCGATGCCGACCTTCACGCCGTCGACCCCGGCGTCGATCAGCGCGCGCGTGGCTTCGGCGGTCGCCACGTTGCCGGCCACCACCTCGAAGCCGCCCTTGAAGTTCCGCTTGAGGTCGCGCACCGCGTCGATGACGGCCTTGCTGTGGCCGTGGGCGGTGTCGACGACGATCACGTCGACGCCGGCCTTCGAGAGCGCGTCGACCCGCGCCTCGCGATCCGAACCCACGCCAACGGCGGCCGCGCACAGCAACCGCTGACGCCCGTCCATGGCGGCGTTGGGGAACACGCGGCGCTTCTGCACGTCTTTGATCGTGATGAGCCCCTTGAGCTCGAACGCGTCGTTCACCACCAGCAGCTTCTCGATCCGGTGCTTGTGGAGCAGGTCGATCGCCACTTCCTGGCTGACCCCTTCGCGGGCCGTCACGAGCTTCGTCGTCATCACCGCGTCGACGCGCTGATCGAGGTTCTTCTCGAAGCGCACGTCGCGGCTGGTCAGAATCCCCACGAGCTTCTTCCCGTCGACGACGGGGATGCCGTTGATGTTGTGCGTGTGCATCAACTCCACGGCGTGGCTGAGCTTCGCCGACGGCACCGTCGTGACCGGGTCGACCACCATGCCGCTCTCGTGCTTCTTCACCTTCAAGACTTCAGCGGCCTGAACTTCCGGTGAGTAGTTCTTGTGAATGACGCCCAGGCCACCCTCCTGCGCCATGGCGATCGCCATGCGCGCTTCGGTGACGGTGTCCATGGCCGACGACAAGAGCGGCGTCGGCAGGCGCAGCGAGCGCGTCACCAGCGAGCCCACGTCGACCTGGTGTGGGAGCACCGCGGACTCCGCGGGTACGAGCAGCACGTCGTCGAAGGTCAGCCCAAGGCGAACGGTGGTGGGGAGCATGGTGCCCATCGCCCCTAGCGGATTCGCCGTGAAGTTTGAAGCAAAGGCCCAGGCGCCCTGCTAAGCGTGCCAGCGCGTGTCAGACGGTCAGCCGATCGGTCTCTCGGTGCGATTGCCCTTCAAGACCGGCGAGGAGTTCCTCGCGCGGTACGGGCTCAACGTGACCCGCGGCGGCATCTACCTGCGCAGCAAGTCGCTCAAGCCACCCGGGACGCCGGTGGTGCTGGAGATCAAGCTCGAGCGCGGTGAGCGGCTGCTCTACGCGCTCGCGGTCGTCGCCTACGTCACGGGGAACAAGGGCGAAGGTGTGCCCGGCATGGGCTTCAAGTTCATCACCCTCGACGGGGCGACGCGGCGCTTCCTGGACTCGGCCTGCGCGGCGATGCCGCACGTGCGCTCGAGTGATCCACCGGTGCCCGGCGGCCTGGGCCCCGTCGACGCCAGCCGCGACGCCGTTCCGCCGCTTCCACCGACGGTGGCCCCGAACCAGCCGCTGCCGACCCTCCCTTCGGAGACGTCTGGCCGGCTCGTCGTCCAGTCGTCGGCGTCCGAAGTGCAGGCTCCGCCGTTCGAGCCGTCGCCAGAGCCGCCGCGCGAAGGGCCGATCGTCGGCATCGACCTGGGCACGACGAACACCTGTGTGGCGATCGTCCGCGACGGCCGGCCGATGATCATCAAGGCGAAGGACGGCCAGAGCCTGATCCCGTCGATGGTGGCGCTCACCGGGCGAGGCAAGCTCGTCGCGGGCGCGGCGGCGAAGGGCCAGCTGACGACGAACCCGCGGTGGACGGTGGTCGGCTTCAAGCGGCTCATCGGGCGCACCTACGACGGGCCGGAGGTGCGCGATCTGGTCCAGCGCTTCGCCTGGGACGTGGAGCCGACGGCCGACGGCGACTGCGGGGCCCGGCTCGGCGACCGCGTGTACCGGCTCGAAGAGATCTCGGCGATGGTGCTCCGCGAGGCCAAAGAGCTCGCGCAGGTTCGCTTGGGCCGGCCGGTGCACCGCGCGGTGATCACGGTGCCGGCCTGGTACAACGAGAAGCAGCGGCTCGCGGTGCGCGAAGCCGGGCGCCTGGCGGGCCTGCACGTGGAGCGGATCGTCAACGAGCCGACGGCGGCGGCGCTGGCGTACGGCTACGGGCGCAAGCTCTCACAGCGGGTGCTCGTCTACGACCTGGGCGGCGGCACGTTCGACGCGTCGGTCCTGGAGCTCAACGACACCGTCTACGAAGTCATGTCCACCGGCGGCGACAACTTCCTGGGTGGCATCGACTTCGACAACGCGATCGTCTCCTGGCTGCTGACGGAGTTCGAACAGCAGTACGACACGATCTTCAGCGACCGCGTGGCGATCCAGCGCGTCATGCAGGCCGCGGAGAACGCGAAGATCGCCCTGTCGACGGCGACCGAAGCGCGCATCTCCGTGCCCTTCGTCACCATGGTGAACGGCGCGCCCGTCGATCTGAGCCTCACCCTGAGCCGCGCGAAGCTCGTGGAGCTGACCCGCGCCCTGGTCGACAAGACCATGACGGTCTGCCAAGCCGTCCTCCAGGCGCGCGAAGTGCGCGCCGATCAGATCGCCGAGATCCTCCTGGTCGGCGGACAGTCCAAGGCGCCGCTCGTCCAAGAACGAATCGCCGTGCTCTTCGGGCAGCGGCCCATGGCAGGCATCAACCCCGATGAGGCAGTCGCCCTCGGTGCGGCGCAGCTGGCGCACGCGCTCGAGACGAAGGAAGGCCTGCTGCTGATCGACGTGCTGCCCATGTCCATCGGCATCGGCCTGCCGGGCGGGCGCTACCACCCGATCATCACCCGGAACACGGCGCTTCCGGCGACCCGCAAGCACGTGGTGCGCACCACGCGAGATCAGCAGACCGAGCTCGAGTACGCGGTCTTCCAGGGTGAGGATCCGCTGGTGCGGCAGAACGCCTACCTGGGCACGTTCAAGGTGACCGGCCTGCCTGCGGGGCCCAAGGGCTCGGTGTCGGTGGAGCTGACGTTCGAGGTGACGAACGAGTCGTTGCTCAACCTGAGCGCGCGGGAAGAGTCGACCGGCCAGGAGTTCGCCAGCACGTTCGCGACGAAGGACGCACCGGAGCAGGTGAAGGCGCGCCTGGCGGCCCTCGAGGACGACATCAAGCTGCCCAAGGCGGGCTTCCTCGGCTGGCTCAAGGGGCTGTTCACCGGCTGAGCCGTCGAGCTCACTCCCCGGTGATCAGCTGCCGGGTGATCGGCGAAGACGCGGCGATCGTCAGCTGATCCCCCACCGCCGGCAGCGGGCGCGGCGCCAGCGTCTTCCCGTCCCACGCGACGAACGTGTAGTCGCTCAACGGCTTCAGTAACTGCACGTCGATCGCCGTGGGCTTGCCGTCGGCCACACGGAGCACGGTGACGACGAGCCCGTCGAGTTCGAAGCGCTGGCCCTCCCGGAAGCCGCTCCCTTTGCGGAAGTTGAGCTCGAACACCGTCTCCAGCCAGCGTCCACCCTGAGGCTCGAGTTCGAACCGATCTTCAGCGGTGCGCCTGAGCGCGTGGGGCGCGGCGACCATGGACAGCACGTGCCACGTCGTCGGCGCGGGCAGCCCTTCCAGCGCGCGGATCGCCGTGCCGTACACCGCAGGCCCAAAGTCCGACGTCGACAGCACGACGACTCGGCCACTCAGCTGAGGCCCGCGCACCGCCGCTGCCGTTCGTTCACCGACCTTGGTCAGGATCCCGGCCTGGGAGAACCACCCCGTCAGCGGCTGGAGCAGGAACGCGAGCAGAAGCCACGCCAACACCAGCCGCCGCCCCCACGGAGACTCGCGCCGCTCCCACGCGGCCTTCGCGAGCTGCGCGACGACGAGCGCGAGGCCAAGCGCCGACGCGAGCATGAGCCGGGTGTTCGGGAACGTGGCGAGCGCGGGCAGCAGCGCGAGGATCGTCGCGGGTGCCACCCACCGCAGCCACGCGCGGTCCTCTTCCGAGAGCCGAGGCCAGGCGAAGCGCGCCGCCAACGGCCAGACGATCAGCGCGACCGCGCCGCTGCCGACCAAGACGGGGATCAGCTCAGGCAGCGTCAGCCAGAGATCCGCGGTGAGCCCCACCGTCGTCGTGCCCACCATCGCCGACAGCCGCGCGGGCAGCTCACCCAGGTAAGCCAGCGGCTCCCCCACCGGATCGACGTAGGTGCCCGAGCCCGCGGCCCCGTAGCCGAACACCTTGTAGATGCCGACGAAGACCGCCAGCACCAGCGCAGTCGGGGCGAGCGCGGCGAGCCGCTGGGTCCAGGGAGCCGTCCTGCCGAGCAGCTGGTACGAGACGACGTAGGCGAACGCGCCGACCGCCGACTCACCGCTCGCGAGCGCCAGCCCGCAGAGCAGTCCTTCGAGCACGGCGAGCCCGAGGCCGGGCCGCTCCATGCGCTTCAAATGCACGCCGAGCGCCGCGGCGGCGAAGGTCACCGCCAGCAACGAGTTCCGGTTGGCCAACCATGACACCGGCAGCACGAAGGCGTCGTCCACCGCGTAGAGCAGCGCCGCCAGCGACGCGACCGGTGGCGCGACGCGCCGAAACACCCAGAACGCCACCAGCACGTTGAGCGCCCGCCAGAGCAGCGAGTGCAGGTGCATGAGCCAGCTCGTCTCGCCGAACAGCCGCACATCCAGGTTGATCAGCGCCGACGAGAGCGGCCGGAAGAAGTGAATCTTGAGCTCGGGCAGCGTGTACCAAGGGAACGGCCCGCGAAGCAGATACGGCCGCAGCGCCTCCGCATCTCCCGTGGCGAAGGTGAACATGTCCCACGGCCCCGCATGAGTCATGGCGCGGAGCACCAGCGCCTTCTGGATCCAGTCGTCGTAGACCAGCCCCATTCCCAGCGAAGGAATGCCGAGAGTCACGGCGAGCAGCACGGGCCAGACGGCGCGGCGTCCCAGCATGAGCGCCCTCTTAGGCCTCTTTCTGGCTCGACGCCGGCTCTCGCGCGCGGCTGGCCTGCTTCTCCCGTTCGCCGAGCGCGGCCTGCAGGTACTTGCCGGGCAGCTTCCGGCCGATCAGCTCCTGCGCGAGCTCACCCGCCTCCACGAGCCGGGGCAGATCGATCCCCGTCTCGATGCCCATGCCGTGGAGCATGAACACGAGATCCTCGGTCGCCAGGTTCCCCGCCGCGCCGGGCGCGTACGGACAGCCCCCCAGCCCGCCGATGCTGCTGTCGAACGTCGTGATGCCCAGCGACAGCCCCACCAGCGCGTTGGCCAACGCCGTGCCTCGGGTGTCGTGCAGGTGGAGCGCGAGCTGCGAGAGCGGCACCAGCTCGGACACGCGCCGGACGATCTGCGCGGTCTGCGTCGGCGTGCCCACGCCGATCGTGTCACCCAAGGACAGCTGGTAGAAGCCGATGTCCTTGAGCTGCCCGACGACGTCGACCACGCGCTGCACCGGCGTGAGGCCTTCGTACGGGCAGCCCCACACGGTCGACAGGTAGCAGCGCACCCGCATTCCGGCTTCG
Source organism: Myxococcaceae bacterium (assembly GCA_022842905.1). GTDB lineage: Bacteria > Myxococcota > Myxococcia > Myxococcales > Myxococcaceae > JALHOS01. Next base: position 16,729 of record JALHOS010000055.1, on the reverse strand, counting down.
GTGGCCGCCTGCGCGACCTCGCGCGCCGCCGCCACGGCTTCGGCGACGGACTTGTTGATGTTCTTCTTCGAGTGGCTCTCCGTCACGGACAGGAACACCGCCGCCTCGGCGAGCTTCGCTGCCTGCGCGCGCTCGAGCCCCTTGATGTTGGGGACCAGCGCCGTGAAGGACACGTTCGGAGATCGGGGCAGCAGCCCCAGCAGCTTCTCCGCGTCGGCCAGCTGCGGAATCCACCGCGGCGAGACGAAGGACGAGACTTCGACGCGCCTCAGGCCCGCGCCCACGAGCGCCGCGATCAGCCGCGCCTTGTCCGGGGTCGAGAGCGTGCGCAGCTCGTTCTGCAGCCCGTCCCGAGGGCCGACCTCGTACACGTCGACCTGCTTCGGCAGCGCGCCAAGAAACGGGACGTCGGAGACGACGGAGGCCACTGCGGCTCAGCTCCCTTTAGGCGCGCGTGCTGATGTGCTCGTTGATCCACTTCACGATGTCCTGGGTGCTGCTCCCAGGCGTGAAGATCTCGGCGACGCCCTTGGACTTGAGCTTGGGAATGTCCGCGTCGGGGATGATGCCGCCGCCGAACACCAAGATGTCCTTCGCGTCTTCCTTGCCGAGCAGGTCGATCACCGCGGGGAAGAGCGTCATGTGCGCGCCGGACATGATCGACATGCCGATCGCGTCGACGTCTTCTTGGATCGCCGCCGAGACGATCATCTCCGGGGTCTGGTGGAGGCCGGTGTAGATGACCTCCATGCCGGCGTCGCGCAGCGCGCGCGCGATGATCTTCGCGCCGCGGTCGTGACCGTCGAGCCCAGGCTTCGCCACCAGGATTCTCAGCTTGCGATCAGGCACGTTTTTCCGCTCCTACGATGAGATCCGTCGACGTGGCCGCGAGCGGCCCTGCGTCGATCCCGCCATGCGCGAACAGCAGCGACAGCCCCGCGTCTTGCAACAAGCCGCTCAGTTCGTCGAGCCGGAAGTAGCGAATGAAGAATTGGGCCTGGAGTACCCGCCCGTCAGGGAGCGTCAGGCGCCGGTCGAGCAGGTCCTTCCCCGTCTTCGGCTCGAAGTGAGACGTCTCCTGCAGGCGGCTCCCGTCGGGCAGGACTTGATCGAACGCCGCGTCGGGGTGCGCTTCGACTGCCAGCCGGTTGGTGTTCTGGACGATCAGGCGCCCGCCCGGCTTGAGCACGCGCACAGCCTCGCTCAGCAGGCGGCGCAGCGCCTCGTCTTCGTACGTGAAGAGCGTGTTGTACCAAGCGAACACGCCCCAGAAGCGCTCCGCGCCGAACGGGAGCGCGAAGAGGTCGCCGCGCACGACGACTGGCGACCGCGCCGCTGCTTCCTCGAGCGACCCAGCGTCGAAGTCCACGCCGACGACGTCCGCCCGCAGCGCGCCCAACGCCTCCAGGTGCCGTCCGTGGCCGCAGCCCAGATCCAAGACGGGCCCCTTGCGACCGAGCTTGTGGTCCAGGTACGCGGCTTCGCGACGGGTCACCTGCTCGCTGAGTAGCGGCTTGGTGCTGCGCAGGTACAGCTCGCCGAAGAGGCCACTCACGCGTCCTCGTCGTCGATGTCGGTCATCTCCACGCGGCTCAGGTCCACCGACAGGCGCCCCAGCGCGTCCCATTCGAGGCGGACCCCCGCAGGCAGCGCCAGGTAGCGCACCAGATCCGGCGCGCGGGCCGCCAGCTCATGCAGCGAAACCCGAGCGGAGGTGGTCGGGCCGTCACTGACCACGGCCGAGCGCAGCCGCCAGCCCGAGTCCTTGGCGGAGTCGGGCTCTTCTCGAGAGGCCACCAGCCCGCGGAGGCCAGCGACGATGCCCGTCAGCTCCGCCAGCGACCCTTGGTGCGGCGCGTCGCCCGTCAGATCGAAGTCCTCGAGCACCTGGCGCTGCTGCTGCGCGTGCTCAAGCGCGTGGGTGAGGTCCGACAGCGCGCCGCCTTCGCCAAGGCCCTTCGCTTCGAGCACGCCGACGCCGGGGAAGAGCGCCTCCGGGAGCACACGCTGCATGATCGGCGGGTGCCAGCCGCGGAACGTGGGCCCGGTCGCGCCTTCCGCCGACAGGAACGCCACGCGGTCGAACCCGAAGGCCAGGTGGTGCCCGTGCACGACGTGAGTGCGGTGATCGACGATCCACTCGGCGAGGTGGCCGCAGAAGAGCGCCGCGTCCTCGAGCAGCTCCTTGCCGCGGAATTCGAAGCTCAGCTCCCGCTGACCGAGCTTGGCCAGCCCGAAGGTCTCGGCGCGAAAGCCGTGCTCCCCCATTTCCCTGAAGCCGACGGCGAACAGATCCTCCGCCAAGAAGTCATCGGGTACCGCCTCCGCGACGGTCGCCAGCGGAAACGGCCAGAGCCGGAGCACGTCGAAGCCCCAGCCATCCAGTCCGCGACTGACCTGCAGGAGCACCTCGCGTGCCTTCACGAAGAACGCGGCGACGTTGCGCTGGTCGGAGGTGATCGCCAGCAGGTAGCCCTGCTTGGCCTGGTAGCGCTGGAAGACGGCCGCGTGCGGGCCGAACAGCTCGTCGTTGCGCTCGGGGAACGCGAGCTGATCCATGCGCCCGAGGAAGACGTCGACGCCCGGGGGCGCGGTGAAGCTGTCTTGGGGGACGGTGCCGTCCGTGTACAGCGCGTAAAAGCAGCGAAGCATGGGGCGAGAGGGAGCCGAAGTTAGGCGAGGCTCGTCGCGAGCGCACGTTCGATCGCCCGCGCCACCCCGCCGCCCTGCTGCGGCGTCTGCTCGAGCCGATCCGTCGCCACCGCGCACACTTCGGGCGGCGCATGGCCCATGGCGAAGCTGCGGCCGGCGAGCTTGAGCATGGGGACGTCGTTGAGCCAGTCGCCGACTGCGACGGTGTCCGCCAGCGCGACGCCGTGGTGCGCCGCGAGCCACGTCAGCGCCCCACCCTTGTCGAAGCCCAGCGCGCGAACGTACAGGCCGAAGAAGTCGTCGTGCCCAGGCGCCTTGAACAACAGCTTGGACACGCGGCCCTCGAGGGCGTCGGCGGCGCGCTGGAGCTTCTCTCGATCGCCCAGCGCGACGACGGCCGTCAACGTCTGCGCGGCGTGCCAGGCGTCGTGGCGCAGCACGTCGACCGTCGGCCGCTGCCGCGGAGACCACACCCGCATGAAGGCCAGGTGCTCGCGCCCGCCCTCGTCGTGGATCACCTCGTCGCCCGCGAGAAGGAACGTGCAGTCACCGTGCTCGGCGAAGGTGTCTCGAACCAAGTCGGCGTCTGGCGCGCCCAACGTGGCGTGGAGGATCGGCCGATCGGTCAGCGTGTCGACGATCTGCGCGCCGTCGACACACGCCACCGGCCCTTCCAGCCCGAGCGCCTGCGCAGCGCCGCGGGTCCCCGAGTACATGCGCCCGGTGATGATCGTGACGTGCACGCCGAGGCGCTTGAGCCCGCGGATCGCCGCCACGTCCTCGGCGTGGGGCTCCCCCGACGGCGCCAAGAGCGTCCCGTCGAGGTCGACCGCCAACAGCTTCAGAAGATGCCGCCTTCGCGGTACGCGCCCCAGACCTTGCGGAACACGTCGGAGATCTCGCCCAGCGTGGCGTAGGCCTTCACCGCGTCGATCACCACCGGCATGAGGTTGTCGGTGCCCCGGCAGGCGGCCTCGACCTTGGCCAGCGCCGCCTCCACCTTCGCGGCGTCGCGCGTACGCTTGACGTCGGCGAGGCGGTCCTGCTGCTCCTGCGCCAAGCGATCGTCGATGTGCAGGAGGTTGATCGGCGCGGGGCTGGCCGACTTGAACGCGTTGACGCCGACGATGAGCCGATCACCCTGCTCGACCTCCCGCTGGTGCCGGTACGCGCTCTCGCCGATCTCCTTCTGCGGGTACCCTTCCTCCACCGCGCGAATGATCCCGCCCAGCTCATCGATACGACGAATGTAGTCGAACGCCCGCTTCTCCATTTCGTCGGTCAGGTACTCGACGTAGTAGCTGCCAGCGAGCGGGTCGACGACGCGGTCCACGCCGGACTCGTGGGCGATCAGCTGCTGCGTGCGCAGGGCGATCGTCACCGAGTCTTCGGTAGGCAGCGCGTACGTCTCGTCGAGCGAGTTGGTGTGCAGCGACTGGGTGCCGCCGAGCACCGCCGCGAGCGCCTGGAGCGAGACGCGCACGACGTTGTTGTACGGCTGCTGCGCGGTGAGCGACACGCCGGCGGTCTGGGCGTGCGTGCGCAGCATCATGGACCGCGGGTCCTTCGCGCCAAAGCGGTCGCGCATGATCTTCGCCCACATGCGGCGGGCGGCGCGGAACTTGGCGACCTCTTCGAAGAAGTCGTTGTGCACGTCCCAGAAGAAGGACAGCCGCGGAGCGAACTCGTCGACCGGCAGCCCGCGCTTGACGCACTCTTCGACGTAGCCGATGCCGTCGGCGATCGTGAAGGCGAGCTCCTGGACCGCCGTCGCCCCTGCTTCGCGAATGTGGTACCCGCTGATCGACACCGCGTGCCACTTGGGCATGTGGCGGCTGCAGAACTCGATCATGTCGGTGACGATTCGCACCGCCGGGCGTGGAGCGACGATCCACTCCTTCTGGGCGATGTACTCCTTGAGCATGTCGTTCTGGATCGTGCCGCCCAGCTTCGCCATGGGCACGCCCTGCCGCTCGGCGACGGCCACGTACATGGCCAGCGCGACGATCGCCGACGCGTTGATCGTCATCGACGTGGTGACCTGATCGAGCTTGATGCCGTCGAAGAGGATCTCGAAGTCCTTCAGCGTGCTGATCGCCACGCCTTCTTTGCCGACTTCCCCCCGCGACATGGGGTGGTCGCAGTCGTAGCCCATGAGCGCGGGCATATCGAAGGCGGTGGACAGCCCCGTCATGCCTTGGCTGATGAGGTACTTGAAGCGCTGGTTGGTGTCCTTGGGCGTGCCGAAGCCGGCGAACTGCCGCATCGTCCACAGGCGGCTGCGGTACATGCTCGGCTGCGTGCCGCGGGTGTACGGCCACTCGCCGGGCAGCCCCAGCGCGTCGAAGGACTCGCCCTTGCGATCGGCCACGGTCAGCAAGTCGGGGATCGGAATGCCACTGTCGGTGGTGAAGGCGGCGCGGCGGTTGGGCACCTTCTCGGTCGACTTGGCCAGCGCGTGCTTTTCCCAGCCTGCGAGCAGCTTGGCCTGCGCCCGGAGCCCGGCGGCGTCGTACACGGGGATCTTCTTCGCGGCGGCCCGCTTCGCGGGGGCCTTGGCGACCGTGGCCTTGGCCTTCGTTTTCTTGCTGGCGGGCTTGGCCGCAGGACGGCGTTTGGCGGCGACGAGCTTCTTGGCGGAGTGGACCATGGCGCGCGGCGCATACACCGATTCGTCCCATGCGAGAAGGCCGGGTCCGTGTGTGCTGGGCACCCACGGCTCGTTCTGTTGACCCGGAAAGGGCTTGGCGCCGGCGAAGCGCTCCTATGCTCGGCGCCGCTTCGTTCTTCCTCAGTTGAGTCTCGAAAGGACCCACCCAATGGCCATCCCTCCGTCTGGTGTTGCACCTGGCACGCCCTCAAGCAGCTGAACGAAGCCAAGGGCTCCGCCGCAGGGGCGGCCGCCCCGCTGGTCGACGCGCGGACGGAGCAGACTGGAGCGAAGGAGCCGTGGATGCCGCGCGGCTCGGCCCCGGGGGTGCTCCAGAAACAGGCCGCGGCGGTCGTCGCCAAGGCGACGGCAGCGGCGCTGGCCCGCGTCGAAGCCGCCGGTCCCAGCAGCTACCAAATGAGCGCCAACCCGGCGGCCCGCGCAGGCGCCGTCTCGCTGCCCGACGCGCTCAACGCCATGGTCGCGCAGTCCGGCGCGGCGGCGGTCGGGAAGTCCGTGGGCGACATCGTCGAGCAGCAGCTTGGCTACAAGTTCACGCCACAAGAGCGGGCGCTCATGGAGAAGGGCCCGGACCACCTCCTCAAGCTGCTCGAGTTCGAGCCGAAGGACCTCGGGAAGGTCTTCAAGGGCGCCAACGCCGTCGAACAGCTCGTCAAGGGCAAGGAGCCGCCGCCCGCGCAGCTCCTCCCGAAGGACTTCTCGCTGGACGACAAGTCCAAGTGGCCCAACGTGCCGGTGTCCGGAGACACGAGGAAGCCCGTCGACGGCGTGCCTGGCCTGCATCGCGGTGAGGCCCCCGGCAAGGTCGCACCGGGTGAGGACAGGAAAGACACGGTCCAGCGGAACGCGGTCATGGCGGAGACCTTCCAGCGCCTGTCGATGAACGCGGGGGTCAAGGAGGCCGACAAGTTCTCGGTGACCCTCGGCGGCGAGAAGCACACCTCGCTCGACTCCTTCGTCGATGCGCTCGGGAAGGCTGGCTACAAGGTCGACGCGGAGGTGCAGACGCGAGTGGCCAACTTCGTTTCGGCCCAGGTCGCGATCCCCGGCACCAACCCGCCGCAGCTCGCCGATCTCGCCGCGCCGATCATGATCCGCACGGGCCTCACGGGCGAGGACGGCAAGCCGGTCGTCATCCCCGCGATGCACTCCGAGGTGGTCTTCAAGATCAGCAAAGACCCGGACAAGAAGCAGAACCCGGGGGGCCTCGAGTCCGGCGTGCGTTTCTTCCAAGGCCGCGACACCACCGGCTTCCAGCCCGTCAACCAAATGGACGTCCCCAAGTGGCTCGGCATGGACGTACAGCAGCGGTTCTCAGGCAAGGACGCGACCGAGATGATGAAGGACGCCGGCTCCCTGGGGCAGCTGATCAAGTCCGCCGCGAAGGACAAGGGCCTGGCGAACGACGGGTACGCCGACAACGGCTACTGCCAAGACTCCGTCGCCGTGCTGACCGAGATGGCGATCGCTCGGCAGAACGGGCGCACCAAGAACCCGACCGTCTCGGCCAAGCAGTTCCCGCTCGGCCACAACGACGCGCTCATGCTCCCGGCGATCAAGGCGAAGCTCAAACAACGCAACCTGAGCGACGCCGAGCGGAACCGGCTCGAGCGCATGCGCGGGGCTTACGAGCTGCTGCCCAACGACGACAAGGTCAACGACAGCACGAAGTTCCGCGTCAACGGCGCCGTCGCCCGGGTGTGGGCGCCCGGCATGGCGCCGTTCCCGACGGTGGAGCACGCGATCCGCAGCACCGCGCGCTGAGCAGCCCGTTGAAGTATCGCTCCCGTCGCGCACAGCGCCGATCCGCGTCGCGCTGACGTCGTCAGAAGCCCTTGAAAGGCCAACGAGCCTTGCTGCGGGCTTCTTCCTCGCATCGCTGCGCCTCTGCGCTTGCGTCTCGGTCCGGGTGATTCAACGGGCTGTTAGCCGCGCCGAGCCAAGCGCCGCCGAGCCTCGTCCAGGACCGGCTGCGTCTTGCAGAACGCAAAGCGCGCCAGGCCGTGCGCCGCGCTCGCGTGAGCCTGGCCGTAGAACGACGAAGGTGGAATGGCGGCGACCTTCACGTCCGCCACCAGCCGTCGGCAGAAGGCCACATCGTCTTCCCCGGCCTGTCGAAGCCCGTCGGTCTTCGCCATGAGGAAGTACGTGCCTTCACAGGGCAGCGGGGTGAGGCCCGCCTCGCTCAACGCCTGCGCCAGGAAGTCGCGCTTGGCCTGGTAGTCCGCCACGAAGCCTCGGAAGTACTCGTCGGGCAGCGCCAGGGCCTGGGCGATCGCTGCTTGGAAGGGCGCGGGCGTACAGAAGCTGACCCACTGGTGGGCGTTCTGGATCGCGCCGATGAGCTCCGCCGGTCCGATCGCCCAGCCGACCTTCCAGCCGGTGAAGCTGAACGACTTGCCGCCGCTGCTGATCGTGACGGTGTGGTCGCCCAACCCCGGCAGCGTCGCCGCGCGGACGTGCGAGGCGCCGGGGAAGACGAGGTGCTCGTAGACTTCGTCCGTCAGCAGCACCGCCCCGCGCTGTTTCGCCAACGCGCCGATACGCGCCAGCTCGTCGGCGGTGAACACCTTGCCGGTCGGGTTGTGCGGCGTGTTGACGATCACCAGCGCGGTCCGATCGGAGAAGGCGGCCGTCAGCGCCGCGTCGTCGAACCACCACCGCGGGTGCAGGTCGTCTGGCGCGTGGAGCTGCACGAAGCGCGGGACGCCGCGCGCCATGGCCACGCTCGCCAAGTACGAGTCGTAGAAGGGCTCGAAGAGCACCACCTCGTCCCCAGGCTCGACGAAGGCCTGCACGGCGTCGAAGATCGCCTCGGTCGCACCGCAGGTGACGACGACTTCCCGGGCTGGGTCGACGCGCTGGCCGTAGAAGCGCTGAGCGTGGGCGGCGACGGCCTCTCGCAGCACGGGCGTGCCGGCGGACATGGCGTACTGGTTCTGGCCCGCCTCCAGCGCATGGGCGGCAGCGGCACGAATCTGGAGCGGCCCTTCGAAGTCGGGGAAGCCCTGCCCCAAGTTCACCGCGCCGTGGGCCTGCGCGAGCCGTGAGAACTCGGCGAAGACCGACGGGGTGAACTGCCGAACGCGCTTGCCAGGGGCCATGCGCCGGGACTCAAGCTCAGCGCGCGAAGAGCACCAAGAGCAGCGCGATCGTCAGCGCCACGGCAGCCACGACGAGCCAGGGCCAGGGCGACGGAGCCGTGGCCCTCGGAGCGTTCGCAGCCTTGGCCAGATCGAGCCGAACCGTGTTGGCGGACCGGGTCACCTCGTGAAACGCACCCAGGGCGTTCCCGTCGCCGGCGTCAGTGACGATCTGCCGCAGGTGGGCGATGAACTTGTCGTCGCCCGTGTACTCGGCGAGGGCGGCTCGGGCCCGACCCACGCGCTCCAGGCGCACCGCCGAAGCGTCGTCGACGATCATCGCGTCCGAGGGCTTCATGGCCTTCGAACCGTCACCTTCTTTGGTGACCCCGGTCTGCAGGCCCAGCGAGCGGTCCCAGGTGATCGTCTCTTCGAACAGCGACAGTTCCTGTCGCGTGACGTGGCCGGCCGCGTCGACCCAGCTGACGAGTTCCGCGCCGGACGTGCCGCGGTGCCAGATCGTGCGTGCCCCCTTCTCGTCCGGAGGCGATTCGACCGCGCGGATTCGGTACATGGACTCGATCGCCCGCTTGCGATCGTCGTCCGTCCGTCGTTCTGACATGCCAGGCCCCAAGGGTAGGTGCGCCGGGCCGACCACGCAAAAGAAGCGCCACGGAGCGGCTCGGTGACGAAAGCGTCACGAGCGCATACAAGCGGCGATCCATGGTCCGACTGCGTTGGTCTCTGCCCTTGCTGGTCTCCATCGTCGTCGGCTGCGGCGAGCCGAAGAAGCCCGAGCCGATGCCCTCCGGGCGCTGCGAGGTCGATCTGGCGAGCCTGGAGCAGTTCTCGCAGACCGGCACCGGGGCGAAGGCCCGGCGCATCGAGACGGCCGCGGATCTCATCGGCGGCGCTCATGCGCACGGCGAAGTGGGTGACTACCTGCTCGAGAACGATCGCATTCGCGTGGTGATCCAGCGACCCTCGCGTGAGGCCTCGCCGACGCCCTACGGAGGGACGATCGTCGACGCCGACCTGGCGCGATCTCCCGGGCAACGCGGGCGCGACGAGCTGGGCAAGATGGGCCTGGTCTACGCGTTCGGGCGGACGATCAACGCGACCCAGCTCGAGGTGCTCTCGGACGGCGCGCGCGGCGGCGCGGCGGTGATCGCGGCGAGCGGACGAGACACGCTGCTGGACTACGTCGACGTCACCACCGTGCTCGAGGGTTTCCTGGGCTCGGGCGTCAAGCTCCAGACGGACCCCAACGCGCCACTGAGCCTGCTGGCGACCACGTACTACGTGCTCTCTCCGGGGGAGACCCGGGTGCGGCTGCTCACGGCCTTCTGCAACGAGGGGCGCGAGAACATCGCCATGCAGGTGGGCGACCTCATCAACCAAGGCGGCCAAGCGGACTTCTTCAACCCGACGGGCTGCGTCAACGGCCTGGGCGCCAAGGGCTGCTTGGTCGATCCCGCGCCCTGGTTTGGCTACCAAGCCGACGGCGTCGCCTACGCGTACCGCGCGTACAAGGCGTCGGACTTGAAGGTGCCGGCCAAGAGCGCCGTGCTGTCGATCTCCGGGGTGGCCGCGGTGATCGCCGACGGCGAAGATCAGACCGGGCTGCTCGCCTGGCTCGACGCGACCGCCACCCGACGCCCGGGGATCTTCGGCGTGCTGCCGGGCAAGTCCCGCCTCTTCCTGCGCGACTTCTTCGTGGGGAAGGACCTGGGCGAGCTGACGGGGACCATGCTCGCGCTCGACGCGCTGCCCAAGGCGCGCCTGCAGGTGTCGGTGCAGCAAGCCGACGGCGGGGCCGCGCCGTTCAGCCGCGTGGCGATCGTCGGCGCGGAGTCAGGCAAGCCGGTGACGATTCTGGAAGCAGACGACCTGGGCCGCGCCAGGGTCGATCTGCCGCCGGGCAACTACACCGCCGCGACCGGCGCTCCCGGGCTCGCGTTCGAGGCCCCCAAAGCCGTCACCGTGCCGTCGACCGGCGAGGCGCAGATCACCGTGAAGCACGGCGAGGGTCGTATGTTGACGGTGCGCGCACGCGATCACCTCGGCCGGCCGCTGACCGCGCGAGTCGTCGTCCAGTGCTCCGGTCCCTGTCCTCACGGGCCGAACGCGCTGCGCCGCGTGGACGACGTGGAGAACCTGCCGTCGCAGGTCCAGGCCATCGGCTTCACCGGGTCCGACGGCCTCGCGCGTATCCCCGTGCCGCCGGGTTCGTACGAGGTCTTCGTGTCCCGCGGCCCCGAGTACAGCGGGTGGCCCGCCGGGTTTCCGATCTCCGGACAGGCGGTGGACCTTTCGACGCAAGACGGGTCCGTCGAGGCGACGCTGGCCCCGGTCGTCGACACCACCGGGTGGCTGTCGGCCGACCTGCACGTGCACGCCGTCAACAGCGCCGACTCGAGCGTGCCCAACGATCTACGCGTGGCGTCCTTCGCGGCCGAAGGCGTCGACGTCATGGTGTCCACCGATCACGACGCGATCACCGACTACGGGCCCGTCATTCGCCAGCTGGGCCTCGAGGGCGTCATGGCCAGCCTCGTGGGCGCGGAGGTGACGCCGTTCAACTACGGGCACCAGAACGCGTACCCGCTCACCGTGCGGCCCGGGCCCAACGGAGGCGCGTACGACTGGGGCAACGGTGAAGGCCCGTCACTCCGCCTCGACGAGCTGTATGCGGGACTCCGCCAGGCGTTCCCCGACGTCGTCGTGCAAATGAACCACCCCAGAGGCGGCGGCGGCGGCTCGCTGACGACGCTCGAAGTGGACACGGCGACCGGCGCCAGCCACGCCCCACCAGAGCGCTTCCGAATGACGCCGCACCCGCAGGCCACGGCGCTCGACACCAAGCTGCTCAGCCCGGACTTCGACGCGCTCGAGGTGATGAACGGGTTCTCGGCCAAGAACTCGGTGCTCAACGACTTCATGACCTTCACGTCCCGCGGCTGGCTCAAGGTCGCGACCGCCGTCTCCGACACGCACACGGCGCGGCAGGCCACCGGCGGCTACGGGCGCACCTGGGTCGAGGTGGGCCACGACGACGTCACGCGCTTCAGCCCGGCGCCGTTCGCGCAGGCGCTCAAGGCGAAGAAAGCCATCGGCTCGAGCGGCCCCTTCGTCCGCCTCACGGCGCAGCGCCTGGACGGCGCCGGGCAGCCCCAGGGCGCCCCGGTGAACATCGGCGGGACGATCGGCGTGTCGGCGGGACAGTCACTCCGCCTCACGGTCGACGTGCAAGCCCCCGAATGGCTCCAGTTCGACACGCTCGAGCTGCACACCCACGCCGCCGGCCGGGAAGCGACCGGGGGCCAGGCAAACGACACCTGGCCGGCCAGCCGCATCGCGCAGAAGCGCACGTACGTGCCGACCATGTTGCCGCTCGAGCCGGTGCCCGGGTTGGTTGGCTTCAACGCGCGCCGCGTGCACCTGACCGAGACCTTCACCGTGAGCCCAGCGCAGGACACCTGGTACCTGGTGATCGTGCGCGCGACGAACGCGAGCCGCGGCATGTACCCGGTCGGCTGGGAAGGCGTGTCCTGCTCAGGCGCGACTTGCACGGCGGCGGAGTCGCGCGCCATGGCCTTCACCAACCCGATCTATGTCGACGCCGACGGCAGCGGCGCCTACGACACGTTCCCGCTGCGCGGGCAGCCGCTCCGGGCACCGCCGGCCAAGCACGTGGGGCCCGTCCCGCGCCGCACGCCGAGCATGGCCGAGCTCGAACAGGTGCTACGCGAACTCCTTCACCACTGACGCCACTTCGCTTAGTAGGCGCCCGCCATGGGACGCATTTTCGAGACGCGCAAAGCGACGATGTTCGCCCGCTGGAACAAGATGGCGAAGATCTTCACGCGCATCAGCAAGGACATTGCGATCGCGGTGAAGTCCGGCGGCACCAGCGCCGACACCAACCCCGCCCTGCGCCGCCAGCTCCAGAACGCCCGCGCGGCAAACATGCCGAAGGACAAGGTCGAGGCGGCGATCAAGCGCGCCAGCGGCCAGGACGCGGCCAGCTACGACGTCGTCATGTACGAAGGCTACGCGCCGCACGGCATCGCGCTCATCATCGAGACGGCGACGGACAACATCGTCCGCACGGTGGGCAACGTGCGCAGCTACTTCAACAAGTTCAACGGGAACCTCGCCGCGAACGGCTCGGTGAGCTTCCTCTTCACGAAGATGGGGGTCTTCCGGCTCAACCCGGAAGGCCTGCCGCCGCTGGACGAGTTGGAGCTCGAGCTCATCGATCACGGGCTGGCTGAGCTGGGTGAGGGCACCGGCGAGAAGGGCGAAAAGCAGATCGTGCTGCGCTGCGCCTTCAACGACTTCGGGCAGCTGCAGCTCGGCCTCGAAGCCAAGGGCATCGCGCCGGTGTCGGCCGACTCCGAGTTCGTCCCGCAGACGTTGATCACCCTCGACGAAGAAAAGGCCAAGGACGTGCTCGAGCTGGTCGATCGTCTCGAGCAGGACGACGACGTGCAGCGGGTCTTCCACAACCTGGGCTGAATCCTCACGCGCTTGCGCTACGGGGCGCTGGGTGGCTCGGACGTCGCTGCGACGGGCGCCTCTTTGGAGATCGCCCGCAGCGCGGCCTGATTGAGCGCCTTCTCCTTCTTCGAGCGCCAGCGGTAGATCAGGTAGCCGACCGCCCCGATGACGACGACGGCGAGCAGCACCGTGCGCTGGCCGCTCTTGAGCTGTTCGATCAGCCAGTCGAGCTGGCCGCCGAAGCGAAAGCCCAGGTAGACGAAGATCGGCGCCGACGCCAAGGCCGCGGCTGAGTCGAAGATCGCGAACGTCGCGTAGCGCATGCCCACCGAGCCCGCGGTGAAGTACGTGACAGTGCGCACACCCGGCATGAAGCGGGCGATCATCACGATCTTCTGACCGTGCTTCTTGAAGAGCAGCTCCACGCGGGCGCGCTTCTCGGGCGTGATGATCTTCGCGAACAGCCCGCCCTGCCCTGCGGTGCCGACCTTGGACCCCAAGCGCCGGCCGGCGAAGAAGATCATCGAGTCGCCGATGATGATCCCCAGGTAGCCGACGATCATCATCACCGTCAGATCGGCCTTGCCCTGGTACACGAGGAAGCCGCCGGTGATGAGCGAAATGTCCTCCGGCAAGGGCACGCCCAGCCCGCAGGCGAGCAGCACGCCGAAGACCAAGCCGTACGCGAACAGCCCGCTGCCCGCGCTCCCGACGAGGTTGATGAGGAACTGATCCAAGGGGCTACTTCTTCGCCGGCCGACGCGTCTCGACCTTCTGCATGGCGTCGAGCACCCACGTGTCGACGGGCTTGCCGTCATCGAACATCTTCGCGACGTCCTTGATGCCGAAGTACCCCTTGGCCGCCAGTGCGTCGTACGCCGCGTCACCTGCGTCGAGCGCCCGGAGCGCCACGCACGTCGTCAACAGGCCCAGCGCGTAGTCGGCGACCGTCGTCTCCGTCGCGCCGGCCAGCTGCGCTTCTCGCAGCACCTGCGCCCCACCCGCCCAGCCGTTGATCTTCTTGAGCACGCCGGGCTCGAGCTGGAGCCGCGCGAACTCCTTGAGCACCCCTTCGACGTTCGGCTTGTCCGACGGACCGACCACCAAGTACGCCTCGCCGGCCTCACCCTGGACGGCGCGCACCTGGTCCTGCATGTCCAACAGGTTCACCACGACGAGCGCTTCCTGGTTCTCGGGCACCTTGAGCACCCCGCGCGCCTTGGCCAGCGGCGCGTCGATGACGGTGAGGTACGCCTTGAGCGCCTTGCGGTACTCGGCGAGCACCGTCGACTCGAGCTCGTCGAGCTTCCAGCCTGTCCAGGCCTTGGACAGCACCGCCTCGAAGCCCTTCAAGTCAGCCAGGTCCTTCGCTTTGGCGCCAGCGGCGAACGGCGGCTGCGAGGTGCCGACGACGTAGGACAGGTACTTGCGCAGCGCCTGCGGGTGCGAGTCGAAGAACGCGTCGGCCACCTTGCGGACCTCGGGGTCCCCGCCGATGACGTGCGAGCGGACCTGCTGGCGCACCGGGTGGTAGTTGACCTTGGGCACCGGCTCCTTTCGCGTGACCGGGCCCTGATCGAAGCCCACCGCGTTGAGGACGGCGAACAGCGTGAACACGCGCTCGTCGTTCCGCAGCTCGACGCCGTCGCCCGTGTACAAGCTGGCGAACCAGTCTCCTTGGGACGAAGCGAACGCCGGCGCGGCGAGCAGACTCACGAGGACCACGGACACGCGAGAGACCATGCGACGTAGATACTTGAGGCGCCACGGCCGGGCCAGCATTAGCCACCCGAGTGGGCTGCTCTGCCCCTCGCCGGGAATGCGCGCGGCGCTAGCCGACCAGGGACTTGAGCGCTTCCTTGTTGGCGATGACCTTGTTCCCGAAGTGCGTGCAGATGCTCATGAGGAGCTTGATGCAGGCCTGGGGCTTGGTGGCCATGAGCTTCTGGAAGTCGGACTGGCGCAGCTCGAGGGCGACCAACGCCGTGAGCGCCGTCGCGGTGCACTGGCGCTGGCCGGTGTTGAGCAGCGAGAGTTCCCCCAACCAGTCGCCGGGCCCCAGCTCGCCCAGCGGCGCGTCGGAAGCGCCGTGCTTGGCCGACAGCGCCACCCGACCATCGCCGATCACCCAGAGCGAGTCGGACACCATGTTCTCGACGAACAGCGGCGTGCCGGCCGGGAAGGACTTGGGCGCGGCGATCGACGCGATGATCGCAATGCCGGTGTCCGTGAAGCCCTGAAAGAGCGGGCTGGCGCGAAGCACGGCAGCGGGGTCCATGACGCGGTCGCTTGTACCACGCGCTCCGAAGCCTTCCTATTTCTGCGCCGTGCGCAGCGTCGCGGCGAGCGCCTGAGCCGCGGCGAAGTCGGGCTGCTCGGCCAGGACTTGATCCAGCAGCATGAGCGCGTCGGCCCGGCGCCCTTCCCGCTCGGCGGCGCGCGCGGCGAGAAACACCGCCGCGGTGAAGCCTCGGCACGTCAGCGCCGCCCCAAACCGCGCAGGCAGCGGCTGACCACGCTCGAACGCCAGCCGGGCCTCCAGGTAACGCAGCTCCGGGCTCGGGTTGTCCCTCGCCGCGAGCGCGGCCGAGTCTTCGCCTCGATCGCGCAGCAGCGGCACCTCGTCCGGGCGCCGACAGGGGTTGGGCGGGACCGGCTCTCCCCACGCGGCGTAGCGCGCGTTGAGCGGCTCGAAGGACGCCAGCTGCGTCTTGACCTGCGAGGCGCGAATCGACACCAGCCCGGCCGAGACGGCCACCGCGCCGATCACCAACCCGATCGCGATCCGCTTGCTCGCGCGCCGCGCTCGCCCGTCGTCCGCCTTCGCTGCGTCAGTCACGGGTGAGGCAACTAGCCGCTGGCTTCGAAAAAGGAAGGAGGTCCTTTCTCCGGGAGCGTGAGAAAGGACCTCCTCAGTACTGCTTGCCTTCGTTCCTGGTTATCGAAACCCCACGGACGAAGACCTACCCCCTTCTACGCAAAACGTAATTACATGTCACCCAAATTGGGCACATGGCCACACACGTCAAATTCCAGGTATTTCAGCTGGTTGACTCAGCGAGTGCCGGGGAAGGCGGTCACATACTGAATCTTCACGTCCGGGAAGGCAGTCACGAGCTGCACCTTCACGTCGGGGAAGGCGGTGACGACCTGCCACTTGCCGCAGCTGTCGGGGAACGCGCTGACCCGCTGCACTTTGAGGTCCGGAAACGCCGACACTTCCTGCACTTTGACGTCGGGGAAGGCGGTCACGAACTGGACCTTGCCGTAGAGCTTCTTGCCGTTGAAGGTGCAGCTCGACTTGTCCAAGCCGCCCCCGGCAAAGGCCAAACCCGCCACCAGCCCCGCGACGCCCACTGCTGCCACGCTTCGCTTCCACGTCTTCACGATCCGTCGCCCTCCGCTTGGCCTGCGTCGCCAGTCCCCTGACGGACCAGCGGGTCGTTGAATTCTCTTCTTGGGTTGCGGGCTCAGCTCGCTACGCGACCACGCAGGACTCGGCGACGTGGGCCGGCTCCGAAATGACGACGGACGCCAGCGACCGCACCCGCCCCTGCACCCCGCCGAGCGCCGAGTGGCTGGCGCGCTCGATCTTCACCTCGCAGATCGCCCCGACCGGCGCGTCGCCGTCGAAGTTGACCACTCGGTTGTGCGGCGTGCGCCCGAAGCGGCGAGTGGGATCCGTCTTGGACCGGCCCTCGACCAGCACCTCGACCGTGGCCCCCACGTTCGGCTGCATCAGCTCCGCGCTGATCTGCTTCTGCTGCTGGTTGAGCCGCTCGAGGCGCGCGACCTTGACGTCGTGCGGCACCGGCCCCCA
>JALHOS010000054.1 GCA_022842905.1 Myxococcaceae bacterium | reverse complement strand
CGTAGTCACGCGTGCCGCCCGGAGACTGCACGGTCGCGGTGTCCCCCACCGCCTTGCCGATGAGGCCGCGCGCGACCGGCGAGTTCACGGAGATCCACCGGCGCTTCAGATCCGCCTCGATCTCCCCGACGATCCGGTACGAGACCTTCTTCTCCGTCTCGAGATCGAGCAGCTCGACGGTGGCGCCGAAGACGATCTTCGCGGTGCCCTTGAACTTCGACGGATCGATCACCTCGGCGCGGGCGATCCACCCGTTGAGGTCCATGATCCGACCTTCGATGTGGCCCTGCTTCTCCTTGGCCGCGTGGTACTCGGCGTTCTCCCGCAGGTCGCCGTGCGCGCGCGCGACCTCGATCTCCTGCGAGATCTTCGGCCGCTCCACGCTCTGCAGGTGCTTGAGCTCTTCCTGCATCTTCTTCAGGCCCCGCGGGGTCACGGGGACGCGATCGTCGGACATGGAAGACCTCGGCCTTTAGAGGGTCAGGAAGAGCTGCTCGGGGTGCTCGAGGTGTTTGATCACCTCGTACGCGAACTCGGCGCCGGTCGCGCCGTCGATGACGCGGTGATCGAAGCAGAACGACAGCAGCATGATCTGCCGCACGACGATGCGATCGTCGTCCAGCACGACGGGGCGCTTGCGCAGCCGGTGCACGCCCATGATCGCGACTTCGGGGTGGTTGATGATCGGCGTGGCGAACAGCCCGCCGGTCTGTCCGAGCGAGGTGATGGTGAACGTGCCGCCGGAGATCTCGTCCATCTTCAGGCGCTGCTCACGGGCGGCGGTGCCCAGCCGCGCGATCTCCTGGCCGAGCCCGAGCACGTTGTACCGATCGGCGCTGCGCACGACGGGCACCGTCAGCCCCTGCTCCGTCATGGCCGCGATGCCGATGTTGAAGTCCCCTCGAACGACGAGCTCCTGCTTCGCCTCGTCCATGTTCGCGTTCACCTGCGGGAAGCGCTTGAACGCGGCGAGCACGGCCTTCACGAAGAACGGCAGGAAGGACAGCTTCACCGGGTCCTTGCCCTTGCCGAGCGCGTCGTTGAGCTTGGTGCGCAGGGCGATGAGCTCGGTCGCGTCGACTTCCTCGACGAACGCGTAGTGCGGCGCGGTGAACTTCGAGCGCACCATCTTCTCGGCGATCTTCTTGCGCAGGCCCCGCAGCGGGATCCGCTCGTCGCCCTTCACCATGGGGAGCGGCGCGAAGGTGTTGGCCTTGGCGGGCGCCGCGCTGCTGGACGAGCCGCCGGCCAGGAACGCCTCGACGTCAGCCTTGAGGACGCGGCCAGACGGCCCGGTGCCGGGCACGGAGCCCAGGTCGATGCCGTGCTCCTTCGCCATGCGCCGCGTCACCGGCGTGGCGAGGACCTTGTCGGCGGAGACGGAGACGGACGCGGACGCGGACGGAGCGGCGGCCGCGGGCGCTGGCTTGGCCGCGGCGCCGTTGCCAGCTGGAGCTGCCGCGCTCGGCGCGCCACCGTGGGTGTGCGGCGTCGTGCTCTTCGGCGCGGCGCCGGTGGTCTCGAGATCGACGAGCGGCTGGTGGACCCGCGCCATGTCGCCGACGTTGCCGTGCGTCTTGAGCACGGTGCCGCCGACGGGCGTGGGGACGGTCACGGTGGCCTTGTCGGTCATCACCTCGACGACGCCCGCGTCTTCCTTGAGGACGTCGCCGGGCTTGACCAGCCACTTGACGATCTCCCCCTCGACGACCCCTTCGCCGAGGTCTGGGAGCTTGAATTCGAAGAGCGCCATGGGACGCAGCGTGTAGCGAAAAAACCGTGTCGCGTCGTGCGCTTTTCAGGCCACCGACTCGCCGCGCGCGGTGCGGTCCTGCTCCATGAGGCCCTTCATGAAGAACTCGGCGGCGCGGTAGCTCGAGCGGACCAAGGGGCCGGAGGCGACGTAGAGGAAGCCCAGCGTCATCGCCAGCTGCTGGTAGCGCGCGAACTCGGCCGGCGTGACGAAGCGCTCGACGCGCAGGTGGTACTGCGACGGCTGCAGGTACTGCCCCAGGGTGAGCACGTCGACCCCGGCGCTGCGCAGGTCCTTGAACGTCTCGAGCAGCTCGTCCTCCGTCTCGCCCAGGCCCACCATGACGGAGCTCTTGGTGTAGAGGCGCTCGGGGCGGTCCTTGAGGGAGCGGAGCACGTCGAGGGACTGGCGGTAGCTGGCGCGGCGGTCGCGGACGCTGGGCGTCAGGCGCTCGACGGTCTCGATGTTGTGCGCGACGACGTGGGGCCGCGCTTCGGCGACGATCGCGAGCGACGCCTCGACGCCCTGGAAGTCGGGGATCAGGACTTCGACGGTGGTCTTGGGCGACTCGCGCTTGAGCGCGCGAATGGCGTGGGCGAAGTGGCTCGCGCCGCCGTCCGGGCGATCGTCGCGATTGACCGACGTGACGACGATGTACTCGAGCCCCAGCTCCTTGACGGCCTTGGCGAGGTTCTCCGGCTCCTGCGGATCGAGCGGCGGCGGAGCGCCGACCTTGACGTGACAGAAGCGGCAGGCGCGAGTGCAGACCTCGCCCATGAGCATGACGGTAGCCGTGCCGCCGCCCCAGCACTCGGCCACGTTCGGGCAGCGGGCTTCTTCGCAGACGGTGGCGAGCTTGAGCTCCTTCACCAGGTGCTTCACCCGCTCGTACGCCTCGCCCCGCGGCAGACGCACCTTGAGCCAGTCGGGCTTGCCGGTGCTGGTCGCGGTCGGGTTCGGGAGGCGATTCGGCGTGGCCATGACGGCCGTGTATTGACGGGGCTGGGTGGGGTCAAGCCGGCGCGGGGTACGGTGACAGATCAGCGACGGCGGGATGACGACCGCGACCTGACGTGACTACGGCGGGCGCGGTGCGCGCAGGCTCAGGCGAGGGTCTTCTTGAAAGCGGCCGGGGTGAGCGCCTTGAGGGGAAGCGGAAAGACGTCGCGGTGCGTGCCCAGCCGGTGGCTCGAAGGGGAGACACGGTTCGCATCTGCGCCGACCTCTGCAGAGACCACGTCTCATCTCCTCGGCTCGACACCAATCTCAGCCCTTCAGTAGATCCAGGGCCGCCCGCACGTCACCCGCACACAGTCCGTCCAGCTCAGTCACCTCGAGGACGGCACAGAACGCCTCGATGCCGACCTTGTGGCGCTCAAGCTCGGCCTCAATGACCGTTACAGCGAGAACCTCTTTGTCTGGAAGCTGGTGGAGATCGACCTTCGGCCGAGGCGGCGCCTGCTTCGCCTCCTTGGCCACCTTGGCAGCCGCGTCGAACCTCTTGAGCATCTTCTCGATGAGCCCGAGCAGCGCCCCGCTCAGGTCGTCCGACTTCTTCGCACAGTTCAGCACCGCACGCAGCAGCCCTTCTGGGAGATGCGTGAGGTACTTCAACTTCCCTGCCTTCTCCCGCGCCTCAAGCTCGGCCGGGCGCGCGGGGTAGGTGTTGTCGAACTGCACCCATGTGGTGGTGGGGAAGCAGGACACCTGACCTTTCTCTACGCGATAGCAGGAGACATCGGGACACCCGCACTGCTTCGTCGTCTCGCCTCGGTAGCGCTGCTCGTTGGACGTGGTGAAGGCCACAGCGAAGTAGTCCGACGAGTCGACGATCTCGTTCAGCAGGATGATGTACTTCCTCCGACCGGGCACTCCGTCATCGAAGTCGAAGTAGCCCTCCCAGATCGCGCCTGCGGTGAAGCGCTTGTCGCTCACCCAAGCAGCTCCTCGGCGTCCCGTTGCTCCTCGGCGACTGCCTCCGCCTCTTCCACGGTCAGCGACTCCTCAGACCCGTCCAAGGCCAGCTGGTAGGGGATTTCAGCTTGGTGTTCCTTACGCACTTCGTACACCTCGTGCCAAGGCTGGTCGCGGTCGTGCGACGCCTGCGTCATCTGCTTCGCGGAGAGTTCGAGGAACTTGAACGCGAGGTCCTTCATGATGCATAGCTCGCGGCGGGTGAACTTCGACTCGTCGAACGGCTTCCTCGCCTTTAGGTCGAGGCGCTTCTCTGGGAACTCGGCGTCGGCGCTCGCGACCTCGCGGAGCGCCACATGGGTCTTCAGGTCTGGAGGAGGCTCTTTCAGCTCGATCCACAGTGCCTTCGGCACCGGACCCATCTCCCACGCGAAGTACTCGAGCCCGGTGGGCGACCTTCCAGTCTCGCGGAAGACTTGGAAGTCAAAGAAGTGGAGGAGCTTGAACAGCTTCAGTTTGTGGCAGTGGCGCGTGTTCTCAATGAAGAAGATGATCGCGTTCAGCAACTTCTCGCGCTGTCGCTCGGTCGGCATAGGCGGTCTGATGGAGAACGCCTAACCCTATCTCGCCAATCAGGCTCAGCGTCAATGCGCGTCGCTACGACGGGTCGAGTCTCGTGGAGCCCCTCCTCGAAAGCCCCGTGAAAGCCCCGCTCATCGGCCTCCGACACGTCGGCCCCACGTGCTATGAGCCTCGCGCTCAAACGCCTCGACCAGCCCACGGATCTCGTCCAACATGACCGCGACCGCCCTAGTTCACGCCGCCACGTCTCGACGAACCAAGAAGAGCAGCAGGTCAAAGTTATCGGTCGCGGGACCGCCAATTCCTCCGACCAGCAAGTCCATCAGTGCGAACGGTACGCTAAAGGATACGCCCGCCAACCGCGCGTTGAGGGTCGCGGTCACGCCGCAGTCGAGCTTCACGGCAGAGCCGTTCGTGCGCGATGCCTTCTTCCACGACGACCGCTCGGTGCTCTTCTGCCAAGACGTTCTCCCCGGGCTTGACCACCTTCGCGACTCGAGAATCAAGGTGGACTGCATCGTCACGTCACCGCCCTTTTACGGTCAGCGGGACTACGGCATCGACGACCAGATTGGTCTTGAGGACCATCCCCAGCAGTACATCGACAAGCTGGTGAAGGTCTTCTCGAAGTGCTGGGACGTGCTCAGCGAGACCGGAAGCCTGTGGGTCAACCTGGGGGATACCTTCTGGAGCGGAAAAGGCGCTCACAAGAGCAATGAGGTGAAGCAGTCCGCCCGGCGTTTCGGTTTGCGACCGCAGGACAAGCCCGGCGACGGGAAATGGGCTCGCCCCAAGCAACTCCTACTGATCCCGCATCGCTTTGCGATCGCGATGCAGGACTGCGGTTGGTTGGTTCGCAACGACAACGTGTGGGTCAAGCCCAACCCGGTTCCCGATCAGGTGCGCGACCGCTGCTCCATCTCGCACGAGTACGTCTTCCACTTCACGAAGGCGCGCTGGTACTACTTCGACCAGCGGGAGGTCGGTCGGCAGGTCGGCACGTCGATGTTGCCGCCGCTCGACACATGGGTCGTTCCCACAGCCCGCGGAACTGGTGTTCACAAGGCATCGTTCTCCGAGGAGCTTGTTCGGCTTCCCATCCTCGCAACGACCCCTCCCGATGGCATCGTCCTCGACCCGTTCAACGGGAGCGGGACCTCGATGGTGGTGGCGCACACCAGTGGGAAGCGCGCGATCGGCATCGACCTCAGCCGCGAGTACTGCTCACTCGCGAAGGACGCCCTGACAGCAGCGAAAGGCTGACCAATGCCCCTGTACCTTGCCGCCTCGAACGTGAAGCAAGCGGTGCAGCGGTTGTCAGCGAGCGGCGCGAAAGGGTCGTTGACCGACTACCTCATCTTCAAGCGCGCGCAGAAGATCGCCGCCGAGGAAGCGGAGGCAAGTCGAACCAAGGCACCAACGGCGGTCACGACGGGAACGACAAGCGAACCGTTCTGCCGTGCGATCGAGGAGATGGCGGGCTGCGTCTCGAACACAAACTCCGAATGGGCGGGGCTTCCCTACTATTCGCCGTTCGGAGCGGAGCGAGACAAGGGTCAGGGGTTCAAGGGTCCGAAGTATCCTTCCAACGGTCCATCCGACACCGTGGGGCGATGGCAGTCCCGTGGCTCGACGCCCTTGCAGCTCGTCGATGGGTCCCGGCCGAAGCAGTACACGTTCGTGTCGCGAACTCCTGAGCAGCTTGCCGAGTTCTTCTTGAACACCGAAGCGGTGACCGGCGCCGAGGCCCGGCCGACACTTGCTGAGGCCGCAGTGTGGTGGTTCCGGTTCACCGACCTCGAAAGACGATTCGGGAAGCGACCGACGGCAGATGAGCTTGCAACCGCGTGCGCCGAGGATCTGGGACTGTCCCAAGAGGAGGTCACCGGGCTCTTCGCGCCGTGGAGGGTGCCGCATGACATGGCTCCGTTGATGTTCGCTGACAAGCAACCGGACGCGTCGGACATTCTCCCGCCGCCATCGGCTCTCCAGAAGCCTGCCGAACCGGCTCCGACCCCGCGCGCAGGAGCAGCGCCAGCGAACGACGAGGAACGTGTCGCAGCAGTCATCCACTACGTGAGCAGCTCGGGCTTCGTCTTTCAGCCGTGGCAGGTGGCCGCATTCATCGTGGCCGCCCGAACAAAGCCGTTCATCATCTTGGCGGGCATCTCCGGAACGGGGAAGACGAAGCTGCCACGACTCGTGGCCGAGGCGACGGGAGCGGAGTTCATCAACATCCCGGTGCGGCCAGATTGGACCGACAGCAGTGAGTTACTTGGCTACGAGAGGCTGGAGGGAACCTTCAGGCCGGGCCAGCTCCTGCAAGTGGCGCTCGAAGCATCGCAGCACCCCGAGAAGCAGTACTTCGTGATGCTCGACGAGATGAACATCGCGCGAGTCGAGTACTACCTCGCCGAAGTGCTCAGTCACCTCGAGGAGCGCTCTCGGTTCGAGGGGCGCCTCCAGTCCAAGCCGCTCGCGCCTGCTTGCGGCGATGCGAAGTGGCGCGGTGTCGTCTTGCCGAGCAACATCTGCATCGTCGGCTCGGTCAACATGGACGAGTCCACCCAGAGCTTCTCGAAGAAGGTGCTCGATCGGGCGTTCGTGATCGAGTTCTCCGACATTGACTTGTCCGCGATCGGCACGGCGGCTGCCGGTGGTGCGAAGCCGCCGCCGTGGTCCGCGACTGACTGGGCACAGAAGTACCTGACCCTTGCGGAATACCCGCACCGCACTGGCCCGGAGGTGACGGAGGTTGTCGATGCGCTCGTCGCCATCAACGACTGTCTCGCACCTGCTCAGCTTCAAGTCGGTTATCGCGTACGAGACGAGATTGCGCTGTTCTGCGCGAACGCAGGTACCTGCATCGGCAGCTTCACCACGCTTGGTCAGGGCGGCGTGGACCCGCTCGACCTCGCGGTGTCGATGAAGATCCTCCCGAGGATTCAGGGGAGCGGTGCCGTGGTTGGCGCAGCGCTTGAGCGGCTCGGGAAATGGGCTGCGCCCGCGGCTGATGCCGGGTCGGGAAAGCGAGCGCATCCGTACTCCGGCGAGCGGATCGCTCTCATGCTCCAGCGCCTCAACAGCTCTGGGTTCACCTCCTACTGGCTGTAGCGCATGAGCGAGCCGCCGCTCCTTCGGGTCCGATCGCCGAGCTGTCACTTCGAGATCCGAGGACCCTTCGCCAACCCGAAGGGGGACACAGCACGGCCGGGAGCTGAGCGGCCCAAGGCGTTCTTTGCAGTCGCCGCTACCGAGCGAGTGGAGGTGGAGTGCCGACGGAGCGACGGCACCTTTGGTCGATGGGTGGCCGGAGATGAAGGACCCTCGTTCTTCGAGCAGTGCGTCTACCGAGTGAGCGCAGTTGCGCCGCAGGGTGGGGAGGCTCCCCAGTGCCTGCATCGCGACCCGCTGTTCTTCGAGAGCGTGCTGCCGGTAGACGGAACCGCGATTCGAGCCGGGACCGTGACGTTCGATCGGCAGGTGGGGCGCTCGCGTATCGAGTTGGTCGCCAGAACCGAAAAGATCTCGGTCACGGTCGAGGTGTTCCCCACCAAGCTCAACTATTCGACCGACTTCAAGGAGCTGCTGAGCGATCTCGATGTAACAGCACGCTGTCTCGCCCTCGACTTTCTCACTTCGACCTATCAACTTGGGCGAGCGCGACCGGCTACCGAGTCGCGGAGCATCGAGTGGGCGCATCTACTGCGTAACGTCGTGTCGTCGATCACGACAGCCGTCCGTTACATCAACGAGCACCCCGTCCACCTTCTCTCGCGCGAGGAGGATCTGGTGCGAGCGGAGAAGGCGCGGCGCCCGTCAGCTTCCCTCCACGTCTCGCTGTCCCGAGGCCGTGGAAACGGGAGCTGGCTACAGGCCCGAGGCATTCGGATGCGGGCACAAGTGCCTGCGCATCATCCACAGGAGGTCACGGATACGCCCGAGCACCGCTGGATTGCCTCCGGCCTGCGAGCAATCCGAGCGCGGTGCATCGCCCTTGCGGATCTGCTCAAGAAGGAGAGCACCGAGGCAAGCGTCCGAAGCCAACGAGGAGCAACGCGGCTCGATGCAGCAGCGGCCGAGCTACGACGGACAGCGGAAACGATGGACCACCTGCTCTCGCTGCGCATGTTCATCGGGGTCGGCGAGGCAAAGGAGTGGGCGTTCTCGTCGTTGACGCTTCAGGCGGCACCGGGCTACCGGGAGGCTTGCCGCGCGGTCGTCGCGCTCCGCAGTGCAATTGGCGTGGGTCCGGGCGAGACGGAGTACTCCACCAAGCAGGTCAGCGAGCTGTACGAATTGTGGTGCTATGTCCGTCTCGTCGGGCTCGTTCTCGAAATCTCCGGGGCTGGCGTTTCTGCGAACGATGTCGTGAAGGTCGATACCTCTGGATTTCGCGTGCGGCTCAAACGCGGCGAGCGCAGCGTCGTTCGCGTCGCCACCCCACAACGCACGATCGAGCTGACGTACAACGAGTCTTTCCCCGGCATCACGGGTGACCAGCGGCCGGATGTTCTCCTGCGCTTCAGAACTCCGGGGGTGCCGGACATCATCGTTCTCTTCGACGCCAAGTACCGACTCGACGCGAGCCCTGAGTACTTGGCGAGCTTCGGCCATTCCGGGCCACCGATCGACTCCATCAATGCCCTTCATCGGTATCGTGACGCGATCGTTCTCGGCGAACGAGATGCCCCAGTTGGCCGACCCGTCGTGAAGGGCGTCGCCTTGTTTCCGTACAACGGCAACGAGGAGGACTTCCTCAACCACCGCCTCTACCGAAGTCTCGGCGTGCTCGGTGTTGGGGCTATTCCCTTTCTGCCGGGCCACACTGACGTTGCTCGCGACTGGCTTCAGCGAGTGCTGAAGATGCCACTAGCCGACCTAGCCGACGCCGGGCCACCGTTCTTGGCCCGCGAAGCGCTTCGAGCAAAGTAGAGACGTTGCGCGTCCGACGGCGACCATCGAAACCGACACTGGACCCAAGCGCTATCGGCTGCCGCAAGGGCTCGCCCGAGTTAGCGCACGCCGATTTCAGCCCGCGCTAACTCGCGCACGCCGCTCTCGGCCTCGCCCGAGTTAGCACACGCCGTTTCAGCCCGCGCTAACTCGCACAGCCCCCTCTCGGCCTCGCGCGAGTTAGCACACGCCGTTTTCAGCCCGCGCTAACTCGCGCACTCCGCTCTTGGCCTCGCCCGAGTTAACACACGCCGTTTTCAGCCCGCGCTAACTCGCGCACCCCGCTCTTGGCCTCGCCCGAGTTAACACACGCCGTTTTCGGCCCGCGCCAACTCGCGCACGCCGCTCTTGGCCTCGCCCGAGTTAACACACGCCGGTTTCGGCCCGCGCTCACTCGCGCGCCCCATCGTCGACCCCGCGCAGCTTCGCGCGACCGGGGTACGACAGCCGCCTGCGTCTCCGGCCGTGGACTGAAGTCTCCCGCCGCGGACTCCCGCGTCTCCCGCATTTCCCAGTGAGCTCGGGTGCTTACGGCTGGCCCTCCGATTGAAATTCCCTGGTCCCGTCGCAAGTCGCGACGCACCGCAGTTCAAACCCGCAGCACCAACCAAGGAAGAACCCATGTACGAACAGATCAAGAGCATCAAGAGCGTGGTGGACCGGAAGCTGGACAGCCTCCTCGCGCAGGCGGACGTGGCGAAGAAGGCGCTGGGCGGCTTGCGCGACGTCGGGGCGGACGTCGAGGTCGTGGGGTCGGCCCTCATGGCGGCCGAGCAGGAGGCGCTGGGCGTGCGGCACCGCATTGCCCCCGCGGAACAGGCGGCGGACGAGGCCAAGGCTCGGTTCGAAATGGCGCAGGCCACGCTGTTCTGCGCCCTGAACGCCGTCCTCTCGGCCGAGAAGGACCCCCGCACCCAGGCGACCCCCGCGCCGGTCCGGTTCTCTGAGCCCGAGGCGTTCGCCATCATCGACGAGCTGACCCGTGTCAACGTGCCCCGGTCCGTCGTCGCGGAGCAGGTGATGTCCGCCTTCCCGGGGGCCAAGGCCGAGTACGCCGCGCGCAAGATCGCCTTCGATCAGGCGCGACAGGCCAAGGAGGCCGCCCGGCGCGACTGGGGGAACGCCGTGCTGAAGCTCGAGGCCGCGCTGGTCGGCGTCCGTGCCGAGCTGATCAAGCGCGGGATGAAGGTCGTCATGCGCCGTCGGTCGTCGACCAAGGCGACCGCCGACGCCACCAACTCGAAGCTCGAGATCGTCAAGCCGGACGCCAGCGAGACGCCTTCGGCCCCGCCCTCGGCGCGGGTGGCCTGACCATGGCTGACGATCCCACGAAGCGCGGTCCCCCCGACCGCGACCGCGTGTCGCAGCAGCCGCACGAGGTCGCCTACCTGGCCAAGCGCACGCGCAAGCCTCGCCGCGTCGTCGCCTCGGCCGTTCGCTCCGCCGGCCCACTGCGAAAGGAGGTCATACGCAGCCTCACGAAGCGCAGCCCCTGACCGTTCCTCGCAGCACGCAGCACAGGCGGCCGGAGCCCTGGATCCCAGGCTCCGGCCGCTCGCTTTTTCGCTCAGCCCGCCCGCGCACGTGCCCTGTCGACGTCGCCGGCTCCTGCGGTGTTCCACACGACCGACGCGTGCTACCCGCGACGCCCCCATGGAACGCTCGATACCTGCCAGCGACCGCGCGGTGAGCCCCTCGAGGCGACGGGCCCCGCTCCCTGCGCTCGTCAACGGCTGGGCGTACTTCGGCATGTTCGTGGGTACGCGGAGCCGCGCTGCGTCGGCTGCGTCGTAGCCGGCTGCCGCGCCGGTCAGCCCGCATCGCGGGCCGCTTGACCGGTCCCCCGCCCCACCCCGCCGCTGCCGTCGCCACGATCCACGCCTCGAGCACCGCCGGCTGCGCGCGTCATCGCGGAGACCTGTGCCTGGACCGCCGCCAGCTTGTCGCCACACCGCGCGAAGATCTCGCTGAGGCCTTCGAGTTTCGCCCTCCGCGACCGCCGGTGGGCCAGCCGCGCGCTGTGCGAGCGCGTCGCGCTCACGTGGCAGCACCTGGGGGCGCGGGAACGGGAAAGACTGGGTCGTTTCGGCAGGTTTGGGGCGGCAGACAGAAAGCTGCACGTGAAAATCGGGGTCGGGGTCATGGGGGCATGACGACGGCGACACGCACGTTCACGTTCCTCAAGCTGCGAGCCTCGGTGTTGGACTCGTGGATCTTCCCGCGCGAGCTCGAAGAGTCCGATCCGTGCCCGTTCGCGGGGCCGCTGACGCGAGAGCAGGTGCGCAGCTTGGAGAAGTGGGTGGCGCTGTTCCCCTTCGCGCAGCGCGTGGGCCACCGCGCGTTTCGCGTCTACACGCCGGCCGGGGAGCGCGCGGACGTGCGCCTGACGAGCGACGGGCAGATCTGGGCTTCGGGCGCGATGCGGCTGGTGTACGGGCTGTTCGTGCAGCTCCACGAGGTGTGTCCGGAGCTGGTCGCCGAGGAGCCGGAGTCGGGGCTGTTCTTCGATCGAGCCGCGCTGGAGGTGGAGGCGCGGCTGACGCCGGTGCCGTGGCGGTTGACTGCGTGATGGCGGGAGTGGTCGCGGCGCCGATTTCAAGGGCCTCCCGGCTGGCTCGCGCTTCAGGAGGCCACCCCAGCCTCGCTTTCACTTGAGTCTGGCGTGCGGCCGGGCCCAGATGCGGCCCTCTCTCACTCGGAGCCGCCATGACCTCCATTCGGAACGCGCCGTCGACCGTTGCCCAGCCCAAGCAAGCCCTTCGCGATGTCGCGACGACGAAGCGCGCGGAACGAGCCGAGGTGCCTGCCGAGCGCCAGTGGCCGCGCCCTGCTGCCCACGCCAAGGGCGTCGCTGATGCGTACACGGCGCTCTTCCTCGCGGAGACCATGAAGGGGGAGGTCGCCGGGTCCGTGAAGATCAACACCGCGGCGGATCGGCTGCTGACCTCGACCGCCGAGCACCTGGCGATGCAGCTGGAGGACCGCGATCAAGAGAAACCCGCGGCCCAGGTGCAGGCCGAAGTGAAGCAGTTCCTCGCGGACCTCGGCGAGCCCGTGAAGCCCAACAAGAGCCGCAACAGCCAGCAGAGCGTCGAGGCGAACCTGGCGCGGCACGAGAAGGTGCTCGCGAAGCTCTCGGAGCTCGCGGATCGGCTCGCCACCGTGAACGCGGAGCCCAACGGCGAGCACCAGCAGGCGTACAACCGCTCGGCGATCGGCAGCGCAGGGGAGCAGGAAGCGCGCTTCGCGGTGGCGCTGGGCAAGGCGTACGCGCGGAACCCGGAGAAGGCGGTGCAGGCGGCGAATCGCGCGCTGACGAGCATGCCGCGCGTGGTGGAGAAGCAGGTCGAGAGCCACGGCGGGAGTCTCGAGCAGCTGGAGCGGTCGGGGGCGGAGAGCCAGGCGCTCAAGCAGCTGATCGGGAAGTTGGATGGGCTGGGTGCGCGGCGGGCGCTGTCGCTCGACGGGCGGTAGGCAGGCGCCGCGGCCGGGGACGTCCGGCGTGAACCGATGTTCCGAGCGTGCGCCCTGACATCAGCGCCCGGCCAGGAACGACCGCCAGACCTTCTTGAGGTCCTTGTCTCGGTTGAAGCGACGCTTGGCAATCAGCGCGAGTGCTCGTTCGGCTCGCTTGAGTTCGGTCGCGTTCGCCCCGGCCGCCAGGGCGCGGAGATCGGCCACGTCTTGAGGTCGCCGAATGTCGTCGCGCGCCAAGACCTTCGTCGCGATGAGATGCCCGGTCCGAGCGACCGGAGCAAACAGGCCTCTGAGGACTTCGAGGACCTCGGCTTCGTTGACGACTTCGTGTTCGATTCCGCTCGAGGCGAACAGCAGATCGACGACCACACCGCTTGTTCGTCCCTTCACGCGGGGCGCTTCCAGTCGGATCGTGGCGAGCCGGTGTTTGCTCTGATGCTCGACTGAAGCGATGGCCCGGTAGCCCGAACCCTGCAGCCGATGAACGAGCGCCTCCGCTTCCTCGTCGCCGCTGACCGCCACGGCGAGGTCGACGTCGCGCGTAAAGCGCGGTTCTGTGCGAACGGAGACCGCCAGCCCGCCGACGACCGCCCACTGAACCTGTGCGGCGTTCAAGTCGGCAGCGATTCGTCTCAGCGTCAGCTCAATCGGCGTCATCGGCGAACCGGAAACCGCCGAGAAGGCCGGCCCTCCGCGTCACCCTGTTCGGCGCCTGGGCGCTCGACCAGCCAGCGCCCGAGCCGTTCTTCGATCGTCGCCTCGGAGGCGCGCGGGTAACGACGGCGGAGGTTCTGCCGCATCAGCGCGACCCCGAGCTCGTGCAGCTCCAGGGTCAGTCGAAAGCGCTCGGCCAGCACCTTTCGGTTCGAAGCCACGGTCGCCCCGCCCCACCTCACACGTGAATCGCGTGCCCCAGCGTCGCCTCGGCGGCTTCCTTCACGATCTCCGACAACGTCGGGTGCGCGTGGATCGTCCGCGCCAGCTCCTCCGTCGTCGTCTCGAGCTTGAGCGCGACGCAGGCCTCCGCGAGCAGCTCGGTCGCGTGCGGGCCGATCATGTGCACGCCGAGCACCTCGTCGTACTTCTTGTCCGAGACGATCTTCACCATGCCAATCGCCTGATCGCTGATCGACGCCTTGGTGATCGCGCTGAAGGGGAACGTGCCGACCTTCACGTCGTACCCCTTCTCCTTCGCCTTCTTCTCCGTCAGCCCCACGCTGGCGACTTCCGGGTAGCAGTACGTCGCGTTGGGGATCCGCTCGTAGTTGATCGGCGGCGGGTTCTTCCCGGCGATGTGCTCGACCGCGGTGATCCCCTGCGCCGACGCGCAGTGCGCCAGCCACGGGTACGGCGTGATGTCGCCGATCGCGTACACGTTCGGCTCGCTCGTCCGCATCATCGCGTCGATCTGGATCGTCCCCTTCGGCATGAGCTGAATGTTCGTCTTCTCGAGCCCAATGTCCTTCGTCACCGGCCCGCGGCCGACGGCGGACAGGAAGATCTCCGCTTCCAACGTCTTCTGCACGCCGTCCGCGCCCGTCGCCGTCACCTTCACGCCGCTGGCTGTCAGCTCGACCTTCTCGAACTTCGTGCCGGTCATCACGTCGATCTTCCGGCGCTTGAACTGCTTCTCGAGCTCCTTGCCCAGATCCACGTCTTCGATCGGCAGCAGCTGCGGCATGTACTCGATGATCGTCACCTGCGCGCCGAGGTGCGCGAAGATCGACGCGAACTCACAGCCCACCGCGCCAGCGCCCAGCACGATCAGGCTCTTGGGCACCGTCGGGAACTCGAGCATCGAGTCCGAGTTGAGGATCTTCTTGTGGTCGATCGTGATCGACGGGAGCGTCGTCGGCACCGAGCCGGTCGCCACGATGATGTTCTTCGTCGTCAGCACCTGCTTGGTGCCGCCCTCGGTCAACGTCACCTCGACCTGACCCTTGCCCGCGATCTTCCCCACGCCCTTGAGCACGGTGACCTTGTTCTTCTTCATCAAGAAGTCGATGCCGCCGGCGCCCTTGTCCACGACCTTCTGCTTGTGCTTCTGCGCCTGCGCCCAGTCGATCACCGGGTTGGTGACGTTGATGCCGAAGGTCGCCGCGTGCTGGATGTGGCTGAACAGCTCGGCGGTGTAGAGCAGCGACTTGGTGGGAATGCAGCCGCGGTGCAGACAGGTGCCGCCCAGCTTCTTGTCCTTCTCGATCAGCGCCGTCTTCAGGCCGAGCTGCCCCGCCCGAATTGCCGCCACGTACCCGCCCGGCCCCGAGCCGATGATCACCACGTCGAAGGTGTCCGCCATGTGCTGCTCCTTTTCGAAGGAAGAGGTCACGCGTGGGTTAGCACCCACTTGCCTCGGCGCAAGCACTTCGTGCGTGCGTTCCTGGCCGTTTTGCCTCACACACCCGGCCTGAACATGAACCGGATCCTCGTCGTCGGCGGCGGCATCATGGGCACCAGCGTCGGCCTTCAGCTGGCCCGCGCCGGCCACCACGTCACCATCATCGAGCGCGGCGTCCCCGGCGCCGAGGCGTCCTCCGCGGCGGCCGGCATGCTGGCCCCACAGATGGAAGCGCAGGCGGACGGCCCCGGGCTGACGCTGGGCCTGAAGAGCCGCGAGCTGTACCCGGCGTGGGTCACCCAGCTGGCCACGGCGTCCGGCGTCGATCCGCTCTACGTGCCCAGCGGCGCGCTGCAGCTCGCCTTCGACGCGGAGCAACGCCAAGCCCTCGAAGCCCAGTACGCCTGGCAGCGCGCTCGCGGGCTGGACGTGGCGCTGCTGTCCGGTGACGAAGCGCGGCGGCTCGAGCCGGCGCTCTCTCCGGCGGTCGAGGCGGCCCTCCACCTGCCCCGCGAAGCCCAGGTCGACCCGTCGCGGCTCATGCGCGCGCTGACGATCGCCGCGTCGCGCGCCGGCTGCACCTTTACCTCTGGCCTCGTCCGAGGCCTCGTCGAGCGCTCCGGCCGCTGCGTCGGCGTCGACCTCGACGGGCAGCACCTCCAGGCGGACACGGTCGTGCTGGCCGCGGGCGCGTGGACCCCGCTCGTCGGCGGCGCCGGCGTCAGCGGAGAGACGATTCGCCCCATGCGCGGGCAAATGGCGGAGCTCGACCCCAAGCTCCCCCTCCACCGCTGCCTGCTCAAGTCGCCGCTCGGCTACCTCGTGCCGCGCCAAGACGGCCGCGTCATCGCCGGGAGCACCATGGAGTTCGCCGGCTTCGACAAGTCGGTCACCGTCGAGGGCCTGGCCAAGCTGCTGTCCATGGCGCAGCGAGTCGTCCCCGCGCTGGCCACCGCGCCGGTCACCGGCATGTGGTCCGGTCTGCGGCCCTGGACCCAAGACACCAAGCCGATCATCGGCTTCGGGCACCTCGCGGGTCTGATTCTGGCGACCGGCCACTTCCGCAACGGCATTCTGCTGGCCCCCGTCACCGCCCTGCTCGTCGAGCAGCTGCTGACGGGCACCCCGCCGGCCGTGGACCTGGTGCCGTTTCGGGCAGATCGCTTCGCGACGGCGCGGGCCTGACCGGCTGGTCCGGCCTCGGCGGTTCCCTCGCCGCTTGATCTTCCCTAGGCTTTCGCCCGCGTTTGTCCTTAAGAGGAGCTTGTGGAAGCCATCCCGCCCCCGCAGCAGCGCATCTTGATCGTGGACGACGACGAGTCCGTCCGCGACGTGATCTCGGTGCTGCTCAAAGAAGAGGGCTACCAGTGCGCGGTCGCTTCCGGCGCCGAGATGGCGCTCGACCTGGCCAACAAGGACCCCACGCCGCTCGTCATCTCCGACATGAAGATGCCGGGGAAGGACGGGCTGTGGCTGCTCGAGCGCATGAAAGAAGAGCACCCGGACACGTCGGTGATCATGCTCACCGGCTACGGCGACACCGAGTCCGCGGTCGACTGCCTGCGCAAGGGCGCCACCGACTACCTGCTCAAGCCACCTCGGCTGACGGATCTGATCCGCGCCATCGAGCGCGCGCTGTCTCGCCGTCGCCTCGAGCTGGCGAAGAAGAAGTACCAGAAGAAGCTCGAGCGGAAGGTCCGCGACCGCACCACCGAGCTCCGGCACGCGCTCAAGGACATCTCCGTCACGTATCAGCAGACGCTCGGCGCGCTGGTGACGGCGCTCGACGCCCGCGAGCACGAGACGTCGGACCACTCTCAGCGCGTGGTCGAATACACGGTGGCGATCGCGCAGCGCCTGACGATCAAAGGCCATGAGCTCGAGGAGATCGGCCGCGGCGCGCTCCTCCACGACATTGGGAAGATCGGCGTGCCCGACGCGGTGCTGCTCAAGCCCGGCAAGCTGACGCCGGACGAGTGGGTCGAGATGCGCAAGCACCCCGACATCGGCTTCAACATGATCGCCCCGATTCCGTTCTTGGCGATCCCCTCGCAGATCGTCCTGTCCCACCAGGAGCGCTTCGACGGGCAGGGCTACCCGCGCAAGCTCCAGGGCCAGCAGATTCACATCGGCGCGCGGATCTTCGCCGTGGCCGACACGCTCGACGCGATGACGAGCGACCGGCCGTACCGCAAGGGCACGACCTTCACGAACGCGATCGCCGAGATCGACCGCTGCGCCGGGACCCAGTTCGACCCCGACGTCGTCCGCGCGTTCCTCGACATTGGCGAAGTGGGTCTCCTGAAGATCAAAGAGGACATGGTCGCGAAGAAGAAGGCCCAGGCCGAAGCGCTGGCCCAAGCCAAGATCGACGCGCTCACCACGCCCGTCGGCGCCGCGCCGGCCGCCACGCCGCCCAAGCCCGAAGGCGACGACGACTAAGGCGAGGGTCCGTGGAGCGTCTGGTCGACACCCGCGCGCGCCCGCTGCGAAGCCTGCGGCTGTCCGTGACGGATCGCTGCAACCTGCGCTGCGCGTACTGCATGCCCGAAGAGGAGTACGCGTGGCTCGGCCGCGACACGCTGCTGACGTTCGAAGAGCTGCACCGCCTCGCGCGGCGCTTCCAGGCGCTGGGAGTGAACCGGCTCCGGCTGACCGGCGGTGAGCCGCTGCTGCGTCGCGAGCTGCACGTGCTGGTGCGGCTGTTGGCCGGGCTGGGGCTGGCCGATCTGGCGCTGACGACGAACGGCCTGCTGCTGGCGGAGCAGGCCCAGGCGCTCAAGGCCGCGGGCTTGGGGCGGCTGACGGTGTCCCTCGACACGCTGCGGCCGGGCACGTTCAAGCAGCTGACCCGGCGAGACCGGCTCGAGGACGTGCTGCGGGGGATCGGCGCCGCGAGCGACGTGGGGTTTGGGCCGGAGCTCAAGCTGGACACGGTGGTGCTGGCGGGCGTGAACGACGACGAGCTGATCGACCTCCTCGCGTTCGCGCGGGAGCGGCGCGCCGAGGTGCGCTTCATCGAATACATGGACGTCGGCGGGGCCACGCGCTGGAGCCGCTCGCAGGTCGTCAGCCGGCAGCAGATCCTCCAGACGATCGAGCGCGCCAACGGACGCGCCGAGCCCCTGCCCGGCCGCGGCTCGGAACCGGCCGAGCGCTTTCGCCTGGCTGACGGGACGACATTCGGGATCATCGCGTCGACCACGGCGCCGTTCTGTGGGGCGTGTGATCGCGCGCGGCTGGCGGCGAACGGAACGCTCCTGCTGTGTTTGTACGCGAGCCAGGGGCTGGATCTGCGAACGCCGCTGCGCGCCGGGGTGAGTGACGAGGCGCTCGACGGCTTGATCCGCGGGGCTTGGCTGGGGCGCACGGCGCGTGGGGCAGAGGATCGGCTGGCGCTCGAAGGCCTGCGCGGGCCGTCACGGGCCCTGGACGAGCTGCGGCGCGCGCCGTTGCTGGAGATGCACACACGCGGCGGCTGAGGGCCCGGGCGAGGCTTCGGGAGTAGGCTTGGGCGCCATGCGCTCCGCTCGCCTGCTGCCCCTGCTCGCCCTGCTGCTGGCATCGTCGGTCCTCGGCGCCGACCGCATCATCAAGAACGACTCGTTCACGGGAAGCGGGGCGATCTTCAACTCGATCAGCTTCCGCGAATACGAAGGCGCGGGCGTCGTGTTCAGCCCGCCGGCCAGCGAGTACCCGCTTCGGATCAAAGCGGTGGATGTGCTCGCGGTGAGCTACGGCAACGGCGCCCCCGGCGCGCAGGGCGCCTTCGTCATCGACCTGTGGGACGAGTCCGGCGGCCCCGTCACCCCGCCCATGCACTTCGACGGCGGGATTCGAACGCAGGGGCGGCTGGCCATGCAGGGCATCGGGCTGACGACGTCGAGCCTCCAGTTCAACCGCTTCACGCTGCCGCAGCTGATCACCGTCGATGCCGGGAAGGTGTTCGTGCAGATCAGTGAGCAGCTCGAGACGAGCATCGACGGCGTGACGATCGCGATGGATCAGGGCCCCGCGGTCCCGGGCGCGAACTGGTTCTTCAGCGGCGGCGGCTCGCGGCTGCCCTTCGAGCTGCCGGACGGGGGCTTCATTCTCGGGGAAAACCGGAACTGGATCCTCCGCTTGGTGCTCGAGGTGCCCGACGTGCCGGTGGTGGTCGCGGCGATCTCACCTTCGAGCGGCACGTCCAACACCGCCGTGCCCGTGACGATCACGGGCTCGGGCTTCGAGCTGGGCGCGAAGGCGTTCCTCGGCACGCTGGAGCTGCCGCTCACCATGGTCACTCCGACTTCCATTCGCGCGACGGTGCCGGCCGGGACTGCGCCGGGGCGCTACGACGTCATCGTGCGGAACTTGGGCGGCGCGGAAGGCCGACTGACGCAGGGGTACACGGTGACGCAGCCGGACGGTGGCGCGGGCGGGAGCGGCGGTGCGGGAGGGACCGGGGGCTCCGCTGGCGCGGGAGGCACGGCTGGCTCCGGCGGCACGGCTGGCGGCGGCGCGTCGGGCATGGGCACGATGGCCTTGGCGCTCACCGACATCACGCCTGCGCGCGGCTTCGCGGCCGACGCGACGAAGGTGATCGTCACCGGCGAGGGGATCTCCACCGGCGCGCAGCTGCTGATCGGCGGCGTGGTGATCGACGGGGCGGAGGTGAAGTCGTCTTCGGTGATCAGCGCGACGATCGCGGCGAATACGCTTCAGCCGGGCGACCAGGACGTCACGGTGATCAACCTGAACGGCGCGAAGGACACGCTCACCGGCGCGTTCAACGTGCGCGCAGGCAGCGCGGTGAAGGCCGGCTGCGGCTGCGGCGCGACCGGCGGCACGGAGTGGGCTGTCGGAGCGATGGCGGCGTGGACCTTCGGGCGGCGACGACGGCGGGTGACCGTGACCGGGCGTCGCTGACCCGGCGGCGCGGTTGATCGCCTCGCGACGGTGCATCGGGCCAGCGGCACCTGCTTCGTCGTTCGGCTGCGGTGACGGCGAGAAGTCGGCCCGAACGCGGTGATGCTGCGGACTTGGCGCATCGTCCTAACGAGCGGCGCGGTCGCCTCGCAGCCTGGAGTCGGTCCGAGGCGGCGCGTCGTTCGCGTCGCGGCGGCGATAACGCCGAGGATTCGGCCCGAACGATGTGCTGCTTCGGCCTTGGCCGCTCGGGTTGGCGGGTCCTCCAGACGAGCACGGCGGTCGCCTCGCGGCGAGGGTTCGGCTCGCGGCGGTCCGTCGTTCGCGTCGCGGCGGCGACAACGCCGAGGAGTCGGCCCGGACGATGTGCGGCTTCGGCCTGGGCCGCTCGGGTTGGCGGGTCCTCCAGACGAGCATGGCGCGGTCGCCTCGCGGCGAGGACTGGGCCCGGACGGCCCCTCCCTTCGTGTCGAGGTTGCGGCACGTGACGAGCGCGGTGCGGCCCACACGTGGCCCTGGCGGTGGCGCACCGCTGACCCGGTCTCGCTGGGACTCTGGCGCGGTTGCCTCCGCAAAGGAGTCGGACCTACCGCGGCACGCGTGTCTAACCGCAGCCGCAGCGGTGGCGCGCCCAGGCACGGAGTCGACACCACAAGCAACCCTCGCGACACACGCCGCGCCTGCCGCGGGCGACTGGGGCCCGCCTGCTTGACGAGCATCGCGCGCGAGCGGCCGCCTCACGCCACGGAGGGAGGCTGCGTCACCTTCGGCGGCTTGGCGATCCGCGGGAGCGCGTACGCGTACGAGAGGGCCCCGAGCAGAAGCCCAGCGCGCACCACCGCGCCCTCCAGCCACTTCGGCGCCGCAGCCAGAATCGAGCCTGCGTGCGCCCAGGCGCTCGAGGCCGCCGAGGGGCTCCACCGCGAAGGCTCGTCCGTCAGCGCGGAGAGCGCGCACCCAGCGAGCCCGGCGACGGTCAGCTGCCTCATGAGCCGGAGGCTGCGCGCACCGAACGAGCGCGGCACTGGCTCCGCGAGTCGGAGCCACGCCCCGAGCAGCACCCACCAGCTCGTCCCCACCGCCAGCCACGCCGGAACGTGGAAGCTCCACGGGACCCCGACGTACCTGGGCAATCGGAAGCGCACGCCGTACGCGACGAGCGCCAGCACAACTGCGACGGCGAGCCACGCCATGGCCCGCAGGAGCTGAGCCCCGAGCGGGGAGCCGCGCGGCAGCGACAGCGCGATGGCCAGCACGGCGACCCACGCCATGACCGGGGCCGCGAGCCCGACGGCGAGCGCGGCGCAGCCGAGGCCAGGCGCGGGAATCAGCGCCACCCCGATGACGCCGCACCAGACGCTGGCTCGGTGGAGCCGCAGGCCCTGCCGGACCAGGGGAGGAAACGACTCGCTCATGCCCCAGGGATTGGGGCGACGGCGTCCGACCCGTCACGCTCCCTCAGCGATACTTGAGGAACTGCTGGACCAGCTCCCGCAGCAGCGCGCTCACGCTCTGGTTGTGCTTGCGCGCCACGGCGTTGAGCCGCTCGAGCTCACCCGAAGCCAGGTGGATCGTCAGGTTGGTGTCGGCGCCCTTCCCGCTCGTCACGGGGACGGCGGCCTCGCTGATGGGCTCGATGCTGGAGATGATCTCCTCCGCCTCGCCCTCCTCCTCGACGGGGTGCGCGCCCTTGGGCGCCGCCCGCGCTTCGCCCAGCCGCTCCTTTTCCTGCTCGAGCTCGTCGTTGAAGAGCTGCTTGAGGAAGTTCGACAGGTGAATGTTCGACGGCGTGAACTCGTACTGCGAGAGGAACTGGTCGAGGTCGTACTGGAGCTCCCACGCGGTCTGGTAGCGCAGGTCCCGATCCTTCTCGAGCGCCTTCATGAGGATCGTCTCGACCTGCTCGGGAATGTCGCTCTTGAAGTACGACGGCGCGTAGATCTTCCCTTCGGTGATCGACTTGAGCACCGCGACTTCGCTGTCGCCGGTGAACAGCCGAAAGCCCGTCAGCCACTCGTAGAGCACCACGCCCAAGCTGAAGATGTCGGACCGACAGTCCAACGTCTTGCCCATGCACTGCTCGGGCGACATGTACGAGAGCTTGCCTTTGATTTCCCCCGCGCGCGTCTGCTCGATCTGGTTCGCCGCCTTGGCGATGCCGAAGTCGAGCACCTTCACCGTGCCGTCGAAGGACACGAACACGTTCTCCGGCGTCACGTCACGGTGAACGATGTTGAGCGGGTTGCCGTACAGGTCTGTCTTCTGGTGCGCGTAGTAGAGGCCTTCACACACGCTCGAGGCGATCTTCAGCGCGTAGACCATGGGGAACGGGATCCCCAGCGCGTCCGCCTTCGGGATGATGCGACGCATGTCGCGCCCGAAGATGTATTCCATGGCGATGAAGTACGACTCGCCGATCTTCCCCAGGTCGTAGATCTGCACGATGTTGGGGTGGTTCAGCTGCGCCGCCAGCTTCGCTTCGTTCAGGAACATCTGCACGAAGGTCGCCTGCTTCGACAGGTGCGGCCGAATCCGCTTGATGACGATCGTCTTCTCGAAGCCCTCGAGGCCCGCCTGGCGCGCGAGGAAGATCTCCGCCATGCCGCCGACGGCGATCCGATCGATGAGCGTGTACTTCCCGAACCGAACTGGCTTCCGCGCAGGCTCGCTCATGTGTCAGCGGTACTCTTCGATCGGCGGGCACGAGCAGACCAGCTTCCGGTCGCCGAGCACGTTGTTCACCCGGCCCACCGACGGCCAGAACTTCTTCGCCTTGACCCAGGGCAGCGGGTACGCGGCGCGCTGCCGACCGTACGGCCGCTTCCACTCGTCCGCCGTCACCACCGCCGCGGTGTGCGGAGCGTGCTTGAGCAGGTTCTCGTCCTTCGGCTGCGTGCCCGCTTCGATCTCCGCGATCTCCGCGCGGATCGTGACGAGCGCGTCGATGAAGCGGTCGAGCTCGGCTTTGCTCTCCGACTCGGTGGGCTCGATCATCAACGTGCCGGCCACCGGGAAGGACACCGTCGGCGCGTGGAAGCCGTAGTCCATGAGCCGCTTGGCGATGTCCTCGACCTCCACGCCCGCCGTCACCTTGAGCTTGCGCGGATCGACGATGCACTCGTGCGCCACCCGCTTGTTCGCGCCGCGGTACAGCACGGGGTAGCTCGCCTCCAGGCGCTCCGCGACGTAGTTCGCGTTGAGGATCGCCAGCTTCGTCGAGTGCCCGAGCCCCTCGGCCCCCATGAGCCGAATGTAGACCCAACTGATCAGCAGCACGCTGGCCGAGCCCCACGGCGCCGCGCTGATCGGCCCCGGGCCCTTCGCCCCGCCCACCTTCGCGAGCGGGTGCGTCGGCAAGTGCTCGACCAGGTGTTTGGCCACGCAGATCGGCCCCATGCCGGGGCCGCCGCCCCCGTGGGGGATGCAGAACGTCTTGTGGAGGTTGAGGTGGCAGACGTCCGGGCCGAAGTCTCCCGGGCGGCACAGGCCGACCTGCGCGTTCATGTTCGCGCCGTCCATGTAGACCTGGCCACCGGCGGCGTGGATCACCTCACACAGCTCGCTGATCGTCGCCTCGAACACCCCGTGCGTCGACGGGTACGTCACCATGAGCGCGGCGAGCTTGTCCTTGTGCTCGTCGGCCTTCTTCTTCAGGTCCGCCACGTCGACGTTGCCGTTCGGATCCGTCGCGACGACGACCACGCGGTAGCCAGCCATGACGGCTGAAGCGGGGTTGGTGCCGTGCG
Source organism: Myxococcaceae bacterium (assembly GCA_022842905.1). Taxonomy (GTDB): domain Bacteria; phylum Myxococcota; class Myxococcia; order Myxococcales; family Myxococcaceae; genus JALHOS01. The sequence goes on along the minus strand of JALHOS010000054.1, from coordinate 3,012 downwards.
CCGACGCGGGGATCAGGCACACGTCGCGGTGACCCTGCCCGCGCGCCTCGTGGTACGCGCGAATCACGAGCAGCCCGGCGTATTCCCCCTGGGCTCCGGAGTTCGGCATGAGCGACGTGCCGGCGAAGCCGGTGATCTCGGCCAGGTACCCCTCGAGCTGGCTGAAGAGCTGCGCGTAGCCCTGCCACTGAGACGCGGGCGCGAAGGGGTGCAGGCCGTTCCACTCGGGCCAGGTGATCGACTCCATTTCCGTCGTCGCGTTGAGCTTCATGGTGCAGCTGCCCAGCGCGATCATCGAGTGGCAGAGCGACAGATCCTTCGCCTCGAGCCCGCGCACGTAGCGGAGCATCTCGTGCTCGGTGTGGTGGCTGTTGAACACCGGGTGCGTCATGAACGCGCTGCCGCGGCGCAGCGCTTCGGGCACCGCGGTGCCCGCCGTGGCCAGGCTCGCCATGGGCTCGACGGCCTTGCCGCGCCCGAACGCCGAGAGCAGCACGCCCACCTCTTCGGCGGCGATCGCCTCGTCCATGGACACGCCCAGGTGCGTCGCGTCGATGCGGCGCACGTTCATGCGGTGCTTGAGTGCCTCGGCGACGATCGCGTCGCCGTCGGCCTGGGTGACCTCGACCGAGACCGTGTCGAAGAAGTGCTCGTGCGAGAGCTTGAAGCCCAGCTTGCGGGCGCCAGCGGCGAACGCACGGGCCAACCCATGCACGCGGGTGGCGATCGTCTTGAGGCCCTGAGGCCCGTGGTACACGCCGTACATGCCGGCCATGACGGCCAGCAGCACCTGGGCGGTGCAGATGTTGGACGTCGCCTTCTCGCGGCGAATGTGCTGCTCGCGGGTCTGCAGCGCCATGCGCAGCGCCATGTGGCCTTGCGCGTCTTGTGACACGCCGATGATCCGGCCCGGCATGCTGCGCGCGAACTCGGTCTTCGTCGCGAGAAACGCTGCGTGCGGCCCGCCGAAGCCCATGGGCACGCCGAAGCGCTGCGCCGAGCCGACCGTCACGTCCGCGCCGAGCTCTCCGGGAGGCGTCAGCAGCGTCAGGGCCAGCAGGTCTGCCGCCATGACCACCGCGGCGCCGGCCTTGTGGGCCTTCTCGATGAAGGGGCGGTAGTCGACCACCGCGCCGTCGGTCATGGGGTATTGGACCAGCGCGCCGAACACCTTCGCGCTGCCGAAGTCGAAGCTCGCGTGATCGCCCACGACGATCTTCCAGCCCAGCGGGTTGGCGCGAGTGCGGACGACCTCGATCGTCTGCGGGTGGCAGGCGCGGCTGATGAAGAACGTGTCCGCGTCGCCGTCTTTGCTCAGCGCGTGGCACAGGTGCATCGCCTCGGCCGCCGCCGTGCCTTCGTCGAGCAAGCTCGCGTTGGCGATCGGCATGCCGGTCAGATCGCCGACCATGGTCTGGAAGTTGAGCAGCGCCTCGAGACGGCCCTGCGCGATCTCCGCCTGGTAGGGCGTGTACGCGGTGTACCAGCCGGGGTTGAGGAGGATGTTCCTCAGGATCACGCCCGGCGTGAGCGTGTCGTGGTAGCCCATGCCCAGGAAGCTGCGGAAGACCTGGTTCTTCTGCGCCATGCCGCGCAGCTCCTGGAGCAGCTCGGCTTCGGCCTTCGCCGCGGGCAGGTTGAGCGGCTTCTTCACCCGAATGGTCTTGGGCACCGTCTCGTCGACGAGCTGATCGAGCGAGCCGGCCTTGACGGCGGCGAGCATGGCCTCGACGTCCTTCGACGAAGAGCCCAGGTGGCGGCGTGCGAACGTGTCGGTGAAGGCGAGCATGGCGGCGGCTTAGTGCGCGCGCCCTGGGCCTTCAAGGACGAGCGCAGGAGCGAAGAAGCCAGCCTCAGCGAGGGCGTTAGGGCACGTCGGTCAAGGTGTACGCCCCGGCGATCGCGCTGCCGAAGGTCGGCAGGTACATCGACGCCTCGACGCCGACCCAGCCGCGGAAGGCGCCGGTGTCGTCGAGGACCTGGAGCAAGGGCTGCAGGTGTCCGCGGCCACCGCTGGGGCCAATGCACGCTTCGCGCAGCCCCGACACCTCGTCGCGCTGCTGGTTGAGGGCGTTGCGGCGGGCGGTCCCTCCGCTCCACTCGAAGAGCACGGCGTCGTTGAAACAGCCCGCGTCCGACGGCAGCGAGCAGTTCACCGGGAAGCGGGCGACGCGCGCGGCGCCGCCGTCGCACGACGAGAAGAGCGAGACGCTCAGCGAGTTGGGCCCAAAGAAGCGCATGCCGTAGTTGTTCTGGACGAACTCACCCACGTAGGTCTGGACCGGCACGCTCGACAGCGGAACCGGCGGCACCAGGCCCTGCGCCGAGCCCCACGCGTACGCCGTGTCCTGCGCGACGTCGCTCGTCGTGAGGGTGGCGCGGTTGAGCAGGCCAGCGTCACTCACCCGCCACCGATCGCGCCCGCCGTCGCCCGCCCAGTCGATGAGTACCTCGCCCGCGTCGCCGAAGCTGTACGTGCCGAAGCGCTGACGCGCCGGTGCCGTGTAGCCAGCGGCGGTCGACGCTTCACAGCTGGCGTAGGCCGGGCCGCACGCGGCGAGCGACGAGACCACCGTCGGTCCGGCCAGCGGGACCTCGGCCTGGCTCCACGACCAGAAGTCCTCGCGCGCGACACAGGGGCTCACCAGCTGGAAGCTGAGGAACCCCAGGCGCGCCTCGGCCGTCGTCGGAGTCGGCTCTCGCAGTCGCGCGAAGGTCCACGTGCGCCGCCCGCGGAGCGGATCTCCGACGCCGCAGGGGAGCACCCCGGCGTCGCTTCCGCCGTCGAGTGTGCCACCGCCGTCTGTCGTGCCTCCGTCAGTGGTGCCACCGTCGCGGCCGGCTGATCCGCCAACGCCCGCCGAGCCGCCAACGCCGGCTGAGCCGCCAACACCGGCTGAGCCGCCAACACCGGCTGAGCCGCCAACGCCGGCTGAGCCGCCAACACCGGCTGAGCCGCCAACACCGGCTGAGCCGCCAACGCCGGCTGAGCCGCCAACGCCGGCTGAGCCG
>JALHOS010000053.1 GCA_022842905.1 Myxococcaceae bacterium | reverse complement strand
GGCCGGTGGAGGCGCTGCAGGGGCCGGTGGAGGCGCTACAGGGGCCGGTGGAGGCGCTGCAGGGGCCGGTGGAGGCGCTGCAGGGGCCGGTGGAGGCGCTGCAGGGGCCGGTGGAGGCACTGCAGGGGCCGGTGGAGGCGCTGCAGGGGCCGGTGGAGGCACTGCAGGGGCCGGTGGAGGCGCTGCAGGGGCCGGTGGAGGCGCTGCAGGGGCCGGTGGAGGCACTGCAGGGGCCGGTGGAGGCACTGCAGGGGCCGGTGGAGGCACTGCACCCATCGCTGTCGATGACGCTCTCAACATCACAGAAGATTCGGTGGCTACCATTCCCGTAGCAACTCTTCTTGCCAACGATACAGACAGAGAGAACGACACGCTCTCGGTTACCTCTGTTCAAAACGCAATCAACGGAGTCGCATCGTTCAGTGTGGGTGATGCGAACATCGTCTTTACTCCAAATGCTAATTTTGGAGGAACCGCATCGCTTGAGTACGTTGTCAGCGATGGCACTGCTACTGACGTTGGCCTTGTGACGATCACAGTGCAGCCTGTCAATGATGCACCGATCGCTGTCGATGATTCCCTCAGCACCAATGAGGATGTGGCACGGACCATTCCTGTCGCTACTCTTCTTGCCAATGACACAGATCCAGAGAACGATACGCTCTCCGTTACCTCTGTTCAAAACGCAATCAATGGAATGGCATCGCTTGATGCTGGCAGCGTCGTCTTTACTCCCAATGCTGACTTCGCGGGGACCGCATCGTTTGAGTACACCGTCACAGCAGGCATCGCTACAGATGTAGGCCTTGTGACGATCACAGTGCAGCCCGTCAATGACGCTCCTGTGAACTCTGTTCCTTCGGCTGTCCAGATCTCGTTCGTGCAAACGGCGAAGGTGTTTTCTTCCGCCAGGAACAACCCAATCACGATTTCAGATGACGCAAGAACGAACCCCGTCCAGGTCACGTTGGCTGCAACGAATGGAACGATAACGTTGGGAGGAACCGCAGGCCTGAACTTTGCGACAGGAGATGGAGACGCCGACCCAACGACTACGTTCACGGGAACTACTGCAGAGATAAACACTGCCATGAACGGAATGAGCGTAACACCCATTGATTTTGGAACCACTCTGACTATTACAACCAACGATCAGGGAAACACAGGGAGCGGCGGAGCCCTTTCTGATTCGGACACCGTCTCCTTCACCGTTCGAGTCGGACCATTTACTCAAACCTCTTCGGGGGTTGCTCATACCTGCGGGCTAAGCCCGGAGGGTGCTGTTTTCTGCTGGGGTGATGATGCAAACGGCCAATTGGGTAACGGGCCAGGAGGAAGCAGCCAAATACCAGCGCGAGTACTCGGCGTGGGCGGAACTGGGTTCCTTCAAAATATCACCCAAGTCTCGGTGGGGAGTTCTCACAGTTGCGCCATCGAAAGCGATGGCAATGCCTTCTGTTGGGGTGGTGATGCAAGCGGACAGTTGGGTAACGGTGGCGCGAGCGCAGGCAGTCAAACTCCAGTGCAGGTGCTGAGAGGAACTCAGGCGGGAACTTCCTCCTTCCTGCAGAATTTGACCCAGATCTCTGCGGGATTGGCTCATAGCTGCGCGGTAATAAGTGATGGCAGTGCTTTCTGCTGGGGTGATGATTCCTTCGGCCAGTTGGGCAACGGAACAGAGAACGAAAGCCAGGCTCCAGTACAAGTGTCAGGAGTAGGTGGTGCTGGTGTCCTCCAGAATGTGACCCAAATCTCTACCGGTGATGCTCACGGTTGCGCGGTAACGAGCGATGGTAGCGCCTTCTGCTGGGGCGATGATACATTTGGTCAATTGGGCAACGGGGCAGGAAATGAAAGCCAAACTCCAACGCGAGTGCTCGGGGTGGGTGGAGCTGGGTTCCTCCAAAATATCACTCAAATCTCGGCGGGAAATGCGCACGGCTGCGCGGTGATGAGTGATGGCAGTGCTTTCTGCTGGGGTGCTGACGGAAGCGGCCAATTGGGCAATGGGGCAGCAGGAAACAGCCAGATTCCAACGAGAGTGCTCGGAGTGGGCGGAACTGGGTTCCTCCAAAATATCACTCAAATCTCGGTGGGAAATGCTCACAGTTGCGCCGTCGCAAGCGATGGTAATGCCCTCTGCTGGGGTGCCGATGGGAGCGGACGGTTAGGCAACGGTGGTGGGAGCGTAAACAGTCAAACTCCAGCATCAGTGCTCGGAGCGGGTGGAGTCGGTTTCCTCCAAAACGTGACTCAAATCTCCACGGGAAGTGCTCATAGCTGCGCGGTAGGGGGCGATGGCAATGCCTTCTGCTGGGGTTCTGATGGAGACGGACAATTGGGTACTGGCGGTGTGAGCGCAAACAGTCAAGCCCCAGCACAAGTGCCAACACCAGGCCAAAGCGCAACTCACGTTCTCTTTGCCCAAGTCTCAACGGGAGGTCTTCATAGTTGCGGAGTAACCGCTGAAGGAGCTGTCTTCTGCTGGGGCGCTGCTGGAGGCGGTCGATTGGGCAGTGGCGCGGCGGCGGGAGGCCCAACTCCAACGCAAGTGTTGGGGGTTGGCGGTACTGGTTTCCTGCGAAATGTCGCCCACGTCTCAGCGGGCAAGGCTCACACTTGTGCTGTCACAAACAATGGCCGCGTTCTCTGTTGGGGCTCTGATCAATTCGGACAGTTGGGCAACGGAGGCGCAAGTGCAAGCAGCTCGACGCCAGTGCAAGTCGCAGGAGTAGGCGGAGCTGGTTTTCTGCAGAATGCGATCCAAATCTCGGCGGGGGATTCTCACAACTGCGCAGTGACCAGTGCTGGCAGTGCTTTCTGCTGGGGCTTAGGTTCTGGCGGCGCGTTGGGCAACGGAGCTGGAGTAGACAGCCAAGCGCCAGCACAAGTGTTGGGAGTGGGTGGAGCTGGTTTCCTGCAAAATGTTACCCAAGTCTCAGCGGGAATTGCTCACGGCTGCGCCATCACAAGCGCCGGCAGTGCTTTCTGCTGGGGGTCCAATCTGTCGGGCGAAGGGGGCAATGGAGTAGGACCAAGTTTTAACAATGTACCAGTGCAAGTGCTCGGAGTGGGCGGTGTAGGTTTTCTCTCCAATGTCACTCAAATCTCGGCGGGGGACTTCTACAGTTGCTCAGTAGTCAGCAGTGGCAGTGCCTTCTGCTGGGGTGATGACGCAAGCGGACAATTGGGCAATGGTGGTACAGGTGTACTCAGCCTGACGCCAACGCAAGTGTTGGGAGTCAACGGAAGTGGTCTCCTCCAGAATGTCACTCACATCTCGGCCGGGGATGCGATAACAAACGACCGCCACAGTTGCGCGCGAACAAGCAGCGGACGCCCTCTCTGCTGGGGTTCAGATAGTGACGGCCAGTTGGGAAATCCACTTCAGTTTGGAGACAGGCAAGCCCCAATCTTGGTCCTTACTGGAACGCCGAACACTACGAGTATTTCTGTGGGAGGTCTGCACAGTTGCTTTACCACAAGCACTGGCGCTGCGTTCTGCTGGGGTGACAATGAATTCGGCCAGTTGGGCAATCCAACGCTTGGGGAAAGCCAATTCCCAGCGGAAGTAAGCGCGCCGCCCTTGTTGTGATTTGCAACAAGCGTCAGCGACCGGCCAGCGTGAGCGCGGCGTTCCAAGCGTGCTCAGGGCGGCCGCTGCGCCGTGGGCGTGGACGTCGTCGCGTCCGTCGTCGCCACGCAGCGCTCGTCTTGCACCCGCAGGCTCGCCGGGCACGACGGAATGCCCACGCACACCTTCCGCTTCTTCGACCACACCTGCTTGGGCCAGCAGCAGTGGCCCTGCGTGTCCTCGTCGCTCACCTGACCTGCGGGACAGCCCGTCGCCACGCACGTCGCCCCGTCGCGCAGAAGGCCGGTAGGGCACTTCGGCGTGCCGATGCAGGACGCCGACGGCTGGTCCCAGAACTGCCCGGGCCAGCAGCACTTGTTCGAGCCCACGTCCACGCGCCCATCGGGGCAGGGGGCTGAGGCCAACAGGAGGAACGCGACGAAGACGGTCATGGTGTCAGCCTGGACGTAACTGCAACTCGCGCGTCGACGCACGGGTTTGTCGCGCGCCGTCGGCGACGTGACGCGCCACTTTCTGCCGCGCCCGCCGCCCGTCGTTGCGCTAACTCGGCCCCGGTCTGCGGTCGTTCGTCGTGAGCGAAAGAGGCAGTCGAAGGAGCGTCATGGGCAAGCCCACCGGCTTCATGGAATGGCCCAAGCAGCCCGCGCCCAAGCGCCCCGTCGCGCAGCGCGTCCACGACTTCCGGGAGTTCGTCCAGCCGCTGAGCGCCGACGAAGCCAAGCGCCAGGCCGGCCGCTGCATGGACTGCGGCGTGCCCTTCTGCCACCAGGGCTGTCCGCTGGGGAACGTCATCCCCGACTTCAATGAGCACGTGTACGCGGGGCGCTGGCGCCAGGCCTACGACGTGCTGGTCCGCACCAACGACTTCCCGGAGTTCACCGGCCGCCTCTGTCCCGCGCCGTGTGAAGGCGCCTGCGTCCTCGCCATCGACCAGGACCCCGTCACCATCGAGCAGCTCGAGAAGGAAATCATCGAGCGGGCGTTCGCCGAAGGCTGGGTGCAGCCCAAGCCGCCCACGGTGCGCACGGGCAAGCGCGTCGCCGTCGTCGGCTCCGGGCCGGCGGGGCTCATCGCCGCCTCGCGGCTCAACCGCGCCGGGCACGAGGTGACGGTGCTCGAGCGCGCCGACAAGCTCGGCGGCCTGCTGCGCTACGGCATTCCCGACTTCAAGCTGGAGAAAGCCGTCATCGACCGGCGGCTGCGGCTGCTCGAAGCCGAAGGGGTGCAGTTCCGCACCGGCGTCGCCGTCGGCAGCGCGCCGTCGTGGACGCAGCTCAAAGAAGCGCACGACGCGGTGGTGCTGGCCCTGGGCGCGCCAAGGCCGCGGCGGCTCGACGTCCCCGGCGTGGAGCTCGACGGCGTCGTGCTGGCCATGGACTTCCTCGAAGCGCAGAACCGCGGCGGCCCGCCGACGGCCAAGGGCAAGCGCGTCGTCATCCTCGGCGGGGGCGACACCGGCAGTGACTGCCTGGGCACCGCGCTGCGGCAAGGAGCGGCGAGCGTGCGGCAGGTGGAGCTGTTGGCGGCGCCTCCGGCCGCGCGCGCTGGCACCAACCCCTGGCCCGACTGGCCGCTCGTCTTCCGCACCTCGTCCAGTCAGGAAGAAGGAGGCGAGCGCAGCTTCGCCCGGCGCACCACGCGGCTCGAAGGGCAGGGCGGGAAGCTGACGGCGCTGTGGTGGGTGGACGTGCAGGAGCCCGGCGCGAAGGAAGAGCGCGTGGAGGTGGATCTGCTGATTCAAGCCATGGGCTTCGTCGGCGCCGACGCGGGTGAGGTGGCGGCGCAGCTTGGGCTCGCGCTCGACGCGCGCGGGAACGTGAAGGTCGACAAGGACTTCATGACGAGCGTGCCGGGCGTGTTCGCCGGCGGAGACGTGGCGCGCGGGGCGAGCCTCATCGTCTGGGCGTTGGCGGACGGGCGGGACCTCGCGAAGGCGGCTGACTCGTTCCTGCGCCGCGGGTAGCGGACGGCGTCGACCGCGCGACTTCGAAGGGGCTGTGTGTCGGTGCTCACCCGAGGTGCGCACGCGGACAAACAGCGTGCTCCGCGCGCAGCCGCTTGGCCTACAGTGCGGCCCTTCCGCGGCCTGGAGGCTCAACACATGAAGCGAAGCGTCGGGTGTGCGCTGCTGCTGTTGGTCTCCTGCTCACGGGACTTGGTGTTGCCGCCCGAGCCGCAGCCGCCGCCGCCGGGGCAGCTGACGGGCACTGTCGTCCTCGCCCAGCCGGGCACCGTCGTGAAGCAACCTGCCGCCGGCGCCGAGGTCCGCTTGCTGGGCTCCGGCCAGAGCACCCTCACCACCGCGGCCGGTGCGTTCCTGCTCAAGCCCGTCGACGCGACGAGCGGTCTGCTGCTGATCCGCAAAGAGGTCGACGGCGTCGTGCGACAGCGCGTCCTGCAGCTCGCGGACTACCAGACGGGCCGGGGCCGCGCGGTGGACCTGCGGGAAGTCGTCCTGGGCGAGAACGCGCGCGTGCGAGGCAAGGCGCTGCGGGGCGACCTCACGACGCGGGGCGGCCACTCGGGCACCACCATCTTCGTCCCGGCCGGCCCTTTCACCGCGCTCACCGGCGACGACGGCAGCTTCGTCATCGACAACATGCCCGAAGGCCCCGTCGAGCTGTACGTGTTCCGCACCGGCTACGCGCCGGTGGCGCTGGGCAACCTGTCACTGCGCTCCGGAGAGTCGCTCGAGCTGCGCGACGTGACGCTCGTGCCCGCGCAGAACACCCGGCCCGGCAGCATCAAGGGGACGCTGGCCTTCGACCCCGTGGCTGACGGCGTCGGCGATACGGCGGTGCGCCTCGTCGGCTCCACCGGCAACACCCTGTCGGTGCCCGTCGCGAGCGACCTGAGCTACGCCGCGCCGTCCGTTCCCGTCGACCTGTACCGCCTCGTCGTCACCCGCAGCGGCTACTCCCAGGTCGACGTCATCAACGTGCTCATCGTCGCCGAGGTCGAGGCCGTCCTCCCCACGCTGACGCTCACCACCGCGCCCGCCTTCGACGCCGGCCCGCCGCCCATGGTGCCCGACTCGGGGCCGCCGGACGCAGGGCCGCCGGATGCGGGGCCACCCGACGCCGGCCCTCCGGATGCGGGGCCTCCCGATGCGGGCCCGCCCGACGCCGGCCCGGTGGACGCTGGCGTCGACGGCGGCGTGCTCTGCAGCGTCATGCAGGACTGCGGCGTGGGCTTCTGGTGCGACGTCAACCGCTGCGTGCCGCTCTGCGCCGTCGGCAGCCAGGAGTGTGGCTTCGGCCGCGTGTGCGAGGCGGCCACGCGCACCTGCGTGCGCTCCTGCGTCGGGCAGTGCCCCGCGGGGCAGGTCTGCAACTCGCAGAACGTGTGCCAGGCCGTCTGCGACACCACGTTCCCGTGCCCTTCCGGGCAGGTGTGCCGCGCCGGCATGTGCGGCCCCGAGTGCGTGACGAGCACGGACTGCAACAGCCCTTTCCTCACGTGTGACCTCGGCATCTGCAAGCGCAACCTCAGCTGCGTCGTCGACCAGGACTGCGTGCGCGAGCAGATGTGCATCGGCGGGCAGTGTGGCGCGCGGCCCACCGACGCGGGCGTTCGGCCGGACGGCGGGCGGTGGACGGACGGCGGCCTGGTCTTCGCGTGCGCGAGCGCCTGCCACTGCAAGATGGGGGAGCGCTGCACCGAAGGCTTCTGCGAGCCGGACGTCGTCCCCACCTTCTTCGTGGCGCGCGACGGCGGCGGCGACGGCGGCGGCGCTGGCAGCCCGTCGTCCTCGTGGACGCACCTGTTCGACGGCGGCGCGAAGGACATGCTCGTCGCCCTGCGCGCCGAAGACAGCTTCGACTTGGGCGCGACGACGCTCCACCTGGGCGAAGGCCAGGGCATCGCCGGAGGCTTCACCGCCTGCGGCGTCAACCGCTGGGTGCGCCGCCGCGACGACCGCACCAGCATCACCGGGGTCGGCGGCACGGGGACCGGACAGGCGCTGCTCTACGTGGCCCCGCCCAACCTGAATTCGGCGGCGCGGGTGTCTCTGTCGGGGCTCTCGGTGCGCAGCACGGGGTTGGTCCGCTGCGGGCAAGGCACCGGCATCTCGCTCACCCGCGCGCCAGACGCCGTCATCGAAGACGTCGACTCCACGCTCGCCCTGGGGAACTGCAACGCCGGTCAAAGGACCGTCGCGATTCGGTTGGAAGCCAGCCCCCGCTACACGCTGCGTCGACTCAAGCTGCTCGGCCTGAGCGGCGCCGGTTCGGAGCAGGGCTTCCTCGAGGTCGTCGGCGGGAGCGGCCTGCTCGAAGACCTCGAGACGCCGCTGCTCGGCACCACGTCCAGCGTGACGATGGTGGAGGTGGACGCGCCGGTGGGCGCGGTGACGGCTCGGCGCTTCAGGCTCAACCGCACCATTCAAGCCAACGGCCGGCCGCTGGCGATCGCGAACGCGGGCGCCACGCCGGTGAGCCTGACGGACGTGGACGTCGCGTGGCCGTCTTCGTCGCAGGCCAACACGTACACGACGGAGGCCGTGCTCGTTTCCGGGTCCCACAACGTCACGCTGCGCAACGTGCGCGTGCTGCCCACGGACTTCACCGGCGTGAACGCGTCGATCCAGACCGGCGTGCGCCTTTCGAATAGCGGCGGCGTCATCGAAGACCTCGACGTCGCCATTCCCGTCTCGCCCATTCGCAACACCACGCGGCAGTTCGGCGTCACGCTCGAAGGCCCACGGGGCACGTGGGACCTGAACCGGCTGAACGTCACCTCGCAGGGCGGCTTCTCGAGCAACGGCCACGGCGTCGTCGGCATGTACTTCGCGAGCAACCTCTCGCAGGGCCCGGGCCGGGTGCGGAACTCGCGCATCAGCGTGGTGGACAACATCGAGCCGCGCACCATCTGGGTGCAGCAGGCCGTGCCGTCCTACGGGCTGACGTTGACGGACAACCACCTCGTCGCGGGCGGCGCGGGCGAGTGCAGCGCCGACGTCATCACGTTGTACGTGGAGGACTTCGTGCGGCTCGAGCGCAACCTCGTCGAGGCGGGGGGCGGGGTGTTGAACATCGACCTGTTCCAGAACCTCGCGGTGAGCCGCGTCGAGGCGTTCGGCAACGTCTTCCGCACGCTCTCGAGCAACGGCTCCTCGGCGTGCAACTCGAGCGGCTACTTCGGCAACACCAACGTCTTCGTGGCGAGTACCTCGTCCGCCACCGGCCGCTACGTGGGCAACACGTTCGACTTGGGCGGCGTCACCGGGCAGGCCGGCGCCGCGACGGGCTTCTCTGCCAACGTGGGCAGCTACACCTTCGAGTCCAACATCTTCCAGGGCGGCAACGCGTCGGTGCGCTTCATCACCCCCACGTTCTCGAGCCAGGCCGCGCCAGCGCTGGCCAGCGCGCTCTTCGGCAGCAACTACTTCGCGTACGGCATGGGGCCGGGCGCCGTCGGCGAGCGGCTCTTCGACGGCGGGTACCTGGACGGCGGCAACGTGTACGGCGGGACGGTGTCGTGCTTCGCGCCGGCGGTCGCGCAGCCTGACGGAGGCGCGGGCTTCGGTTACTTCCTCGCCGCCAACAGCCCGTGCAAGGACCGCGGCGTGCTGGGGCAGCGCGGCGACGGGACGACGGTGACGCTCGACTACTTCGGCAGACCGCGCGACGGCGGCACGGGCCCCGACATCGGCGCAGTCGAAGGGCCCTGACGCGAAGGCTTCACGGGCGGTCGTCTCTTCAGCTCGGCACGGCCCCGCTGTGCGTCACCGAGAACGCGCCCTCGTGTCCGAAGCGCACCTCGTACACGGGCAGCCCCTTGGCGAGCTGGCCGAGCGTCGCCTGAAGGTGCTGCTGCGAGAGGGCGTGCACCGTGTCCACGAGCGCCTTGCGCGAGGAAGGCACCACCGGCAGCAGGTTCTCCACGCGCAAGAGGAACTCGCAGACGTGCTGGCGCAGGTACGTGGCCACCTGCGGGTGGTTGACGAAGAGCTGGTGCCCGTCGACGTTCGGCGACACCAGCGGCACGCGGGAGAACGCCCAGAGGTCCTCGTCCATCACCACGTTGAGCACCGCGGCTTCTTGGTGGGTGCCCGTCAACACGACGTATTCGAACTCCGGCGCCCCGCCCCAGCGCGTCGTCCACATGGCCTCGAGCAGGTCCGCCACCAGCCCTGGCCGCACGCCGTAGCGCTCGGGGAAGCGCATCATCAGCTTGAGGTGCCCGCAGCCCACCGACTCACTCTGGGTGTAGTGCTCGAGCAGCCACGCGCGGACCTCCGGCGGAGGGCTTCGCAGGAAGTTGCGCCAGTGCAGGGGCTCCGTCAGCGGCGCCAGCACCTTCGTCAGCCGCTCGTCCGCCCGCAGCCGGGGAATCAGCTCATTGAGGGTGTGCGTGTCGTTGTGAAAATAGAAGCGGCCGAACGTATCCACGTAGGCCTGCATGAGCGGCCGAAGCTGAGCCTGCGTCAACGTGGCGCCGGTGCAGGACTCGTAGGCCGCGAGCGCGAGCGCGAACTCTCCCGCGTCTCCGCCCGGTGTGCCGATGACGCCGTGGTCGTCGCGCCCGTCCACGCAGCTGCGCCGCCCGTGCAAGAGAAAGGACGCCAGCCGCAGCCACCGCACGCTGCCCAAGTGCCGCAGGTGCGCCTCGAGCCGCTCCACCGTCAGCGCTTCTTTGGGCGTCTCGCCCGTGCCCATGAGCGCCGCGGGCCGCAGCACGTTGGCGAACACCGCCTCGTCGCGCGACGTCGCCAGGCCCAGCGCCTTCCAGCGCGCCATGCCGCCGTCCATGGCGGCGACCCAACGCATGCCCAGCGCCTCGAGGTACTGCGCGGCGCGCCCGGCGCGGTCCGTGTGGTTGGACACGAGCACCACCACCGCGTCCTCGCCCAGCGTGCGGAAGACCTGCGGCAGGTCGATCAGCGGCAGCACCACGCAGCCCGGCACGTGGCCCAGCGCGCCGCACACCTCGGCGCGCTCGCGCACGTCGACGACGTGGACGCGGCGCCCCCCTTCCGCCACGGCCTCAGGCTCGATGACGGGGACGCCGGACGGAGTGCGCTTCCGCTTCTCTTGGAAGTTCACCCGGAGCAGGCGCTCGGGCAGGGGGAGCTCTTGCAGGTTGGCCATGGAGGGAAGTCCTTCTTTCCTTCAGAGGAGAACGTCGACGACGCCGCGGTGCTCGGGGACGACGGCGTCGGGCAGCTGCTTCTGCCCCAGCTGCTGGCGCAGGTTGATTTCGATGGTGCGGCAGATGGCGCTGAGCGCGAGCGAGTTGGGCGTCAGCCCGAACGGGTCCTCGAGGATGCTGCCGATGGTCTCCAGCACGAGGAACACGAAGGCCAGCGTCATCACCGTCGCCATCGTCAGCACGCCCAGCTGCTCCACCAGGCCCAGCGGCAGCGTCAGCACGAAGGCGCGGGTGAAGCGGTGCGTGAAGAAGCGGTAGGCCAGCGGCACCGGCGTGCTCTTGATGCGCTCACACCCGCCCTGGTGGTTGATGAGCTCGGTGAGCGTCGCGTCGAGCCACATGAAGCGCTGCTCCGACAGCCGGCCCTCCGCCACCGCCGCCGCCAGCCGGACGCCGTTGGTGTGCAGCAGGTACGCGGCCACGTTGCGCTGCGTCTTGAGCGCGTCGAACTCCACGGTGGACACCAGCCCTTCGACTTCTTCGAGCGGGTCCTGGCCGCGCAGCTGGCGGCGCAGCGCGTTGAGGTAGGCCACGTGCCGCAGCACGAGCTCCGTGTGCCAGGTGTCCGCGTCCGGCCCGCCGAGGAAGGTGATGACTTGCCGGGCGTAGGTGCGCGACGCGTTGACGAGCCCGCCCCACAGCTTCCGCCCTTCCCACCAGCGGTCGTAGGAGCTGTTGTTTCGAAACGCGAGGAAGATGGCCAGCGCGACGCCGCCAATCTGAAACGGCGTCGGCGTGAAGGGCACCTTGCCGCCCCACCAGACCCACGTGCGCGCGGCCAACGCGACCGCCGCCGTGCCGACGAGCCACGGCCAGTGCATGCGCAGCACCAGCCTCCAGGGCAGCTTGTTGCCGATGACCATGGTGGTGACGGACCCCTTGCGCGCTCACCGTCGAGCGCGCGTCCGTCTAACGGCCTTGGGCCTGGTCCGCCTCCTCAAAAGAGCGACGCGCCTTTGGGCGTCTTCAGCGGACGACGAAGCGGTCGAGGGTCAACACGGTCTTCTTGACCGGGGTGAACTGCTTCGTCGTCAGCTGGCTGGGCGCCAGCGAGTACCACTGAATCTTCACGCTGCCCGTCGGCTCCCGCGTCACCTCGTCCAGCGTCAGCGACATGCGGCGCACGTAGAACTTCCCGTCGTGCGCGTAGAGGTCCGTCCGGCGACCGAACGTGTTCTCGCTGTTGACGCGCCTGCCCTTCGCGGCGACGTCGGTCGGCGCCTCGGTGAGCGCCTTGGTGGACGGACGGTCGAGCTGCTGCACGAGCTGCGCATGGAGCGCTTCCTTGTCCGACAGTTCCAGCGCGGACTCGGTGCGCCGGGGGAAGTCTGCCTTGTAGACGGGGAAGGAAAACGGACGGCGGGCGGTGGCAGTGGAGAGCGACATGGTGGGCTTTCGGGGCAAGTTCTGCGTGTGTCTCGATTGTCGATGGGCCGCTTTCGGACGGTCAGCGGCGCGATGTGAGGCCGGCTGTCGAGGGCGCCGTGAGCAATGGGCACGCCCTGCTGTTGCGCCGGGCAGGGTCGCGAAGGCGTCCCCAACCCATGAGAACGACGAGGTGTTGCAGGCGGCGGTCGGCGGCGCCGCGAGGCGATGCGGGGCGCCTCGACGCATCGACCGTCCGCGCGAGGTGGCGCTCTTCCCCGTGAGCCCGCGTCGCGTGGTACGGCGAATGCTCGCGTCGTCCTGGTCATGCAGCGTCTGCTCTGGCTCCCCATCGTCGTCGCGGTCGTCGCGCTGGGGCTCGCGGTGTGGCTGCTCGCGCCTTCGGAGCCGCCGAGGCGGCCCGCTCCAACTCCGGCAGCGGCCCCGCGCGCGAAGAACCCAGTCGCGGACGTCGTCGAGCGCGTCAGTCGGAGCCCGCCGCCGCTGCTCCCGGAGCGCAGCTCAGACGTTCGTGGTGCCGCGGTGCCGACGTCGTCGCCGTTCGCGCGTCGGTGGTTGGCGCGGTGGAGCCAGGCGCTGGGGCCCACATTCGAACTGCTGCCGCGCAGCGCGGACGAAGCGCAGGTGCTCTCGCGAGCCACGCCGTCGGGTGCGCTGCCACCCAGTTCAGCGCCGGCTTTCGATGGGCCGCGCACCTGCGCGCCGGGCCCCTTCACCGTGCCGCTCGCGGCGACGCGCGCGGACGTTCTGGCGGTCGTCGACACCGCGGCCGTGGCGTTCACGTCGCTCGAGCCTTCGCTCGGTTTCGTCCGGAGGCTGTCGGAGTCGCTGGGGGACGCGGGCGTCGACGCGCAGCTGTTGGTCCTCGCGCAGGCCGACGCGCTGAGGACCTTCGCGCCTGTGGGCGACGACGACGGGGTCGGCGTCGCGCCGAGCTCAGCGGGTGGGCACGACCTGCTCGAGGTGGTGCTCGACGCGCTGTCGGCCACCAGCCCTTGGGCGGCCTCGCTCCGCGCCGACACCCCGCTGCACCTGGTGCTCCTGTCGGCTGGCGACGCCGTCAGCTTCGGACGTACCGCGGGCCTGCGCGCCGCCGAGCTGAGGACGGCCGACGGCCGCGCAGAGCACTTCCTTCAGAAGTTGAAGGCCTCGCTTCAGCGACTCGCGGTGCGTCCCCCGTCCATCACCGTGCATGTTTTGGTGGGCGCGGAGCTCGGCAGCGCGGTGCAGCTGCCCGAGCAGCCGGTCGTGACGGCGCGCTGCGCGACGACGGCGGGGGAGACGTACCAGTCGCTCGCGGTGCGAAGTGCCGGCCTGCGCGGGTCGCTCTGTCCGAGCGCCGACGGGTTCGAAGCGTTCACCCAGGCGCTGGTGGAGCGCCTGCGGCAGCCCACGGCGCTGGACGAGGAGCGAGTGCTCGCGGACTGGCCGACGTTCGTCACGTCGCTCGAGGCGGTGGGCGCGGCGACGGGCCAGAAGGAGCCGCTGGTCCAGACCGGTGGCTGCGGACGCGGGCCGCCGCACGTCTGGCGCTGGGACGGCGCGCACGACCACCTCTGCGCGGGCGCGGCCAGCCAGCTGCTCGGTGAGGGGTACGTGGCGGTTCAGGGTGAGCGGGGGTGTGCGGCAACACCCTGAAAGTTGGAGATGACTCTAGAAATAGTTGCGCTCGCGGGGCGGTCCTGAAATATTAGAGGTGACTCCAGAAACGGAGGACACCGTGACGAGCCTCGAAGACCTGCCGCTGCGCCCCCGGAAGTTCGCTCAGACGAAGCTCGCGCTGCTGAACGCCGCGATGGCGCGGCTCGACGACGCGCCGCTCGAGGCGGTGCAGGTGAAGGACCTGTGTGAGGACGCGGACATCAGCCAGGCGTCCTTCTTCAACTACTTCCCGCAGAAGACGGATCTGCTCGTCTATTTCGTCCAGCTGTGGACGCTGGACATGGCCTGGCACGTCCAGGCGCTGGGCGGCGGGGCGTCGGCGAAGGACCGCATTCAGTGCATCTTCGCAGCGACGGCGCGGCAGGCCGCGGAGCACCCGGGCGTCATGGCGGAGGTGCTCGCGGGGCAGGCGCGGCTGACGAAGCCGCCGGTCGTCGAAGAGCTGACGGTGGCCGAGCGGCTCCTTGCGTTTCCCGGCAGGGAAGGGCTCGAGGCCTTGCCGTCGCGGGGGCTCGACTCGTTGCTGCCGGAGCTCCTCGCCGACGCGGTCGCGCGAGGTGAGCTGCCGCCGCGCACCGACGTGACGCAGGCGTTCTTGGGGCTGTCGGCGCTGTTCTTCGGCGTGCCGCTGGCGTTGCTGCGTCGCGCGCCCGCTGCCGTCGGGCCTGCGTACGAGCGGCAGCTCGACATCTACTGGGCGGGGCTGACCGCGAACGTGTCGCCCCGTTCTCGTCGCTCGTCGCAGGTTCCTCAAGCGCGGAGGTCCAGGTCATGAACGCCAGCTCGTTGCGAGTGGAAGTGCCGTACGCCGCTTCACCGGTTCGACCGTGGGTCGACGCGTGGGCGCTGCGGTCGTTGGCCGCTGGCCGCTCGTCGCAGGTCCCTCACACCCGGAGGTCCACGTCATGAACGCCAGCTCGCAGCGAGTGGAAGTGCCGTACGCCGCTTCACCGGTTCGATGGTGGATCGACGCGTCGGCGGTGCGGTCGTTGGCCGCTGGCCGCTCGTCTCGCCCGTCGCAGGTCCCTCACACCCGGAGGTCCACGTCATGAACGCCAGCTCGCTGCGAGTGGAAGTGCCGTACGCCGCTTCACCGGTTCGGCCGCGGGTCGACGCGTGGCCCACCTGGGCGCTGTTGTCGCTCGGCGCCGCGCTGACCTTGCTCGTCGGCCCGCGGTGGAACGTGGCTGCGCTGGCCTGGGTGAGCGCCGTGCCGTTCGTGCTCGTGGCGCGGCGGGCGACGGGGTGGGCGGACTGGGCGCGGCTGTTCGGCGTCGCGGCCGTGGCGCTGACGGCGCAGGTGCTGAAGATCGTCACGCCGCCGATTCCGTGGGTCATGTCCGCCATGTTCTCGCTGCCAGCGGCGGTGGGGTTGCTCGGGGTGCTGGGCGCGACCGAGGCGCTGCGGCGGCGGCTGGGCGAGCACCACGGCGTGCTGGCCTTCGCGTCGCTCACGGCGTTGGTGGACCTGGTGGGCTACGCGTTCACCGAGTTCGGCACCTGGACGGCCACCGCGAACACGCAGAACGAAGCGCTGGCGTTGTTGCAGGCGACCTCCGTGGTGGGCGTGTGGGGTGTGGGCTTCCTCATGGCGTGGGTGACGGCCTTCGTCGCCGCCCGCATCGCGGCGCGTTCCCCCGAGCGCTTGGGGAGACACGGCGTCGTGCTGGGCGCCGCGCTGCTGGTGACGCTGGCGTACGGCGTGCTGCGGCTGGACGCGACGCAGGAGCGCTCGGTGGTGGTGGGCGCGGTGACGACGGACGTGGGGCTCCTGCCGACCGGGCTGCCGACGCGGGAGGTGCTCACGGCCAACACCGACGCGCTGTTCGACCGCACCGCGCAGGCCGCCGCTCGGGGCGCGCGCTTGGTGGCCTGGCCCGAAGCGGCGACGCTGGTGTGGCCTGAGGACGAAGCTCCGCTGGTGGAGCGGGCGCGGGGCTTCGCGCGAGAGCACGCGGTGGACGTGGCGCTGGCCTACGCGGTGGTGCTGAGCGAGGCGCCGTTGCTGCTCGACAACAAGGTGGCCTTCGTCGCCAGCGACGGCGAGGTGTTGGACTCGTACCGCAAGCACCACCCGGTGCCGGGTGAGCCGTCGCTCAAGGGGACCGACGCGCTGCGCGTGGTGGAGCGGCCGTACGGGAAGGTGGGCCTGGCGATTTGCTACGACTACGACTTTCCGGCGATGGCGCGGCAGCACGCGGCGCTCGGCGCGGACCTGGTGGTGGTGCCGGCGTCGGACTGGCGTGGCATCGACCCGGTGCACACGCTCATGGCGCGGGTGCGTGGCATCGAAGGTGGTTTCAGCGTGCTGCGCGCGGTGCGCTGGGCGTCGAGCGCCGGGTTCGATGCGTACGGGCGCGTGCGCGGGTGGCTGCCGGGGCAGGAAGCGGAGCAGGTGCTGGTGACGAGCCTGCCGGTGGCCCGGGTGACGACGCTGTACGCGCGGTGGGGTGACTGGCCGGCGCTCGGGCTGGTCGGCTACCTGCTGTGGGCGCTGGTGGCGGCGCTGCGGAAGGGGAGGGCCGGCGCCGTCGCGGGGTGACGTGAGCGGAGTTCCTGCTGGCTCGCGCGTATGGGCGCTGCTCCGGCCTGTTGAACGAAACCGCGCTCCGCGCGGTTGCTCAGATCACTGAGTGGCTTCCCCATCGTTGACATCTCGCGGGGCAATCTGCCCACGGAATCGGATCAGGCCCAGGCACGACTGAACGTCGTGCCAGTCGGACGGGGCGCTTTCAATGATGACCCGACTTCATTGGTGACCAGCCAGAACCAAGCGCCCAGCGGCATCAAGCTCCGGAACTGAAATGCCAACTGGGCGAACCGCTCGAACCAACCCACCCTCCCCATCAGCAAAGGCAGTATTGGCGTCATCCGCCAATGAAGGCTGACCGTCCTCCCAAAGGATCGACCAGTAGGGAGACGGGTCGTCACCAAACCCAGAACCATCTGTCAGCGCACGGCAGCTGAACAAGGATGCAAATCGCCGCGCAAGCGCATTTGAGACCATGACGGCTTCGTCCGCGTCACCGGGAAAGCAGTCAAACCCCACCTTCAGCGGGAAATCAGCACCGGGTGTTGGGTCAACGGAGAACACAATGGGCGGCCATTCACACTCGAGGCGCAGAGCCTCGACGTAGGTGACGACCTCGAGCAAGGGAAACCAGTGGCGCAGGGCCGAGCCGACGTCTGCCTCCGATACTCGTCTGGAAAGCGCCACCCAAATGCCATGCATTGCTTGAGTCCTTGATCTTGCCATCGCCATACCACACACAGCTTCAGCCGGGCCGCTGCTGCCGGGGTCTGCCCAACTGCTTCAGCCGCCGCCGCATGTCCCCGTCGATCTCAACCCACGTCATCGACCTCGTGAGCCGGCTCCGCCACGTGTGAAAGAAGCTGATGAGCGCGAGCCCAGCCGCGTCGAGTTCAGCGTCTCCGTTCGCTCGTGGGAAGCGTGCCTCGGGTCCGCAGCAGCCTCACCGAACCCGCGCAGGCCTGAACCGGTAGATCGCCGTCGCGCGATCTCCTTGCCCCACCAGGACGCGCAGGCCGACGCCATGGGCGAGGTCGCGGCTCGCGGTCGCGGTGGACAGGCGCTGATGGAGCCCCAGGTAGTCGGCCCGTGAGAAGGCCGACGCGCCGAACCGAGCGCGCGCCGCCGCGAGGCGCGAGTCGGCCGTCTGTGGCTCAGGACGGACCTCGGCGACGAACTCCTCCAGCGCGTCACCCAGCGCGTTCAGCGAAAAGTCGAGGAAGGGCGAGCAATCGCCCAGCCGGTCGCACCGGCGGAGCACGCGGGAGTACGACGCCTGCCGTTCGCGAATCAGCGACTCCACCGGCACGTACTGGAGCAGCGGGCTGGTGCGGTGGTGAATGACCTGCTGCCAGAGACGAGCGAGCCGGCCGTTTCCGTCGCTGAACGGGTGGATGAAGAGCAGCTCATAGTGGGCCAGGCGACCTCACACACCGCCGAGCGCTCACCGCATGTCGCCGCGGGAGCGTCGCCCGGAGCTCAACCAGCCGAAGGTGCGCGTCGCTGCGAGGCAACAGAGCCTCGGGCTGGGCGCCAGCGGCGGGCGAATGCTCCGTGATGATTGAGCGCGCCCCGCCGGCGTGTAGCGAGAAACACCGAAATCACCCGACCGGCTCCGCGTTCCTTGCGGCTGATCAGCGCCCAGCGAGCGAACAGTTGTCCGCGCTGCCGCCCCAGTCTCAACCGGTTCGCGACTCGCGCGCGTCTCGTCGGTCTGTCATCGTCAGCGCGTGTTCTTCGTTGTGCTCCTGCTGGCAGCTACCCCGCAGCAGTTCGTGCTGCTCAAGCCAGGAACCGTCCTTCGTCCTCCGCAGGGCATCTCAGCGAGCGCGGACACCGAACACCCGGCGTGCTGCGACGACGCCACGCGCACTGTCGTCGCCCGGTTCATCGCTGACGCCGGGGACCTCCTCGAGATCGAGACGCTCGGAACGGAACCCGATCCGCTCCTCCACTGCGGCGTCACGGGCGAGGACAACTGGGACTTCGCCCAGGCGCTCGCGAGCTACCGCCTGCGCGTGTTCGTCGATCGCGCCGCGGTGGTCCCAGTGCTCGAGCGAACGCTACGCCGTTCCTTCAGCGACGGAACCTCCGTGGTCATCGGCGCAGGGCTCCCTGTCGACGCGAGCGAGGAGGGTTTGCTCCACTTCGGCCGCTTCCAGACGACGCAGCGCCTCACCGTCCCCGCGAAGAGCAGCGAGGTTGGCACCACCTACACGCCGGCGCGCATCCGACCTGGGGCCGCTGCCCTCCGTGAGCTCATGCCTGGTTGGCGCCAGGAGAAGACGCCGTCGAAGTCCTGGTTCATCGCGTCTGGCGACTCGCTCGCGACGGTGGGGCACGACGGCAGCGCCCTGCTGACGACCGGACTGAGCTGGCCTGCTGCACGCGTCACGCGGATCGACGGCGGCGTGCTCGTCCCGCTCGACGACGGGGCGTGCGTCAAGTTGGTCGCCAAGGCGTCCAGGGCCGACGTGTTCGAGGCGCCCGAGCCAGTCCCCCCGCGCTACCCGCGCGTCTCCATCAGCCTCTGTGTTGGATGGTCTGACACCTGTGTGCGGCCGGGTTCGACGGTCTTCTGGCCAGACGGTCGCGTCGCCGGAACCACGGCAGGTGACGGTCTCACCCGTGCTTTCGACGCGGGGCTGCCGGGGCACCAGTGCTTCCACGTCACGCTCCAGGGCGTCAACGGCTCGCTCCCGTTGTGCCTGCGCGACAGCGACATCCGCAGTGCCGTCAGTGGAGTCTGTCCCTCCAATGGTCCCACGCCTGATCTCCGTGAGGCTGCGCGTTGATGCTGTGACCGACCCGCGAGCTTGCTCCTCAGCCTCGCCCACGCGCTGAGGAACCCCCGATTTCTCGGCGTTCTCGGGCCCATCGACGACGCCGCTCGCTGTGACGGCCAGCTCGCTTCTCGAAGGGAATCCAGCCCGTCGTTTGCCGGAAGGGCGCGTCCCAGTTTGTGACGGCATCGGGCAGAATGCGCGACACATGAGCCACTTCGCACGTCGTCCGCTCCTGGCGCTCGCGCTCGCCTGCTCTGTTTCATGCTCGACCACGATGAACGTGGACGGCGGCACGGGCACCGGAGGCGCAGGTGGAGGGACCGCCGAGGTCGACGCCGGGACTGGAGGCGCTGATGGCGGGAACCCCGATGCGGATGCTGGCGCTGACGCGGGGGCTCCGTCGGACGGAGGGATGACGACCACCGACGCAGGTCCGCTCGACACCGACGGTGGAGCGGGCGGAGACGACGCTGGACCGCGCGACGCCGGCGCACCCGACGCGGGTGGGCCAGACGCTGGACCGCGCGATGCGGGCCCGCCCGACGCTGGACGCTTCGACTGCACCCTTCAAGGCTGTGACGCGGGCCTCTGCGACACCCTCAGCAGGGCCTGCGTTCCCTGCCTGCCTTCGAACGACCAATGCCCTGCTGGTTCGCGCTGCGCCGCCAGCGACGCGGGGTACGCGTGCGTCAGCGGCTGCCTGAGCGAAAGCCACTGCCGGGGCCTGCTGCGAGATGGGGGAAGCGCGACGTGTTGCTCCGGGGTGTGCGCCGACCTCTTGGGTGATTTGCACTGTGGCGCGTGTGGCGTCGCGTGCGGCCCGAATGAGTTCTGTCAACAAGGCCAGTGCTTGGTCAACGGTTGTATTGGCGTGTCGTGTACGCAGACCGATGTCTGCCGGCAGACCCATGGCTGCGATAAGATTACCGGCCTCTGTACCAGTCAGAGCCCGCGAGTCGCGTCGGTCGATGGCGGCTTCACCTTCACCGGCCCGCCCAGTTGTCCACCCACCGCGCCGCTCGCCGAAGCGTGCACTCGCCCCTTCTTCTCTCGAGGCAACCGCGCCGCGCTCGACGCAGGCGCGGCTCCGGCCGTGACGAGCAGCACCTGGCCCGATCCCTTGTACGCCTCGCGGTACCTGAACGACGGCCTCATGGGCCTCGGGTCCGCCTGGGTCGCCGGCATCGGGAACTCCTGGATCAAGCTCGACCTCGGCCGCCCGCTCATGGTGAGCCGGCTGCGCTTCGGGAGCGACCGCGTGCGCACTGGCTACGCCC
Source organism: Myxococcaceae bacterium (assembly GCA_022842905.1). Classification (GTDB taxonomy): domain Bacteria; phylum Myxococcota; class Myxococcia; order Myxococcales; family Myxococcaceae; genus JALHOS01. The sequence continues at coordinate 6,338 of JALHOS010000053.1, read as the reverse complement.
ACAACGGCAATCCAACGCAGTCCAACGTTGCCGTCGCCCTCACGGACAATGTCTATGCTGACGGGGACGACTCGATGGATGACAGTGAATACGCGACGGCGTTCGAGTTCACGTATGTCGACGCTTCGCTGGTGTCTTTCTCAGTCGATCTTCCACCCGCGCTCGGTCGTTACGTGAAGCTCTCCTTCAGCGGTTCCTTCGCGTGGGTCGACGAGGTCGAGGTCTTCGGCTGCGACCCGGCCGTCGACACCTGTGTCGGCGCCCTGTCGACAGCTGGCTTGGGTCGCAGCTGCGCGATGCCCACGTGTGAAACGTCGACCAATACGCTCAACCGCAAGACCTGCCGGGCGCTGGTCGGGTGCGTCAGCGACCCGCAGGTGTGTGGCCTCTATCTGTGCGACGACACCCTGCCGGTCTGCCGCTCGAGCTGCGTCGATTCCATGCAGTGTCGGTCGGGAAACACCTGCCAGGGCGGCCTGTGCAAGCTCCCCGACGGCGCCGCGTGCGCCGAGCCTGGCGCGTGCCACAGCGGAGTCTGCAGGTCACGGTGCTTCGATCGCGACGCTGACGGGCACTTCGGCGTCTGCCACGGAGAGACCTGCGGGCCGCTCCTCGCCGACGAGCGACCTGCACCTTCGAGTGGCATGTACATCCGCGATTGTTGTGACACCGATCCCGCCACGTACCCCAACCAGAGCTCATACTTTGCGACGCCCAATGCCTGCGGGAGCTTTGACTACAATTGCAGTGGCTCGGCCGAGGGCCTGCCGTTCGGCAACGGTCGCTGTCTGAGCTGCAACACGATCGCGGAGGGGTGGGTCGGCGGCGCGCCGCAGTGCGGTGCCTTCTCGGACATGTTCACGTTCAGCAGCACCGGCGGCTGCTGCGGGCTCACGCAGGTCCAGCAGCGGTGCCGTTGAGAGCTGAGCCTGGGAGTGGCCATGGCATGCACGAGCTCCTCCAAGGCATGGCGGACGGCTCCATGCAGGTCAGGGCGCCGCGTGGTTGTCCGAGGCGAAGGAGCTCCTCGCACGGAACCGACGTCGAGTCGCTCGCCGAGCAGTTCGGCGAGCGGCTCCATGGCCACCAACACGCAGACGGTGGGGGCGAGGCTCAGCGCGACTTCAGGGCGGCGATGAGACGCCGCGGTATCGTCTGCACGCTGCTTCGCGTGAACATGGGCGAGCACCGCCACACCGACGCTTCTGGCGACGATGGCCGCGTGTGGAGTTCCGCCGGAGCCCGTTCGGGAGACTGGCGCTCGCGAGCGCCGGTGCAGCGCGAAAGAGGTGCCGCGGCCAGCTACGGGTCCGAGGTGATGACCACACACTCGCCCCGCGCTCCGTGGCCGCCGCGGAGTGAGGTGAGGTTGGTGTGAGCTGCGCCGCCGCCACCACCCGGCGGGAGCCCGTCTGCGCCATTGGTCGTTCCGTCGGACGCCGCGCCGCCGTGGCCGCCGCCGTCCTGCGAGGTGCCTCCCAGAAGGCTCGGCGCATCCCACCCGCCGCCACCACCGCCAGCCATCAAGGTGCTGCCCGCATTGCCGGTGAAGCTGCCTCCGCCGACACCGCCGTCTTCGGTGGTGCCGATGCCTCCTGGCGGTCCGTTCCCTCCGGTGAAGCGACCGCCCATGCCGCCGCCCGCGACGACGGCGTCTCCGAAGCGCGACGCACCTCCGGGCTCCGCGTCTCCGCAGCACGGTGTCCCCGACCCACCGTCGCCGATGATGACCGCGACAGTCGTGGGCAGCGCGAGCGCAGCGAAAGCCGCGACGCTGTACCCTCCGCCAGCTCCACCCGTCGGGTTGCGGGTGGTGCCTCCCGCGCCCCCGCCCCCGCCGCCGCCCCAGCACTGCACTCGCACCCACGCACTCGACGTGGTGGCGAAAGCAGGGCGAACCCAGTCCCCGGACCGCACGAAGCGCTGCGTGTCCGACGCGGCGCCCGTCGTGACGCGCCAGAGTCCGCGCTGGGACCCGACCGCCAACTCGGCGGTCCGCTCAGTCAGCGCCAAGGGGCTGCTCGTCAACCGCAGCCGAGCGTAAGTCGGCGCCGTGACGGTGCTCGGCGCAGTCGTCCAATCGAGGAGGACGTTCGCGCACGGGGCGTCCGAGCAGACCTGATACTGCGCCCCGACACTACTGGCGACGGTCACGCCCAGCGGACCGGCGAAGCCCACGAGCGCCGCGGTGCTCGACACGACCAGCGTCGAGAGCCCGGCGTCGGCGACTGCCGGGAACTGGAACGGGCCCGCGCTGCCTCCATCTGCGGCGCCTCCACCTCCAGCTGCGCCTCCACCTCCAGCGGTGCCTCCACCTCCAGCTGTGCCTCCACCTCCAGCTGTGCCTCCACCTCCAGCTGCGCCTCCACCTCCAGCTGCGCCTCCACCTCCAGCTGCGCCTCCACCTCCAGCTGCGCCTCCACCTCCAGCATCCGAACACCGACGTGGTGCGCACGCCTCGTCGCAGCAGTCCGCCGATGCACACGACGCGTCACTGCATTGGCTGATGGTGCGGTCGACGTCTACGCAGGAAAGGACGAGCAGCGCTGCCGCGACGAAGTGACGCCGACCCATACCCGGACCTCCAAGCCCACCGCGCGCGCGACTCTAACCGGACTGCCCCTCTCCGCGGCCAAGGCTCTTCGCGATTCACGTCGATCGGCTCGCTCCGTCCGCCGCGCCCTGACTGAGTATGGAGCGCGAGCGTCATGGCCTGGCGCCAGCGCGGCTCGTGTCGTCCGCTCCCGCAGTTCCAGCCCGGGAAGCACGGGCGACCCCTGGACTCCGAACGAGTGGGTGCCTCGCTACGGCGTGAGGCGCTGCATGGTCGCCTGCGCGCCGACGGCCCACACCTCGACGGGTGAACGCACGGACAGCCCGAAGAAGCCCTGGGCCTGCAGCAGCGTGCTGGTCCAGGCCGTCCCGTTCCACCGGTAGAGGACGCCACCAGCCGACGTCAGGCCGGTCGCCCAGGGTGCGCCCGCGCTGGTCCCGCCGACGGCGGTGAGTGTCGGCACCGAGCCGATGCCAGCGTTCGGCGACGTCCAGTTGACCCCGTCCCAGCGGCGCACGGTGCCGCCGGTGCCGACCACCCACACGTCGCTCGGCCCGCTGCTCCACACGGCGTTGAGCGTGACGGTCGTGCTCGCGCCGGTGTTGACGCTGGTCCAGGCGCCGCCGTCCCACTGCAGCACGGTGCCGCTGGCGCCCACGGCCCAGACGTTCGTCGCCGAGCTGCCCGAGACGCCGCGGAGCGACGCGTTCGTCCCGCTCGGCACCTGGGCCCAGACGCCGGCGTCGGACCAGCGGAGGACTACGCCGCCGTCGCCGACGGCCCAGACGTCGTTCCCGGCGCTGCCCCACACGGCGTTGAGGTTGGTCGTGGTCGGGCTGGGCACCAGCGCCCACGTCGCGCCGGTCCAACGAATCGTCGTGCCCGCGTTGCCCACGGCCCAGGCTTCGCCGGGCCCGCTCGCCCAGACACCGTTCAGCGTCTGCGGCGTCGGCGTGGGGACGCGGCGCACCGTCGTGCCGTTGTACGAGAGCAAGGTCCCCGACAGGCCGACTGCCCACACGTCCGTCGGCGAGGTCGCCCAGACCGAGTTGAGCTGATCCGTCGCGACGGACGTCTGGCTGCTGGTCCAGGCCGCGCCGTTCCAGTGCCGAATGCTCCCTCCCTGCGCGACGGTCCACACGTCGTCGTCGGCGCTGCCCCAGACGCCGCTGAAGATCTGCAGCGGCCCGGGCCCAGCGCTCAGCGGCCCCCAGGCACCGCCGTCGAACCGCAGCACGGTGCCGTTGGTCCCGACCGCCCACGCCGAGGACGGTGAGCTGGCCCACACGTCGGACAGGGCGTTGATCGTGTTGGTCGACCACTCGCTCCACGTGCCTCCGTCCCACCGGAGGACGGTGCCGCGCTGGCCCACCGCCCACACGTCGCGGTCGGAAGTGCCGCGGACGCCGAGGAGCCCGGGTCGCAGGGCGTCGACCACGGGCCAATTGCTGGCGGCCGTTCTCCGGCGAGTGGTGGCGACGGTGCCGCCGTCTCCGGTGAAGTCGGTGTTGACGACCCAGACGTCGTTGGGCGAGCTGCCCCACACGTCGGTGAAGTTGTGCGTCGGCCCCGAGTAGTCGTCGACCCACGCCACGCCGTCCCAGCGCCGAATCACGCCCGAGGGACCCACGGCCCAGGCGTCGTTCGCGCTCGCGGCCCACACGCTCGCCAAGCTCACCGTGGTGCCGGCGTCGAACGGCGCCCACCTCAACCCGTTCCAGTGCAGGGCCGTGCCGGCGCTGCCCACGGCCCAGACGTCGTCCTCGGCGGCGCCCCAGACGCCGTTGAGGGTCTGCGTGGTGCCGGACGGCACCGTGCGCCAGCGGCTGCCGTTCCACTGTGTGAGGGAGCCGAAGGCGCCCACCGCCCAGACGTTGGACGCGGACGTGCCCCACACGCGGTTGAGCGCATGGCCGTGCGGCGTCGGGTGCACCCAGCACCAGCGGCTGGTGCTGCACGCCTGGTAGCGCAGCTGCGTGCCCAGCACGCCCGACACCCAAACGTCTTCGTCTGACGCGCCCCAGACGTCGTAGAGCTGCAACCCGCTGCCGCTGATCAGCCGCGTCCAGGCCGCGCCGTCCCAGCGCAGGAGGACGCCGTTGGAGCCCACGGCCCACGCGCGATCCGCCGCCGTGCCCCAGACCGCCGACAGCGACGCCGTCGTTCCGCTCGGCACGCTGGCCCAGCTGCCGCCGTCCCAGCGGAGAATCGTCCCCTGGAGCCCGACTGCCCAGACGTCGCTCGGGCCGCTGCCCCAGACGCCCTGGATCCACTGAGAGACGCCCGCGTCGGTCCGGTTCCAGGAGACGCCGTCCCAGCGGAGCACCGTGCCCGAAGCGCCGACGGCCCACGCGTTGGAAGGCGAAGTGCCCCACAGCCCGCTGAGGTGCTCGGCGGTACCGGCGTCCACGCTCGACCACGCCACGCCGTCCCAGCGCAGGACGGTGCCCGTGCGGCCGACGGCCCAGACGTCGGAGGGACCGGAGCCCCAGACCTTGAGGAGGTACTGCGTCGTGCCCGTGGGCAGGGGCGCCCAGCTCGCACCGTTCCACCGCAGCGCGGTACCGTTCCAGCCGACCGCCCACACGTTGGCTGCAGACGAGCCCCAGACGCCCGCGAGGCTCGCCGCGACCCCGGCGTCTACGTCGCTCCACGCACGGCCGTCCCAGTGGCGCAGCCCCGCCGTGCCCGCGGCCCACACGTCGTCCACGGCGCTTCCCCACGTGCCCAGCAGGGAGCCCACAGGCCCCGTGACCGCCCGAGTCAGGCTCGCGCCGTTCCACCAGGTCGGCATCGCGAAGGATCCGCCCAGCCACACGTCGGCGGGGTCGTTTGCCCACGCGGTGTAGAACGTCTCGCTCGTGCCGAGCGCGAGCGGAGCCCACGCCACGCCCGTCGTCCGCAGCACCGTCCCCAGCTCGCCCAGCGCCCACGTCTCGGTCGACCCGACGCCGACCACCGTATGGAGTGTGCGCGTGGTGCCGCTCACCGCGCGGGTCCACTGCGCGCCGTTCCACCGCAGCGCGGCGCCGTTCGCCCCGACCGCCCAGACGTCATTCGCCGCGCGCCCCCACACGCCGAACAGGCCGTCGCCGGTGACGACGCCCGTTCCGCGCTCGAGCCAGGACGTGCCGTTCCACTGGAGCCGGAGCCCACCCTGACCCACGGCCCAGACGTTGTTCGCCGACGCGCCCCATACGCCTTGGAGCTGGTTGGTCCAGCCGACGGGCACGGGCCGCCAGCCCGAGCCGTCCCACCGAATGATGGTGCCCCCCGCGCCGACGGCCCAGACGTCATCCACCGCGGTGCCCCAGACGGCGTTGAGCTGGCTCGTCGTCCCGCTGGGCAGGCGCGTCCAAGCCAGGCCGTCCCAGTGGAGCACCGTGCCCTCATCGCCGACCGCCCACAGGTCCGTCGGCCCGCTGCCCCAGAGGCCGTTGAGCGCAGCCACCGTGCCACTGGGCACTGCGCTCCAGGCGCGACCGTTCCACCGCAAGATCGAGCCCGCGAGGCCGACGGCCCACACGTCGTCCGCGGCAAAGCGCCACAGGCGGCGGACGACGTTCACGAGCGGCCGAGGGTTGTACCAACACCACCCGCTGGGGCTGCACGGCCCCGGCTCGGCGTTCGCGTTCGGGTCGAGGTTCAACAGACTCCCGGCGTCTGTCCCTGCGTCGAGCGCCCCGGCATCGCCGCCGTCCAGCCCGCCGTCATCGGCGCCAGCGTCGGTGCCCGCGTCGACCCCGGCATCGGCCTCTCCCGCGTCACCGCCCCCGACTCCGCC
>JALHOS010000052.1 GCA_022842905.1 Myxococcaceae bacterium | reverse complement strand
GCTGGCGGCCTTCGCCCGCGTGGCCACGGCCGGCGCGACGGTGCTGGTCGAAGTGCCGCGAGAAGTCGTCTTCCGCGCCACGTCGGACTTGTCCAAGCGCTCCTACCTGTTCGCCGTCGGGGCGCTGGCGCTCGCGCTCATCGTCGCGGTGTGGGCGTCGCGCCGGCTGACGCGGCCCCTGTTCGCGCTCGAAGCGTCCATGGCCACGGTGTCCCGCGGCGGGCTGGGCACGCGAGTGCCGGTGGACGGGCCGCGAGAGCTGCGGGCGGTGGGCGAAGCGTTCAACGACATGAGCCGCAAGCTGCTGACGCGCGGTGAAGAGCTGTCCGAAGCCAACGCGCAGCTGGTGCAGTCCACCAAGCTGGCCGCCGTCGGCGAGCTGGCCGCCAGCATCGCCCACGAGGTGAAGAACCCGATGGTGGGCATCGTCGGCTTCTCGCAGCTCGGCCAGGAGTCGAAGGACGTCGCCGAAATGCACGAGTACTTCCAGCTGGTGGAGAAGGACGCGCAGCGCGCCAACGGCATCTTGAAGAACCTGCTCGAGTTCGCCCGGCCGGAGCTGGAGTACGCCCCGGCGGATCTGAACACCGTGGTGCGCGAAGCGGTCGCGCTGTGCCGCCACCAGCTGCTCAGCAGCGGCGCCGAGGTGAAGCTGGAGCTGGCCGACAAGCTGCCGCCGGTGCGCGCCAACGAGAACCAGCTCAAGCAGGTGTTCCTCAACCTGCTCATGAACGCCGCCCAGGCGCTCGAGAAGAGCCCTACCAAGCAGATCACCGTCAGCACCGGCACGTCGGGCACGGACGTGCTGGCGGCGGTGGAAGACAGCGGGCCCGGCATTGCCCCTCACATCGCCGCGAATCTCTTCAAGCCCTTCGTCAGCACCAAGCCGCGAGGGCAGGGGACAGGGCTGGGCTTGTCGACTTCTCGCGGCATCGTCCAGGCGCACGAGGGCGACTTGCGCGTGGTCAATGCAGCCGGCCGCGGGGCGCGCTTCGAGGTGCGCCTACCGCCCGCTCACCGAAGCCAGCAGCCCACCGAATGACGTCGGCGGCCGTTGGCTAGACGGGTGGCGCAGCGGGCGCGAACGTGCGCCTTGAGGAGGCGTCACATGGCTCGGAAGTTCGTGTTGGCAGCCGCGGGCGTCGGAGCGCTGTGCGCCGTGGTGGTGCTGTCGGTACCGAAGGTGGAGTTCCTCATGGGCGGGGCCATGGTGAACTTGGGCTACCGGCTCCAGGACGGGCTGCACGACTACGACTTCGAGCACCACGAGATCACCCCGGAGCAAGTGTGGAACGAGCTGCGCGCCCAGAACGAGCTGGCCAGCTCCGTGCGGGCTCGCTTCCCTCGGTATTCGGACCACCCCGTCGTGGCCATGCTCGTCTGCATGGACGCCCGCATCGACACCAACGAGCTGACCGGCGACACGCGGCACAACACGTACATCGTCCGGACGGCGGGCTCCGTCATCAGCCCCGTCGAAGCGGACATGCTCGAGCTGGCGGTGAACAACGGCGTCAAGCTGCTGTTGTTGACGCGGCACACCGACTGCGCGGCTGAGCGTGTCGCGGCAGACCAGACGGCGCGCGGTCAGTACCCGTCGCTGGCGGCGGCCGTCGAGCAACGCGAGGCGAAGGTGAGGGAGTTCCTCGCGCGCCCCGCGGTCGCCGCGAAGGTCGCGTCAGGCCAGCTGCTGGTGAAGGAGATGCTGGTGGACACCGCCACCACCCACCTCGACCCGCTGCCCCCGCCGAGGTGAGCTGACGGCTCCGGCGAGCCGACTCACTGCGGCAACGTGGCGCCCAGGAAGCGCAGCGCTTCGAGAATGAGCTCGTCGCTCGCCTGGTGCACCGCCACCCACCCCGCGCTGTTCTCGCTGCGCGCCCAGGTGCTCTTCTTCGGGTCCATGGCCAGCTCGAGGAAGCCCTTGGCGCTGCCCTTCTGCGCGTAGTCCACCCGCAGCATCACCTCCGGGGCGCCGGCCTTGGGCACTTCACCTTCACCCAGGACTTCGGTGACGACGACGCGGGCGAACACCTTGTCGTGCCAGTTCTTCACCAACTCTTCGGCGGTGTCGGGGCTCTCCTGCTTGGCCACCGTCACCGTGTTGGCGATGTTGTCCGGCGCGCGGTGCAGGTAGGTCTGCGTCTTGTCCTGCGCGCGCAGCGTGAAGGCGTCGAACTCGTTGAGGCGGAACGAGTGGAGCCGCCGCTCGACGAGCACCTGCGAGGTCGGGTCCAGGTCCGACAAGAGCGAGGCCTCGAGCAGGTACACCGCCTTGCTCTGCTCGTCCTTGATGTACCAGCCGAACAGGCCGACCTGCGGCTTGGCGATGGTGAAGCGCCGCGCGACGCCGGCGACGGTGACGGTCAGCACCCGGGTGCTGCCGGTGAGGCCCACCTCGGCCAGCTTGTCTTCGGGCAGCACGCCCAGCGCCCGCGTCGCTTCGAAGGGCGTCAGCTTGTGGAACAGCTCCAGCGCGCGCTCTCCGCCCCGCATCTTCCGGGTGGGCGTGGGCTCGGGCGGAGGCGTCACCACCGCGCTGGGCACCGGCAAGTGCACCGCGGCCAGGCCGCCGTCGACCTCGCCGCCGTCGAGCCCGCCGTCCGCGGCTTGGCCGTCGAGCGGGACGAGCTGGGTCGGGCCCGCGTCGTACACGGGCTCCTTGCCGGGCAGGTAGCCCTGCGTCACCCAGAACTTCGGCGCCTCACCGCCGCCTTCGCGCTGGAACTCGACGAAGCGGGTGCCGTCTTCCATGCGCACGTGCTCGAGCGACTGCTTGGTGGCCTCGAGCACCTTGACGCGCTCGGCGCCCACCGTCTCCTTGGGCCGCTGCCACGTGACGTACGCGAGCAGCAGCCCCGCCGCCGCCAACAGCCCCTGAATCCACGCGCTGCGCGCCTTCATGACGCCTTCCCCACGACCGTCGAGCGCGGCCGGCTGGTGCGCCGCCGCAGGAAGAAGCCCGTCGCCACCACCGCGAGCGGCGCGAGGAACGTCGTCGCGTAGAACCACCACGCGTCTTGCGCGCGCGTCCGCGTCAGCGGCACGTCGAGCTCGGTGTTCACCACGCCGGTCAGCTGGTCTTCGCCGAGCAGCCACTTCAGCCCGTCGAGCAGGAACAGCGCGTTGCCCTGCGCCTGGTCCAGAATCAGGTCCGCCATGAAGTCGCTGTCCCCGACGACGATGGCGCGCAGCTCCTCTTCGGCCTTGTTGCTGGGCGCGCGGCGGTTGACGGCGGCGATGAGCCCGTAGGACTTCTTCACTTCCGGCGGCATGTCCGGCTCGAAGTTCTTGTTGATGTCGTTGAACGTCGACGACGCCGAGCGCGCGGGAAAGTCCACGGTCAGCTCGTTGGCGTGCTGGGGCAGCTCGTCCAGCGCTCCGACGCCCAGGGTGATGAAGACGCCGTTCATCTTCGACAGGTACGTCACCGTCGGGTGGCTCGAGAAGGACTTGGTCACCACGTTGTAGCGGTCCGCCGGGCCCTGCGCGGAGTTGGTGCGCACGTAGTACTTCTCGTCCGCCAGCCGCTGCGGCGTGAAGGACAGGCCCAGCGGGCGCAGCAGCTCGTCGAAGCTCTTCTCGTTCTCGGGGTCGAGGGCGATGAAGAGGCGCCCGCCCTGCTTGGCGTAGCGCTCGAGCGTGTCCGCTTCGGGCGGGGTGAAGGCTTCGCTGGGGCCGATGACGAAGACGGCCGCCGCGTCTTTGGGCACCTCCACGCCCAGGCCGTCCGCCGCGGACAGCGTGCGCACGTCGAAGTTCTGGCCCTGCAGCTCCGCGTGGAGCTTGCTGACGGAGCTGCGCGCGTCGCCGCCGCCCAGCCCGTCCTTGAGTCGCTCGCCGTGGCCCTGCGTCAGGTAGACGGTGCGCCGCGCCTTGGCGACCTGGAGCAGCCGCTTCTGGAAGTCGGCGTCGAGCGCGCGCAGCGCGACGCGGGCCTTCTCCATGTCCACGCCCAGGTAGAGCGATTCCTTGCGCTCGCCCTTCTTGAGCACCAGCACCCCGTTGGCGGACACGCCCAGGTCCTTCGACTTGACCGGCTCGAGTGCGTAGTCGTACCGCTTGGCGTCGAGCAGCGGGCTCTCCGCTTTGAGCTCCGAGAGGAACGCGTCGACCAGCTCGCCGACGTCGTTGCCCGGCGGGAAGAAGCTGTACACCTCGAGCTTCGCGTCGAGCGCGGCGACGTGCTTCTTGGTCGCGTCGCCCGGGCGGGCCATGCGGAAGTAGGACAGGTCGACCTTCACGTCGCGCTCGCTCAAGACGTACTGAATGCTGAACGCGAACGTGAGCGCGAAGGCCAAGCCGAGGCCGGCGAAGCGCGCCTCGCGAATGCGCTCCGTCTCGAGCACCGGCGCCCGCGCCATGGCGGCGTAGGACAGCTCGATGAAGAGCGTGGGCAGCACCGCGCAGGCGGCCATGGCCGGCCAGAGCGCGAAGAGCACCCCACCGAGCTTGGGCGAGGCCGTCTCGAGCGTCGTGCCCGCCACGCGCGCGAAGAGGTCCGACGTCATGCCGTAGACGACGAGGCTGCCCACCAGCGTCAGGCCCAGCCACAGCAGCGCGCGCTCGACCTGCGCCACGTCTGGCCGCACGGCCTTCACCATGCGCAGCGCGCGCACCGCCACCGCGCCCAGAATCAGCGCCGCCCCCAGCCCCGACGCGACGCCGCGCGCGGTGCCCGCGTCGACCACCCGCTCACCCAGCCACAGGAAGAGGAGCCCGACGCCGATGACGACGGACAACACCCAGCTCGGGGCCTTCATCAGCGCCACCTCCGCGCTTCGAGCACGCGCGTCGCGGCGAAGAGCGCCAGGAAGCTGACCAGCGCGAAGTAGGCCACGTGTTTGGTCTGCACGAGGCCTTGCCGGAACGGGTCGAAGTGCCCCCACCACGCCAGCCCCATGACCAGCTCGGTGAACGGCCGGTCGGTGGCCTTGCCCAGAATCCAGCAGGTGGTCAGCGCGAGGCACATGACGCCGGCGGAGACGGCAGCGACGACCTGGCTCTTGTTGAGCGCGCTGCCGAAGACGCCGACCGCCAGCGACAGGCTGCCCACCAGCGTCAGCCCCAGGTAGCCCGACGCGATGTGACCCCAGGACACCTTGCCGTACGCCGCGACGAGCAGCGGCATGTAGAGCGTGAAGCCGAAGAACAGCATCAGGAACAGGAGCGCGGACAGGAACTTGCCCAGGACGATCTCCAGGTCCTTCACCGGCGACGAGTAGAGCAGCGCCAGCGTGCCGGTCTGCCGCTCTTCGGCGATGAGGCGCATGGACAGGAAGACGGCGCCGATCATCGTCACGCCGCTGGTGACGGTGAAGAAGTCGGCGAGGATCTCACTCGAGCGCTTGGCCGGGCCGGGCACCGCGAAGGCGTTGAACAGCAGCCCGTCGATGAACAGCATCACCGCGATGATGATGTAGCCGCTCATCGTCCGCAGGTAGCTGCCCAGCTCTCGCCGGGTGATGAGGAAGACGGTGCGCATGTCAGGCGTCCCTTCCTTGGGTCAGCTTGAGGAAGATGTTCTCGAGCCGGCCCGACGCGCGGTCGATGCGCACGACGTCGACGTCGGCCTTCACCAGCGCGCGGACGATCTCGGGGCGCACGTCGCTGGTGGCCTGCACGCGCAGCTGCGCGAAGTCCTTCTCGAGCTTGACCATGACCACGTCGCTCACGGTGGGCACGTTGCGGATGAGGTCGATGGCGATGGTGGCCTGGCCCTTCACGTCGACTTCGATGGCGCCGCCCGAGTCGAGCTGGAGCGAGAGCTGCTCCTCGGTGCCCTGCGCGATGATCTCACCCGCGGAGATGACCACGTAGCGGTCACAGATCTGGTTGATCTCCGAGAGGATGTGGCTCGACACCAGCACCGTGTGCTCACCCTTGAGCTTGCGAATGACCTCGCGCATCTCCACGATCTGCGCGGGGTCCAGCCCGCCGGTCGGCTCGTCCAAGATGAGCAGCTTGGGGTTGTGCACCAACGCCTGCGCCAGCCCCACGCGCTGGCGGTAGCCGTGGGACAGGCTCGAGATGACGTCGTGGTGCTTCTCGGTGAGCGTCGTCTTTCGTTCGGCTTCGGCGACGGCCTGGGCCACCTGCGCGGTCGGCACGCCGCGCAGCTCGGCCACGAAGGCCAGGTACCCGCCCACCGTCATCTCGTCGTAGAGCGGCGGCGTGTCGGGCAGAAAGCCGATGCGCTTGCGGATCTCGTGAGGGTCCTTCGTCACGTCGAAGCCGTCGATCGCCACGCGCCCGCTGGTGGGGAGCAGCACGCAGCCCAACACCTTGAGCGTGGTGGACTTGCCGGCGCCGTTGAGCCCCAGAAAGCCAATGACCTCGCCGGACTCGATCGCAAAACTCAAGTTGCGAATCGCGGCGTGGGCCCCGTAGTACTTCGTCAGCCCGTCGACTCGAATCATGTGCGCCGGCCCGTTTAATGCGCGCGCCCCGACTGTCAAGGCGCGCCGACGGGGCGTTCCACGAGGAGAAGTCCCTCGAACGAACCGCGCTCGTTTGAGGCTAGGGTGCCTCGGCGTGTCGCGCGTCTTGGTCCGTTCGCTGCTGGTCTTGGCGGTCGCTTCGTGCGCGAACTTCGACGAGCTGCTCGCGGAATGCACTCGGTCCGGACAGTGCGTCGCGGACGCGGGCGGAAGTGCGGTGGACGGCGGAGTCGGTGGCGTCGGTGGGATGAGTGGTGTCGGTGGCGCCGGTGGAGCGGGTGGAGCGGGTGGAAGCGCCGGCAGTGGCGGCGTTGGTGGCACCGGCGGAGTTGGCGGCAGCGGCGGCGTTGGGGGCGTTGGCGGCAGCGGCGGCGGAGTTGGCGGCGTCGGTGGCAGCGGCGGCGTCGGTGGCAGCCCGATGGACGCCGGGCGCCGCGCGTTCGTTCTCGACACGCAGTCCCTCGCGTTCGATCTCGAGGTCGACGGCGGACGCCAGCTCCGCGACCTCGTCATCACCAACACCGGCGACCACCCACTGACCCAGGGGGTCGCTCGTCTCTTCGATGCGGGGGTGGAGTTCTCGCTCGACGCCGGCTGCGCCTCGCTGGGGCTCGACGCGTCGTGCACGGTGACGGTCGGCTTCGCGCCTCGCGCCGTGGCGACCCTCACCGGCGTCGTGGGCATTTCGTACGCGGGCGCCCCAACGCAGGACGTCTCCCTGAGCGCCGTCGCCTTCGCCACCGCGCGAGTCTCGCTGCAACCGGGCGGCGGCCTCGGTGCCTTGGGCTTCGACGGAGGCTGGTGCCCGTCGGGCTGCGAGCTGCGCGTGCGCGTGCCGGCCGACGTGGTGGTGACCTGGACCGCCGACGCAGGCGCCGGGCTCGTCCAATGGGACTTGCCATGCAGCGGCTCGCAGGCCGACACCTGCGCCACCAGAGTGCTTCGAGACACCACGTTCGCCGCGAGCTTCTCCCGCCTGAACCTGGTCTTCCCCACGCGCACGGCCGTCGTCCCCGGCCCAAACATGGCGGTCCCCAGCCTCATCAACCTGTGCGCGAGCGAGGCCTTCGCGCTCGGCATCACCGGCACCTTCGGCCTGACGCTGCGCACGGCGACGGACGCAGGGTTCCTCGACCCCACCAAGCGGGGCTTCGTTCGCGCCGACGGCAGGCCCGTCGCCGACACCACCGAGGACCTGCTGTTCGGCCGGCACCTGTACCCGCCGAACCGGTACCTCGACGGCGGGGTCTTCATCCTCAGCGCCTGGTCCGGGTGGACGCACGCGGGCGGACCCGGCGAGAGCTGCGACGGCTGGAGCAACCCCAACGCGGCGGGCGGAACGTTCGGAGTCCCGGGGTCCTCGGGCGCGAGGTTCTTGGCGGCCGGCAACGACTTCGACTGCACGCAGAGCCGGCCCGTCCTCTGCGTTCAGCAAGACTTCACCGCGCGGCCCGCCCCACAGCGCCCTCCGGCCGGGCACCGCCGCGCGTTCTTGTCGAGCGGCGCGGTGCTGGGCAACGTGCCGACGTCGACTGCGAACTTCTTGTGTCAGGGCGAAGCGTCGGCGGCGGACCTTTCGTCGCCATCGTCCTTCCGTGCGCTGCGCGGCCTCGGCGATGCCGGCGTCGCGCTCGACGGAGGGTGGTACCGGCTCGACGGGGTGCAGTGGACGACCGCGCGGTCAGCCACGCTCCCAGCGCCGGTCGGGCTCCTTACGCTCTCTTCGCTCGACGTCTTGGTTGACGGCGGCCGGCTCCCGCTCGCCGCTGACGCTGGGGTGTGGACGGGCACGGTCCTCGACTGCCAAGGCTGGACGGCGCCAGGCGGCAACGGAACCCGCGCGCGTGCGTTCGACGCCCTGCTCACCGAAGCGTTCGGAGGTCCCAGCTCGCCATGGCCCTGCAACCAAGCCGCACGTCTCTATTGCGTCGAAGAGTAGTCAGCGCGCTGCTGAGCGTGGTCGCGCTGAGCGCCAGCGCGAGCGCCGCGCAGGATCGCCCGCAGCTCAAGCTGGCCGTTCCCGTCGCCAACGTGTCGGGCATCGAGCTGAGCCGGGCCGACTTCTTCACCGAGGCGCTGGGCACGCAGCTGAGCAAGGCGGGAGCGGAGGTGACGACCCCGCAGCAGATCGCCGCCGCGCTGGGCTTGGAGCGGCAGCGGCAGCTGTTGGGCTGTGCCGAAGGGGAGAGCTGCATGGCCGAGCTGACGGCCGCGCTCGGCGCCGACGGCATCGTCACCACCAACGTGGCGCTGCTCGACGGCACGTTTCACGTCACGCTCAAGCTCATGGCCAGCGGTGGGCGGCTGCTGTGGACGGAGCAGACGTCGGTCGCGTCTTCCGCCGCGGTGCTCGACGTCTTCGCGCGCCACGCCCCCACGCTGGTGCAGCGCGGCGCGGAGCTGCTCGGTTGCTCCCTTCGACCGGCGCGCTCTGGCCTGCGGTGGGCGCTGCCGGCGGGCCTCGTGGCGCTGGGGCTCGGGGTGGCGACCGGCGTCGGCAGCGCCGTGTGCTTCGCTCAGCGCGGGCAGCTCGAAGACAACTTCCGGCGCCTCAACGGCCCCGTGGAGCTGGCCGTCGCCCAGCGGTGGGCGACCGACGGCAAGGCCTTTCAGGGCGCCGCGTGGGGCCTGGCGGTCGCCTCGCTGGTGAGCGTCGGCTTCGGGCTTGCCGCGACGTTGCTCGGGCTCACGGCCGGCCCGTGACCTTCCGCTCACGTGTCTTCGTCGCGCTTGGGCTGGGGCTCGGCGGCGCGGTCACGGCCGGTCGCTGACCTCTCGCTCACTCGTCGCCGTTGCGCGGGCTCGGCGCGGCGACTCCGAGGCGCTTCATCATGGTGCGCACCGTGCCTCCGGGGTCCTTCGCCTGGCCTCGACCGACTCGCCCCAACAGCCGCGCGGCCTCCGCGGCGTTGCCGTTGGCGCGGCGGAGCGCGGCGCTCAGCGCCACCCGCTCGAGCTCCTCCACCGCCGCGCTCAAGTCCATGCTTCCCTCGGCGATGCGCGCCTCGATGGGCCCCGGGCTCACGTAGCGCGCCCTGGGCGCTTCGCCGGTCAGCAGGCGCCTGGGCAGATCCGACACGACGAGCGCCGTGCCGTGCCGCTTGGCTACCAGCGCGCCGAAGATGACGTTCTTGAGCTCTCGCACGTTGCCGGGCCAGGGGTACGCGCGCAGCAGCTCCAGCGCTTCATCGGTGCAGTCAGTCACCCGCGGGCGGTCCTTCCACTCACCTTCCTCGGACGCGTAGCGGGCGAGCAGCTGCTTGACCAGCGCGGGCAGGTCGTCGAGCCGCTCGCGCAGCGGGGGCAGCTCGATCTGAATCGTCGACAGCCGTTCGTAGAGGTCGTCTCCGAAGGTGCCGTCGGCGATCAACGCCTTGAGGTCGCGGTTCGTGGCGGCGACCAAGCGAAAGTCCACCGTCCGCCACACGTTCTCGCCCAGCCGCGACACCACCCGGTCTTCGAGCACGCGGAGCAGCTTCACCTGCAGCGCGTGGGGCGTCTCGTCGATCTCGTCGAGGAACACGACGCCGCCGTGGCCGGCCATGAGCTGGCCGTCGTAGTCCCGGGCCGCTCCGGAGAACGCGCCGCGCACGTAGCCGAACAGCTCCCCTTCCATCAGCTCGTTGGGGATCGCCGCGCAGTTGATGGGGACGAAGGTCTTCGCGCGCCGCGGCGACCAGCGGTGGACGAGGCGCGCCGCGAGCTCCTTGCCCGTGCCCGTCTCGCCAGTCAGCAGCACCGGCATCGACGACTGCGCGGCGGTCAGCACCCGGCGAAGCACCTGCTTCATGACGGCGCTCTCGGCCACGAAGCCGGGAGCGGGCGGAAGGGGAGGCTCCGCCGTGGAGAGCGCGACCACTGCGCTGAGCACGCGCGCTTCCCAGCCAGTCACGTCGCGGCGCACGACGTCGATCGCGCCGGCGCGGGTCACTTCACGCAGCTCGCTGAGCGAGACCTTCGTCTCCGGCGCCCAGACCCACCCACGGCCTTCGGCGCGCTGCGGCCGCGCGCCCGCGTACACGGTCGGGCCTTCACCGCCGCTCGTACTCAGGCCGAAGCCGGCGCTCGTGAGCAGGCGCTTGAGCGACGGCGGGACCGGGGCGCCGAGCCAGTGCACGGTGGGGGCGGACATGACGTGAATTGAACACCGTCGCCGCGTGATTCCAATGCGCTTCGGTGAGGTCGAGTGTTTCGGCCTCCACCCACGCAGCGCTCGTCAGCGAACAACCCCTCCGATGACCTTCACCGCCGCGCCGACCCCGTCCTCCGCGCGCAGCAGCTCGCCCAACCCGCGGGCCTTGGTCCGCATGCCTTCGTCGCGCGTCGCCTCGAGCGCCGCGGCCAGCCGCTCCACCGTCAACGCTCGCCGGGGCACCGGCGCCGGGCCCACGCCGAGCGCTGCGACGCGCGAACCCCAGAACGGCTGGTCCATGGAGAACGGCACCACCACCGACGGCACGCCCCCGCGCAGCGCCGCGCCCGTGGTGCCCGCCCCACCGTGGTGCACGATGGTGTGCACCCGCGAGAACAACCAGTCGTGCGGCACGGCGTCGACCGCCAGCACGTCTGCCGCGCCTTCGACGCCGGCGGCCAGTCCGCCCCAGCCCGTCAGGAGCAGCGTTCGGAACTGGCTACTGCGCGCGGCGTCCACCACCAGCCGAGTCAGCGCGGCGGCGTCGGCGCTGGCCATGCTCCCGAAGCCCACGCTCACGACCGGGCCCGGCGCGTCGAGAAAGGCGGCGAGCGCAGGCGGCGGCGTGAAGGCCTTCGCTTCGAGCGTCCAGTACCCGGTGGCGTGCCTCGGCGGCGGCCCGGACTGCTCGTCGAGCGGCACGACGTGCCGGCTGAAGCCGTAGACGACCGGCAGGTGAGCGCGCGTCGGCGCCGCACCGCGGAGCTGGAGCACGCTGCGCCGCACCTTCGCCATGAGCGGCCGGAACGGTCCCCACAGCGCGAGCTCGGTGAGGTGGTGACTGAGCCTCCGTCCACCGCCGCCGAGCCAGCGCGGCACCGTGGGCCAGAGCACGCCGGGGTAGCGGTCCGTCGGCGCGCCGACCGGCTGCAGGTGCGCCTCGACGAAGGGCACGCGCAGCTTCTCCGCCACGCCCAAGCCCAGCACCATGCCGCCGATGCCGCCGACGAGCAGCTCGGCGCCCTCGCAGGCCTCGAGCGTGGTGCGGGTCCACCCTTCGAGCCGCTTGGGCAGCTCCCTGGCGGCGAACATCGTCGCGGCGACCGCCCCTTTCTCCGTGACGCCGCCGGAGCCCTTGAGGACCGCCTCGAGATCTCCTTCGAGCGCTGCGCAGGGCAGGCCCGCGTCGGTGAAGAGTGACGTCAGGTTCTGCGGGGCCACCGCGCGCACTTCGTGACCGGCGCGCGAGAGCCCGAGCGCGAGGGCGACGTACGGCTGAACCCCGCCGCGGGTGTCGTTGCACAGCAAGGCGATGCGCATGGCGGCAGCAACCGTAGCGCTCCACGCGGCTGGGGTGCGGGCGATCGCGCGGTGCTACGGTCGCCGGCCGCAAGTCGCACGCACGAGGAGGGACACGATGACGGACGCCGGCGCAGCGCCGACCGCTGGGTGGCGCGGACTCGTCACTTGGCCCAAGGCGCGCCCGTGGGCGTTGGCGCTCGCCGCGGGCCTCGCGCTCCCGTTCTGCGTCGCGGGTATCTTCATGGACGACTACTTCCAGCTGTTGCTGGTCGAAGGCGCCTTCGAAGACGTCTTCCCCGGGCGACGCTGGAGCCTCTTCACCTTCGCCTCGGGGGACCCCGCTGAGCTCCAGTACATGATCGCCAACGGCCCGTTCCCCTGGTGGGCCTTGCCCGAGCTGCGCTTCTCCTTCTTTCGGCCGCTCTCCAGCGCGCTGGCGAACCTCGACGCGGCGCTCTTCGGTCGCAGCTACGTGCTCCACCACCTGCACTCCGTCGCCTGGCACGTGGGGCTCGTCGCGGTCGCCGCGACGCTGTACCGGCGCGCCTTGGGAACCAGCGCGCTCGGAGCGCTCGCCCTGCTGCTCTTCGCCACGGACGACTCCCACGCGCTGGCGGCTGGCTGGCTGGCCAACCGCAACGCGCTGGTGGCCACCGCGCCGGCCTTGCTGGGTGTGCTCGCCCACGTGCAGTGGAGGGAAGGTGGCGGCGTGCGCTGGGTGGCGTTGTCGGTCGTGGGCATGGCGGTCGGGCTGTGCGGCGGAGAGAGCGCGCTCGGGGCGCTGGCGTACCTGCTGGCGTACGAGCTGACCGTGGCGCCTGGATCGTGGCCTCGCCGCCTGGCTTCGCTGCTGCCCGCGGGCGTCGTGCTGGGCGCCTACGTCGTGGCGTACCGGCTGACCGGCTCTGGCGCGTATGGCTCGGAAATCTACGTCGACCCGCTGCGCGACCCGGCGGGCTTCCTCGGGCAAGCGCCGGCGAAGGCGCTCGCGTTGGTCGGCAGCCAGTTCCTCGGCGTCACCGCGGACCTCTGGCTCGTCATGACGGCGCTGCGGCCGCTGCTCGTCGGCGCGGGGGTGGTAGCGCTGGGCCTCGTCGTTGCGCTCGCCCGGCGGCTCGGGCCCACGCTCGACGAGCCGAGCCGGCGAGGCCTCACCTGGCTGGGCGTCGGCGGCGCGTTGGCGCTGCTCCCCGTGCTGGCCACGTTCCCGCTCAACCGGCTGCTGTTGATGCCGTCGCTCGGCGGCGCAGCCTTCGTCGCAGCGGTGCTGTGGCACGGCTGGGCCCACCCGACGGACGCGCTGCTGCGGTGGGGCGCGCGCGTGTTCGCTGTGACCGTCGTCGGGCTCGGCCTGCTCGGCTGGGGCACGTCGTGGCTCATGCTGGGCGTGGGCGGCAAGACGCAGGCCGACACCGTGCTCAGGTCGAACGTGTCCGATGAGGCGCTCGCTGGGCGTGTCCTCGCGTTCGTCGCGCCGGACCCCGCGGCGGCCATCTACGCGCCCATGGTGCGGCAGCTCCACGGCAAGCCCAAGGCGCAGTCCTGGGTCACGTTGTCGTTCGCGCCGTACGCCCACACGCTGACGCGCGTGGATGACGCGACCGTGGACCTCGACGTCGTCGAAGGTCGCTTGGGAGAGACGGTCTTCGAGCAGCTCATGCGCTCGTCGCGCTTTCCGCTGACCGTTGGTCTGCGCGTGGAGCTGCAGGGCCTGAGCGTCGAGGTGCTCTCGCTCGATGCGGGCACGCCCAACAAGCTGAGGGTGCGCTTCGAGCCGGGTGCCCTCTCGGCGCTCACGTTGGTCCGCTTCGGCGAGCACGGGCTCGAGCCGCTGGTGTTGCCCGAGGTCGGCCAGTCCGTGAGGGTGGAGCGCGTGAAGACCGTGCTGTCGCTGTGACGGGGCGCTGGAAGTCTGCGGGCCCGGCAAACTCCAGGCGAGTGCCTAACGTGACACCCCATGTCGACAGCACCGACCGAGGGGAGCCGGAGCCAGCTCACGCTGCGAGTGTCTGCGACGCTCCTGCGCCGGGTGAAGGCGATCGCCAAGCGGCGCGGGACATCCCTCAACGCGCTGCTGGTCTGCCTCCTCGAGGCCTGTGACCGCGAGGAGCGCGAGCTGGCGCTGAAGCAGGCCTACGAGGTCCTGGGGAAGGGCGATGGCGCGGACGTCGCGTTTGCGTTCGCGGCGCAGTCCGAGGTCGCGAGACGTGGGTGACGCGGTCAGCTCCCAGAGAGACGAGATGACTTGGCGGCTCCTTCACCGCGCTTCGCGGCGCGGGGTTCTGACTGCCGCCCGGGGCCGGCCAGCGCGCGTCGCGTGAGCGCCTGAACCCGCTGGCGTCGACGCGACCGGCAGCGCGAAGACGGACGGCTGCGCCAGCGTGCGCGCCACCTCGTCTCGCAGCGCGGTCAGCTGCACGAGCTTCGCGTCGAGCTCCGCCAGCTTCACCTCGAGCCTGGAGCGCATGGTGGTGCCGTCGAGCCTGCGCGCGTCGAGCAGGGCGCCGAGTTGACGAAGCTCCTTGAGCGTGAAGCCCAGCTCCTTGGCCCTGCGGCACAGGCGCAGGCACGCCTCGGCGTTCGGCGGGTAGTCGCGGTAGCCGTTCCCCCGGCGCACCGGCCGCCCGAGAATGCCCAGCTTCTCGTAGTACCGAATCGTGTCGACCGAGAAGCCCGTCGCCTTCGCCAGCTCGTGAATCAACATGCGCTTGCGGTTGGAGCGTACTCCAGGGTCCACGCTGCGCTGCATGGACGAGACCCTCACGCAGTGGAAGGCCGCCGGGCGCACGCTCGAGCTCCACGGGCAGCGCGTTTTCTACCGACGGGAGGGCCAGGGGCCGGCGCTCCTCGCGCTCCACGGCTACCCGTCGAGCAGCTTCGACTTCTCCAAAGTCTGGCCGGCGCTCACTGCCGAGCACGACGTCATCGCCGTGGACTGCGTGGGCTTCGGCTTGTCGAGCAAGCCCGTGGACTTTCCGTACTCGCTGGCCGCGCTGACCGACCTGCACGAAGCGGTGCTCGCCGCGCTGGGCGTGAGCGAAGTCCACGTCGTCGCGTTCGATCTCGGCACCGCCTTCGCGCAGGAGCTCCTCGCGCGCCACCACGAGGGCGCGGCCCGAGTGAAGCTGGCGTCGGTGTGTTTCCTCAACGGGAGCCTCTTTCCCGAGGTCTACCGCCCTCGGCTCATTCAACGGGTGCTGGCGTCTCCGCTCGGCGGGCTCGTCGGACCGCGGCTGCCCAAGCGCGCCGTCCAGCGGGCGATCGCCAGCGTCTTCGGCCCCGCAGCACCGGCGTCCCCCGAGATGCTCGAGCAGCTCTGGCAGCTTCTCCGCGAAGGTGACGGGCTCCGCGTGGCCCACCGCCTCAACCGCCTCATCTTCGAGCGACGCGCGCACCGCGAGCGCTGGGTGCGGGCGATGCAGACCACCGACGTCCCCTTGCGGTTGGTGAACGGACCGGCGGACCCGAACTCCGGCGCGCACATGGCGGCGCGCTACCGCCAGCTCGTTCCCCGGGCCGACGTCGTGGAGCTCGACCGCGGTGTGGGCCACTGGCCGCTCTTCGAGGCACCTGAGGCGGCCGCCGCGGCGGTGTTGGAGCACGCCGGCCGCAGTCGCCCAGCGCGCTGACGTCCTTGCGCCGGCGTGTGCCGGCAGGTAGCGCTCGGCCCTCCATGCGTCTGGCGCTCTCCGCCGTCCTCCTCGCTCTCACGGCGGCCTGTGGCCCGATTCCGGCGGGCCTGCGCTGGGACAGCTTCGTCAGCGGCTTCGTGCTGGGCGGTCGGGTCGAAGGGCTGAGCTCGGACGGCCTCGAGCTCACCGAGGTCACCTCGGGCCGGACGACCGTCGTCGCGGCCCAGGCCACGGCCTTCGAGTTCGGTGAGCGGCTGCCGGCGCGCGCGGCGTACGACGTGCGCGTCACCGTGCAGCCCGCGCTCGAGCGCTGCGCCGTGTCGTCGGAGACGGGTGTGCTCGAAGCAGACACGCGAACCGTGCTGGTGCGCTGCACCCCCAAGCCGCGGCTGTCGGGCACGGTGAGCGGGCTCGACGCTAACGGGCTGATGCTGGTCGAGACGGTGTCCGGCGCGACGCTCGCGGTTCCGCGCGGGGCGTCGTCGTTTCGCTTCGAGCAGGGCTTCACGTCCGGCGCCGCGTACGACGTGCGAGTGCAGTCGCAGCCCTCGGCGCGGACCTGTGCCGTGACGACTGGCGCGGGCACGTTCTCGGGCAGCGACGTCGACGGGGTGGCGGTGACGTGTCGTCCGGCCGTGGCCACCGTGACGCTGAGCGGGGTCGTGTCTGGGTTGACGACCCCCGGGCTCGTCCTGGAAGAGACGACGACGGGGCAGACCGTCGCCGTGCCGCCCAACGCCACCACCTTCAGCTTCCCCGTGGGGCTGTCCGTTGGCGCGGCGTACGTGGTGCGGGTGCGAACGCACGCCCTGAGTCGGCTTTGCACGGTGATGAACGGGAGCGGCGCCGCGGGGACGACCAGCGCCGTCGCGGTGAGCTGCGTGGCCGCGACCACGCTCGAGCTGCGGCTGACCGGGCCCCGAGGTGATGGCCTCGAGCTGACCGAGAGCGGCTCGATGCAGACCGTGCGCCTCGCGCCCAGCGACACCACCGGCCGCTTTCCCGTGCCGATAGCGCCGGGCGTGTCCTTTACGGTGCGCGTCAGCCAGCAGCCGCTGCTCGCCAGCTGCAGCGTGAGTCCTGGCGCCGGCACCGGCGGCGCGGCCGTGGTGACGCTCGACGTGAGCTGCGCGCTCGACACCTTCGTCCTCACCGAGGTGGGGCGCTGTCAGTTCACCAACGTCCCGTGTTGGGTCGAGCTCCACAACCCGACGAGCGCGGCCCTGGAGCTGTCCCAGTTCCAGCTCGTCGCCACGTCCGTCACCGCTGGCGGCTTGGCCCAGGACTCCACCGAGGAGTCGTATCCACTGCCCGCGCGGCTCGTGCCGGCGCAGGGCCGCGTGGTGCTCGCCGGCCGCACCACTGACGAGCTCCCCGTCGACGGCGTCGCGGTCTTCCTGCGCACGGCGGCGGGCAAGGTGCCCTACTGGACCCAAGGGGGCGTGCTCCGGCTTCGTCGAGGTGCGGGGCCCGCCGCGGTCGACGTGCTGAACGTTCCTCCGTTGACGGGTGCCGCGTTCGGTCGCGCCAGCCCGCTGGCTGCCCCGACGGTGCTCGAGGTCGCGACGCCCGGCGGCCCCAACGACGTCGCTTCAGCGGTCGATCTCGACGTCGACGGCATTCCCGATTCGGCCGAGGTGCCAGGCGGCCGCTATGCCGGGCTCGACCTGTACGCGTGGGGGGCGCGCAGCGGCCAGAGGGACCTCTTCGTCGAGGTCGACTACATGCCGCTCGCGGGCAGCGGCTCCCTCGACCGCGGCGTTCAGCCGGTCCGCGGCGCGCTCGACAAGGTCGCGCAGCGCTTCCAAGCCCGAGGCATCGCCGCGCACTTCGACACCGGCGAGCTGCACGACCCGGCGGCGGGCATGAGCCCCGCCAACTACGACTTGGGCGGCGGGAACCAGGTGGCCTTCTCGTGTGGCGTCAGCCTGAACGGGACACCTGGCGTGCCGTCCTTCTACGCGACGAAGTGGCGCAACTTCGACCCGCGCCGCGCGCCGGTCTTTCACTACGCGCTCTTCGCCCACCGCATCGACGTGAGCACCTGCAGCGCCGCCTCGGCGTCGGCTGGCTTGGCGGAGCAGTCGGGCAACGACGTCATCGTCGGGCTGGGCGGCGTGTACCTGGGGACGGACACGGCGACGACGCAGGCGCGGCTCAACGACCAGGCGCTGACGCTGTTCCACGAGCTGGGCCACAACCTGTCGCTGCAGCACGGCGGCTTCGAGACGCTCAACTACAAGCCCAACTACTTCAGCGTCATGAACTACCTGTACCGCGACGGGCTGCCGGCGGTGTCCGCGCCGAACGACCGCTACGCCGCGACCTATGGGCGGGCGTCGACGAGCTGCGGCGTGCCTCCGGTGCCGGCGAACGGGCTCACCAGCCCGAGCATGCTGCTCGACTTCTCGGACGGGAGCGGCGGCGTGCTGGCCGAAGCGACGCTGAGGGAAGCAGACGGACTGCGCCGCCCGGGGAGCGGCCCCATCGACTTCAACTTGAACGGCGTCACCGACGCGGCGGCCGTGTCAGTTCGGCTGACCGGCCTCGACACCACGCCTGGTTACTGCCCGCGGAACACGAGCGGCTCGGCCATGCTGCGCGATTCGAACGACTGGGCGCAGATCGACCTGCGCGTCGGGTTGCTCGGCACGCGCGCGTTCCGCAGCGTCGGTGCAGAGCCGACGACGCCGGCTCAGCGGAGTCCCTTCGATGACCTCGGGGACGTGGCTGACGAGCGCGGCTTTGCGCCCGGAGGTGTGCGGTGAGTGCTCCGTGGGTGCTGTGCTGGTGCTTGGCGCAGACCGTCTCGTCGACAGTCGCTGACGCTGGTTCAGGCGCGCTGGCGGTGGGGCGGCGGGTGGACGGCGTCGAGCTCACGCCGGTTCGAGCGGCGGTGCTGGGGCCAGGGGCCGAACCGGTTGCCGTGAGGCTGACGGGTGCTGCGCCGCTCGAGGCGCCAGACGGCGGGTTCACTCCGGAGCGTCTCGGTGGAGCCGAGGCGGGACGGCGTTCCGAGTCCGCTGCGGGACCATCGACGCCGACGCCGACGCCGACGCCGACGCCGACGCCGACGCCGACGACGACGACGACGACGACGCCGACGACGCCGACGCCGACGTCATCGCCATCGACGCCAGCGATTCCGACGCCATCGACGCCGACGCAAGCGACGCCGACGCCATCGACGCCGACGCCATCGACGCCGACGCCGACGCCATCGACGCCGACGCCATCGACGCCGACGCCATCGACGCCGACGCCATCGACGCCGACGCCGGCGACGCCAGTGATTCCGACGCCCCCCGTGCCCGCGACGGCGACGCACCCGCTCGACGTTCGTGACGGCGGCACCGGTGCGGGGAGCGCGAACGCGTCACCAGCCTCGACCCAGTCCGATCTGGCGCCAGCTACCGAGGCTTCGAACGCGGAGGACAAGAGCGTGCACTCAGGCGAGGCCGCCGCTCTCTCCGCGCACCAGGACCTGACGAGCGACGAGACCAAGCGCGCCCCGGCCCCCAAGCAGTGGTGGTTCGCGGTGGGCCCGAGCTGGACGGTCGCGACCGATCTGCTCGGCCTCGACGCCCGCCTCGACGTGCCTTTCCTCGCGTCGTCACGACACACGCCAGCAGCATCAGTCGGGGCGTCGCTCCAGTACGGGGTCGGTGCCAGTCAGCGGTTGTTGCTCGCGTTCCCCGCGCTCCTCTCGGTTCGCGTCGGACTCGGCGAGGGCGGCGTGCAGTTGATTCCCGCGGTGGGCGGCGCCGTCTACCGCATGGCGCGCGGCGCGACGGAAGCCTGGGGCGCGAAGTTCGTCGGGGCGGTCACGCTCAAGGTCCCGCTGGTGCTCGGCTCGAGCGTGGGCTTGCTGCTGGGCACCGACGTCTTCGTCGGCGACGGCGTGGCGCTGCGGACGACGGTGGGGGTCGGGCTGTGAAGGCGGTGCTCTTCGACATGGACGGGGTCCTCGTGAAGAGCGAGGAGTCCTGGTTCCGCGCCGTCCGTGACGCCGGCACGCGCTTCCGCGGGCGGCCAGTCACGCGCGAGGAGTTCGACCCCACGTTTGGGCAGGGCACCGCGGCAGACATTCCCTGCTTCGGGTTGCACTGCACGGTCGCAGAGCTTGACGCCTTCTACGTCGACTCCTTCACCAGCCACCTCGACGCCATCTGGGTGAACCCAGACGCGCTGCCGGTGCTCCAGGCGGTGGCCGCGAAGGGGCTCGAGCGCGCGCTCGTCACCAACACCGTGGGGCTGCTGACGTCGCGCATCCTCGACCGGGCCGGGCTGGCGGCGGAGCTCTCCGTGCGCGCCACGGCAGACCGCGTGCCCCACGCCAAACCAGCGCCGGACCTGTTGTGGCTCGCGCTCGGTGAGCTCGGCGTCGCCCCGGCCGACGCGGTCATGGTGGGCGACTCGCGGTTCGATCGCCAGGCCGCCGCCGCCGCCGGGGTGCGCTTCTTCGGGCTGGGGCTGGACGGCGCGGTGCGTCTCGAGTCGCTCCGCGAGCTGCTCGACCACCTCCCAGGCTGAACCGTTCTCTCAGGAAGTGAGAGCCCGGGGGCCCGACGCGCCTGGCCGTGTCTCGTCCCGGAGACAGACGGCAAGGTAGCTTGCACTTTCCGGCCCTCCGCCGCGGTGTGTCATTCCCGATAACCCCACATCGCCGCACTCCTCTCGCCCCCTACGTGATCGCCATGGCTTCTCCGCTCTCCAACATCTTCGGTGGCTCTTTCCCGGACCTCGTCCCGGTCGGCTCCCGGCCGGCCCGTCAGACCGGCCCGATGCGGCAGGGCTCGGTGGGTCCTGAAGTCGCGACGTTGCAGAAGCAGCTGGCGGCGGCCGGGTTCAACCCGGGCCCCATCGACGGCATGTTCGGCGGCGGCGTACGGCTCGCGCTCGAGAACTTCCAGAAGGCCAACGGGCTGCCGGCGACGGGCGTCGCCGACCCCGCGACGCTGGCCAAGCTCAAGGGAGCCAAGCCTGCGGCGCAGAAGCCGCCCGAAATGCTGACCGGGAAGATGTCGTCGACGGCGGCAGAAGTGGCGTCCGCGGCGAAGACCGACGTCAGCAAGTTCAAGTTCGAGAAGCTCACGCCGACGGGCGAGAAGCTGATGAAGGCCTCCCACTGGTGGATGGACCAGCAGCGCCAGTACGAGTTCTTCCCCCGCGCGCGCATGTGCGCGAACAACGTGTCCAAGGTCTTCTCGCTGGTCGGCCTGGGCAAGTACCAGGAAGAGGGCGTACGCGCGCTGACCGCCGAGCTCAAGACGCTCGGGGCGCAGAACACGCGCATGCCGAACGACAAAGCCGGCTTCATCAAGGCCCTCAACGACTCGTTCAAGGGCAGCATCCCCGCCGGGACCGTCATCAGCGGGAACAGCGTCAACAGCTCCGCGCCGGGCATGCAGCACGTGGGCTTCATCGGCCACACCGACAAGGACGGCGTGGTGTGGATCTACCACAACAACTGGCTGCGCCCCGGAGCCGACGGCCAGCGCTCGGCGCACATGGTGTCGGCGGAGTTCCTGCGCGACGGCTTCCCCCGCCAGTGGATGGCGACGCCCTGGATTCAGGTGCAGAAGGACGCGGGCGGCAAGGTGGTCGACGTCAAGTCGATGCTGCCCAAGCTCGACGACATGGACCCGCTGAACAAGGAGTTCTTCGTCAACCTGTCCGTGCCCGCGGAGATCGTGGCTGAGCTGGGCGGCCCGCCGGTGCCGGAAGTGAAGCCCGCGCCGAAGCCGGAAGTGAAGCCCGCGCCGAAGCCCGAAGTGAAGCCCGCGCCGAAGCCGGTCGAAGTGAAGCCGGCGACGCCGGTCGAAGTGAAGCCGGCGATGCCGGTCGAAGTGAAGCCGGCGACGCCGGTCGAAGTGAAGCCGGCGACCGAAGCGAAGCCGCTGGTGGAGCTCAACCCGGTGCCCGCCAACCCCGCGCCGATCGTCCCGTCGGTCACGGCGCCGGTCGTGGCCGTCCCGTAACCGCAGACGCAGTCGGTCTCGTCAACGCGCGAGCGCGTCTCCCGAAGCTGGGCGACGCGCTCGGTGCGTTTTGCGGGCTTCGACGGGGGCCATGGCGGGGCCGGGGAGCCTCAACGCCGTTCCGAGGGCATTGCTCATGGGCAATCCCTCAGTGCGCTGCGCAGTTTCGGCGGCGGAGCGCAGCGGCTGCGCGCCGACAACCTCGGTGTTGGTCGAACCCTTGCCCCCGAGAACGCCCATGCCCACCATCGCTTCGACGTCCACGTCGTCTCCTTCGCTGGCCCCCGTCGCGGGCGGCGCTTCCGTCACGCGGCCGCTCAGCAAGGGCGCGTCTGGCCCCGCGGTGAAGAAGCTCCAGCAGGCGCTCGAGCGCGCGGGCTTCGACGTGGGGATGATCGACGGCTCCTTCGGCCCTGGCGTGAAGACCGCGGTCGAAGCGTTCCAGCGCGCGAACGACCTCCCAGTGACCGGCATCGCCGACGCGGCGACGCAGGCGAAGCTCGCGGCGGCCAAGCCCTCGCCCAAGCCGGAGAAGGCCAGCGGCGTCGGCGCGAGCGCCGCGGAGATCGCCGCGGCGGCCAAGGCCAGCATCAAAGGGCTCACCTTCGAGAAGCTCACGCCCACGGGCGAGAAGCTGATGCGCGCCGCCCACTGGTGGATGGACAACCAGTTCGGCTACCCGTCGTTCCCCCGGCCGCGCATGTGCGCCACCAACGTGTCCAAGGTGTTCTCGCTCGTCGGGCTGGGCAAGTACCGTGAAGAGGGCGTGCGCGCGATGACCGGCGAGCTCAAGGCGAAGGGCGCACAGGTCACTCGCATGCCCAACAACGAAGCGGGCTTCATCAAGAAGCTGAACGAGGTCTTCGGCGGCAGCATCCCCGCGGGGACCGTCATCAGCGGCAACCACGTGACCAAGTTCGACCCGGGCATGCAGCACATCGGCTTCGTCGGCCACACGGACTCGAACGGGGTGGTGTGGATTTACCACAACAACTGGCTGCGCCCTGCCAACGCCGGCGGCCAGCGCTCGGAGCACATGGTCTCGGCGCGCAATCTCGCCAGCGGCATGGAGCGCCAGTGGATGGCGACGCCGTGGATCAAGGTGAAGAAGGACGCCAGCGGCAAGGTCGTCGACGTCAAGTCGATGCTGCCCAAGCTCGACGACATGGACCCGCTCAACAAGGAGTTCTTCGTCAACCTCGCCGTCCCCGCGGAGATCGCCAAGGAGCTGGCGCCGAAGCAGCCTGACGTGAAGCCGGACGTGACCGACCCCGTCGTCTCCGGCCCGAGCGTGAGCGAGCCTGTGCCGGCGGGTGACGGGAAGCCTCTGTCGACCCAGCCGAGCGTCGTGGGGCCTTCCGAGGTGGAGCTGAAGGCGCAGGCGCTGGTCACGGGCCGACCCGTCTGACCGAGTCGTCGGCTCAGGTTCCTCGAGCGCGCTCAGCAGCCTGGGCGCGCTCGATGCTTTCGAACAGCGCCTTGAAGTTCCCGCCGCCGAAGCCCTTGTCGCCCTTGCGCTCGATGACCTCGTAGAAGAACGGGCCGGCCTCGCGGTCGTGGAAGAGCTGCGACTTCTCCTTCATGAAGATCTGCAGCATGTATTGGTGCTCTTTGTGCCCGTCGATGAGGATCTGCAGGTCGCGCAGCTCCTCCAGCTTCTCGTCGATGCGCTTGATGCCGCTCTTCACGAGGCGCTCGGGCAGGTAGTCGTAGTACGCGCCCGGCGTGCTGAGGAACTCCAGGCCGTTCGTCTTTCGCATCGCGCGGACGGCGTCGACGATGCCGCTGACCTCCAACGCCAGGTGCTGAATGCCTTCGCCGCGCTGGTCTTCGACGAACACGTTGATCTGCGACTGCTTGAAGCGCGGCCGCGACGGCTCGTTGTTGGCGAACTTTGCGCCGCTGTGGGGATCCCACATGACCGTCGACTTGAGCCCCGTGCCGTGCTGGTTGCCCTTCTCGATCTCCTCTTCCGTGTGGAAGGCGATGTTCCAGAACTCCTCGAAGCCCATGACGTGCTTCATCCACAGCACCATCGGCGCCAGGGTGCGGAAGTTCGACGTGATGTGGTCGACGCGCTTGAAGCCGAAGCGGTTCTTCCCACCCTTCGGCGTCTGGTGCGCCACGAAGCCCGGGTAGAGCGGCGCGTAGCCGTTGCGCTCGACGAAGCGGAACGTGGTGTTCCCGAACGGCGTGGTGATGCTGAAGAACTTGAGCGTGCCGCCCTTGCCGTCGTCGAACTTCTGCACCTCGTCGTCGATGACGGTGCCCCCGCGCGCCTCCAGCAGCCGCAGCGTCTTGGCGAGGTCTTCGACCAGGAAGTTCACCGTGCCGACGCCCTCGGGGTGCTTCTGGAGCCAGCGCCACGCCCGGCCACCTTCGCCGACCGGCTGGCTCAGCAGCAGCGTCACCTCACCAGCTTGGAACACCGCGCTCTTCTGCCGGCCGCGCTGTGTCAGCTCCGGGCTCGACTCGCCCAGCTCCGCGAAGTCCAGCTGCTCGGTGTAGAAGCGGCGGCTGCGCTCGAGATCGCGCACGTACCAGTGCACGGACTCGACCTTCTTGATGCCCAACGACTCGACGGGGGTTGCCATGGCGTGTGGTCTCCTTCGGAAAAGGTGAGGTGTGTTGGTACCGCCCTTACGGCTGGGCGTCGGGTTGGGCTTCGGGGGCGGCGTTCTTCACGGCGTCCAGCGTCAGGCAGCGCGCTTCGACGGCCAGCAACGTGGGGCAGCTCGACGGGTCTGCGCCGAAGCGCCGCGCCGCGAAGAGTTGCGGCACCAGGCAGCAGTCCGCCCAGCTGAACTCGTCGCCCACCAAGAACTGTCCCGCGGTCTGCGTCGCCTGCTGCTCGAGCGCCGCCAGGCCAAGGCCGATCCAGTGTTTGGCCCACGCCGCCTGGTCCGCCTTGAGCGTGTCCTTCACGTAGTTGAGCACCGCCAGGTTCTGCAGCGGCTGAATGCCCGAGTTGATCAGCTCCGCGAGCGCGCGCACCTGGCTCCGCTGGACCGCGCCCTTGGGGAGCAAGGGCCGCGCGGGGAAGCGCTCCTCGAGGTACTCGAAGATGGCGACGGACTGCGTGAGCAGCAGCACCTTGCCGTCCACCACGTCTTCGAGCACCGGCACCGTGCCGGACGCGCTGCGAGAGCGGTGCGCTGGCTGATGCTGTTCACCCTTGATGAGGCTGACCGGGACGTATTCGAACGGCAGCTGCTTGTGGTGCAGCGCCAGACGCACGCGGTAGCTCGAGCTCGAACGCCAGTAGTTGTAGAGCTTCATGGACCCGCCGCGGCTCGAAACCCACCTCTGGGCGCAAGTCAAGTCGCCCCGCCGCGGGGGCCGCCGACTTCACCAGGTGACGTCGAACGGCTCGAGCCCGTCGCCCAGGAGCTTTACGGAGCCGCCGTCGGGCCCGAACAAGGCCACCGGAAGTTCGACGCTCGACACTCCCGCATCCCACACGAGCGGTGGGGAATTGAGGCAGGTGCCCGTCATGCTCGCGAAGGGCAAGAAGCTCAGCGTCGTGGGCCTTGCGGCGAAGGCAGGGCCACCGTCGAGCGCCCGGGCAGCCAAGCGCAGGGGGCTCGCCCCGGTGCATGCAGGCTGGCGCAGGACGGGCGCGGCGGTGACCTGCGCGACGAACTCGAAGGACGCGTCGGCCGAGCCAGCGTCCCCGAGCGAAGCGCGGAGCGACAACGTTCCAAAGGTGAGGCCAGCGTCGGGAAAGGGCAGTCGCCCGGTGACGTAGAGGCTCGTCCTGGCGATGGAGTTCACGACCAAGGGCTGGGCCAGGTTGAGCGAGCCCACGCAGCCCGGCACCGTCGACACGCTTAGGCCTGGGTCCGCGCGCAGCGTGAAGGGAAAGCGGTCCGTGGTCTGGCCGTTGATCGCTGGGCCGGCGGGCCCTGCAGCCTCGAGCAACACTGCGACGCAGGTGCCGGCGGACACGACGCCCGCGTCGGCGGTGATACGCACGGTGACGGGCAACGTGGACACGGTCAGCTCGCTCGAGTCGCTCCAGGAGCCGCCGGCGAGCGCGCGGATCGTCCCCGGGCCTTCGAAGAGGAAGCGGAACTGCGCACGCCCGGCCGCGTCGAGCACGAGGCGGGACCCTGCGTCACGCGTCCAGCACACGTCGAGGTCCGACCCTCCGTCGCTCTGGAAGACCGTCAGCGGGCCGGTGACCCGCAGCGGAACGATCGCGCCGGCGCTGGAAGGGACCGCGTCGACGCCGGCGGCTCCCTTCAGCGAGACCTCCACGGGGACCTGTTCGCAGATGTACGGGGCGCCGGACGTGCTGGTTCGATTCAGGTGGAGGACTCCGCGGGACTCGAGGCCCAGCTGGTCGCTCTGCACCGCGAGGCTCGGGGTGCTCAGCGACGCCGTCAGCGCCCCGTCGCCCAGGCGGAGGCCTCCGTCGAGCCGCTGCGAGCCGACAGAGACGACGAGTTGCCCCGCGTTCGGCGGGAACGGCACGCTCGTCGTGGCCGGCGGAACGCAGCTGTCGCCCGCGTAGGTGACGACGCCCAGCGCGCTGAGGTTGAGCACCGCGTTTGGACCAGGCGCCACCAACACGCCGCCGTCACCCCGCGTCGTCACGGTGATTGGCAGACACGTCCCGGCGAGGAACTGCGTCGTGGCGCTCGCCAGCTGGAGCTGCGTCACGAGCCCGACCGGCACGCTCGCGTCCATGCCACCGCTGCCTGCGCTCCCACCGCTGCCTGCACTCCCACCGCTG
This sequence comes from Myxococcaceae bacterium, assembly GCA_022842905.1. GTDB lineage: Bacteria > Myxococcota > Myxococcia > Myxococcales > Myxococcaceae > JALHOS01. Next base: position 522 of record JALHOS010000052.1, on the reverse strand, counting down.
CCTGCGCTCCCTCCGCTGCCTGCGCTCCCTCCGCTGCCTGCACTCCCTCCGCTGCCTGCGCTCCCTCCGCTGCCTGCGCTCCCTCCACTGCCTGCGCTCCCACCGCTGCCTGCACTCCCACCGCTGCCTGCATCCACTCCGCCATCACAGGCAGGGTTGTCGTCACAGTACGCCTCGAGTGCGCCCCGGAAGTCGCAGGACGAAGCGACCAAGCCAACCAGAGCCAAGCCGAGCGCGCGCATCAGAGGGCTCCGTGAACGAACAGTCCGTGGGCCGTGGGCAACACGCTCACCGCGTTCGGTCGCCCGAGCACGCCCCAGAGCAGCCCAGCCAGTGAAGCCGCCAGCCCCGAGCCCAGCAGCGCCAGCCCCAGCCCCTGCTTGAACTCACCGGCCTGACTGAGCTGCGTGGCCGCCTCGAACGTCGCCGGTGCCTTCGCGCGCAGCGCCGCATGGTCGACGGCCGCCAAGCCCCACAGCACGCCGCCGCCGATCGCCGCGCCGACGCCAGCCACGGCCAGCA
>JALHOS010000051.1 GCA_022842905.1 Myxococcaceae bacterium | reverse complement strand
AGCGCACGTCGACGGCGCCGCCGTCGGACGCCGGCGTCACGAAGCTGGCCTGGACCACGCGCGGCGCCGCGAAGTCCAAAGTGACGGCGCGGCGCTCCCGCGTGAGGTTGCCTGCTTCGTCCTCCAGCGTGACGACGACGTCGTGGTCGTCACCCGGCACGTCTCCCGGCCGCACGGCGCGCTCACAGGCGCAGCGCGCGCGCCCGTCTGCCACGGGCTGACAGGCAGCGCACGCCATGGGCTCGCCGTCGAAGGTGACGGAAGCGCGGTCGTCCTGCGGCGGCCGCAGGAAGGACACGCCGACGACATCGAAGCCCGGGGTGCGGCTGTACACGCCGTCGGGGTTGGCGACCCAGCCGCCGTCGCGCGCCCAGGCGAGGCCCAGCTCGCTGACGGCGGGGCCCAGCGGGTCCACCACGAGCCGGTGGGGCAGCGGCTGCACCGCGGCGACGTTCCCGGCCACGTCCACGAGCGGGGCGAGCGTCAGGGCGTAGCGGCAGGCGCCCGCGTCGCGCGGGACGGTGGCGACCAAGCTGACGCGCTGGAGCTCGTCCACGCTGGGGGCGAAGGGCAGCGTGGCGCCGCAGTCCCCCTGCGCGGTGACGTCGACGCGGCGGACCACCTCGGACAGGACACCGACGAGCACCACCGAGGCGCCGGGCGCGACGACGGCGCTGCCCCCGTCGGACGCCGTCGGGAGCGTGAAGGCCAGGTTGCGCAGCGACGGCGCGGTGAAGTCGAAGTCCACCGAGCCCAACGACACGCCGCGCGCGACGTTGCCGGACTGGTCGATGAGCGTGGCGGACAGCTCGTGTGCGCCCTCGCGCTCGTCGCCGCGGACGGGCAGCTCGGCGCGGAAGTCTGTCGCGACGGGGGCGACGGGGTGGCCGACCGTGACGCCGTCCAGCGAGAGGGTGGGCGGGACGGCGAGCGGCTCGCTGGGGCTGAGCGTGACGACGACGGTGTCCCCTCGCTTGATGCGCCGTGGCGCCACGGTGGCCGACACGCCGGGGGCGTCTTTGTCGGCGCTGGCGGCGAAGCACAGGCCGACGTCCGGCACGCAGGCGAAGCCGTCGGGGCACAGACCGTCGGTCGCGCACGACGGGCGCGCGGCGGCGTCGAGCTGGGCGTTGAACTGGCATGCGGCGGTCAAGACGCACAGCGCGACCGACAGCACTCGACGCGACATGGTGGCTCCCGGCGCGGACGGTGCGTGAGCGCGGCGGACAATGCAAGCGTCGAGGGCGATGCCACACGGGGCCCAAGGCCCTGCACCCTCGTCGGCGTTCGTCACGGCCACAGCCTCAAGAACGACAAGAGCCGGTTCACCGGCTGGCGCGACGTCGACTGGGCGCCGCAGAGCGAAGTGGAAGCGAAATCCGGCGGAGCGCTGCCGGGCCACCAGCCTCCACCGCGGCCGAAGGCCTTCGACTGGCACGCCACGGCTCCGCCGCAGCTCGTGTGGAGCGCTGCCACAGCGCGAGTCCTTGGGCGAATGGCGTCCGTCGGGAGGAAGATCACCGCAGGAATCACTGCGGCGGGCTCGACGGTGGCGGCCGGCGTGGGCAGCTCCTTCTTCAGCAAGGAGCGCCGCGTGGGTGTGCCGCTCGAAGGCAGCGACGTCGACCTCGCAGCCCCTCGGGCCCGGGGCGTCGACGAGTTGCAGGAGCGAGGTCATGCGACCATTACACCATGCGCTCCTGGCGGCCGACGAAGTGCACGGCCCGGAGGTCTCCAGCGCAGGCAGGCGGCAACGCCCCATGGGTGAACGCCCGAGGCGAGGCCTGGTCCCGCGCGCCCTTCTCCTGCATTTCGGCGGAACGCAGGCATACTCGCGCGATGGGTCCGTTCAACGTGGTTCTCCGAGGCGCGCTGGCGCTTGCTGCGGCGTCTTGGTTGAGCTGCACCTGCCCCGCTGCGCCCCCCGTCGGCCGCTGCGGTGACGGCGTCGTCAGCCCCGGCGAGGACTGCGACGACGGCGACGCGTTGGCAGACGCGACCTGTGACGCCACCTGCCACTTCGCCTGCGGCAACGGCGCGCTCGAGCCCGGTGAGCGCTGTGATGTCGCGGCGCCGGCCGGGGCGGGCGAGTGCCCGGCGCGCTGTGACGACGGCGTGGCCTGCACCACCGACACGCTCCTGGGCCTCGCCTGCCAAGCGAGCTGCGACCACGTCCCGGTGACACAGGCGGGCCTCCAAGACGGGTGCTGTCCGCCGGGCGCGACCTCGGCGACCGACGGCGACTGCTCGCCGGCCTGTGGGAACGGCGCGGTGGACCCAGGCGAGCGCTGCGACACCGCGAGCGCCAGCGACGCTGGGCGCTGCCCGACGGCCTGCGACGACGGCGTCGCGTGCACGCGCGACCTGCTGGTGGGCGGTGGCTGCGCGGCGCAGTGCACCTTCGCGCCCATCACCGCGCCGGTCGCGGGCGACGGCTGCTGTCCAGGCGGCGCGAGCCAGCTGACCGACGCCGACGGCGCGCCCGTCTGTGGCAACGGCGTGCTCGAGCCCTCCGAGCGGTGCGACTCTTCCTTCGCCGGCGACGGCGGCGCCTGCCCCACCGCGTGCAGCGACGGCGTGGCCTGTACCGCCGACGTGCTGCTCGACGCCGGCACCTGCGCCGCGCGCTGCGTCTTTCTGCCCATCACCCAGCCCGATGCGGGCGACGCCTGCTGCCCGCCGGGTGCCAACGCCGGCACCGACGGCGACTGCGAGGCGGTCTGCGGCAACGCGTACCTCGACGTGGGAGAGCTGTGCGACCCGGGGCTGCCTGTCGACGCCGGCGCCTGCGCCGCGAGCTGCGACGACGGCCAGGCCTGCACCGTCGACGTGCTGTCGGGTTCAGGCTGCCAGGCGAGCTGTGCCTGGGGCGTCATCGCCACGCCGGCGGCCGGCGACGGCTGTTGCCCCAGCGGCGCGAGCGCGCTGACGGATTCGGACTGCGCAGCCGTGTGCGGCAACGGCGTGCACGAGCCGGGGGAGCGCTGCGACGTGGCGCTCGACGGCGGCAGGGGCGCGTGCCCGCGCGTGTGCAACGACGGTCGCTCCTGCACCGCCGACGCGCTGGACGGCGGGGGCACCTGCGCGGCGGCCTGCGTCTTCACGCCCGTCACCCTGCCGCGCAACGGCGACGGGTGCTGTCCCCCGGGTGAGAACCCGACGACGGACACCGACTGCGTGCTCGGCTGCGGGAACGGCCTCGTGGACCCGGGCGAGACCTGCGACACCCGCATCCTCGTGGGTCCGGGCAGGTGCCCGACCGTGTGTGCCGACGGGCAGGCCTGCACGCGCGACGTGGTGAACAACGAGGGCCTCTGCACCGCGGCCTGCTCCTTTCCGCCCATCACCCTCGCCGAAGACGGTGACGGGTGCTGTCCGCCCGGCGCGAACGCCAACACCGACGACGACTGCGCGCCGAGCTGCGGGAACGGCGCCGTCGAGGCCGGCGAGACGTGCGACGACATGAACTCCAACCCGAGTGACGGCTGCAACGCGTGTCAGCTCGCGCCCGCGGCGTCGGCGTTTCGCGTGAGTGACCTGGATCTGCGCGACCCGCACGTCTTCGTGAACTTTCTCGGCTGCCGGGACGTGACGGACACGCCGCTCGTCGGCTTCTCGATCAACGGCGCGGAGCAGACCGCGCTGCAGACGGACGCCAACAACGACGGCGTGCTCGACGAGTCGCTGGCGTTGGTGTTTCGCCCGCTCAGCCAGGCCGACGCAGGCAGTTCGCTGGAGCTGCACTTCCCGCGCTGCACGGCGCCGTTCGGGAGCACGTCGTGCAGCGCACAGCCCGCAGCGGCGCCGGTCGTCCTCACGAGCGCGACCAACGACGCGACGAGCAGCTGCCTGGGCAGTTTCGCGGGGACCACGCGACCCTACACGCCCGCCATCACGTCGTCCGGCGCCCCTTGCTTCGTGAGCCCCGAGCTCACGCTGACGCTGTCAGTCGGAGGGCTGCCGATGACGCTGCGGCAAGCGCAGGTCGCGGCCACGTACGTCGGTGCCCCGCCGACGGCGCTCGTCAACGGCGTCATTCGCGGGTTCTTGTCCGAAGTCGAGGCCAATGGGCCGCCGGCCATCCCGACGACATTTCCTTTCGTGGGAGGTCAGGCGCTCTCGAACCTGCTGCCGGGCGGCACCATGTGCTGCGCGCCCCACAACGACCTAGACGTCAACGCGGGCTTGCGCGGCTGGTGGGTCTACCTGAACTTCGTCGCGACGCGTGTGCCGTGGGTCGACAACTGAAGGGTCCTTCACCGGCCCAGCGGGTGCTGATCGCGTCGGTGCTCCGCACGAGAGGCCTCAAGTCATTGAAATCAGGTCGGCACCTGGCGGGTGGAGCGCCCTGCGGGCGCAACTTCTTCTCACTGAGCGAGAGAATCCACGGACCATGAGCATGCGAGTCCGCGGCGGAGCACAGGCAGCACGAGCGCTGGATCACGCGGACAAGGCCGCCACCGCGACGGGCGGGGCCAAAGCAGCGAAGGACGGCAGTCAGGCTGAGGACACGTTCGAGCGAGTGCAGGCTGGGACCGGCGTCGTCGCGTCGGCTGCGGACCTTGCGACCCTCGCTGCACGCAGCCCGGTTGGCCGCGCCGCGGCCCGAGTCACGCCTGGGCTCAACACGGCCGTGGCGGCGCTCGACGTCGCGAACTTCGGTCGCACTATGGCCGACCCCAAGGCGTCCGTCGGTCAGAAGATCACTTCGGGCATCACCGCGGCGGGCTCGACGGTGGCGGCCACGAACATCCCCGTCGCGTCGCAAGTTGGCGGGGTCGTCTCGACGGCGTCGGACCTCGCGGGCGGCTACTTCTTCAGCAAGTAGCGACGCGCGGCCAGGGCTGTTGCCTCAAGCGCCGTCGTCGGCTTCGTCGCCGAGCGTTGGATCCCGCGTCTCCGCCGTCGAACCTGAGCGCCGCGCGCGCGCCGTCTTCATGCTTCGAAGGCACCTCGGGCGGCAGCTTCCGCTTCGCCTGCGCCTGCCGTAACCGCGAACATGGGCGGCTGGCCGGCTCAGGTCTCGACGCGGGTGGAGTGCGGCCCCGCGAGTTTCCCGTCCGCCATCGTTCTGCTCAGCGACGATGACTTCTCCGCGGTAACGACAATGAGGCTTCTCCAGCCCGAGTGAGGACCGGAGAGTTCGCCGACTAAGCGGTGACCGCACGACTGGTTCGGAGCTGCGGCTCGGGTCGGCCACGGCGCAAGTCATGCGCTGTCGTTCGCCACGCCGCTGGCCACCTGCAGCCACGAACATGCGGCCTGAGCGATGCAGGGATCGCGCGAGCACTTCGCATCTCGCGATCTGCTCAAGAACGGAGCGCACGTGTTCGCGCTGTCGACGGCTGTGGTTCACCGAGCGCGGGTGCGCGTCGCGCTCGTCGCCGTCTCCGTTGGCATCTTGGGCTTGGGCTGCGCCGGCGCACCCTTGCCCAAGGGCGATGGCGGCGCACCGTCGGCAGACGCGGCACTGCCCGGAGGCGACGGTGGCGCTCGAGTCGAGCTGGACGCGGGCCAGTCAGACGCTGGCCAGTCAGACGCGGGCCAGACACCTGACGCTGGTGGCTGTGGTTCGCAGGCCGTGCTCCCCGGACTCTGTTTCGAGGTGGTCCGCTGGCTCGGGAGAGGCCCAGAGGGCGAGGGCGAATCGAGCCTGGTGCTCTCCGCAGTCGGCGAGGGTGGTCAGTTTGCCGGTGTGCTCGGTCGCTCCGATGGGGGCCCGACTTGGTTCTTCGTGCTCTTCCAGGGGTTGGACGGTCTGCACGAGTGGCCTTCGGCGCGCTTCCCGGAACAGCCCATCAGCTCAGTCTGGGCCATCAACCGGCGGGGTACCGCGGGCGGCTCCGCGCAAGTCGTCAACCCGGGCGGTTCATCTGGCGACCGGGGCGTCCGCCGCTTGTTGGACGGCGGCGCCGAGGTCCTCCCCCTTGGGCCGTCGACGTATTGCCGGGCGCTCGACGACTTCGACAACTCCCTCTGCGAGCGACGCGATGTGACGTACATCTGGTTCGCGGACGGCGGAGTGCTCGCGCTCGACGCTGGCGTCGCTGCCAATGGCGAGCGGTTCAGGGTGGAGGCCTTCGCGCTCTCGAACAGTGGCTATGTCGTTGGGCGTCTCTTGGGGGCAGGCGATGCCGTCACGCCCGGCATCATGCCGTTTCGGCGGTGGCCGAACGGCCGCTTCGAGCGCCTCGCGTCGCCTGGGCGGGGCCAAGCCAGGGCAGTGCTCGAGGACGGGACGGCCGCTGGCCGGGCGAGCTTCATCCGGAGCAACGAGCCGGGGCTGTGGAGGCCGGATGGGGGCTTCGAGCGCCTCGCGACGAAGGGCGCCTTCACGGAGGGCATCGCCCATGGGCTCAACTCCTGGGGGCTCGTCGTCGGCGAGCTCGACGACGGCGCGCGCGGAGAGAAGGTCCTGTGGTTCGACGGCGGGGTGGTGTTCTTCTCGGACCTCGTCGCGGATGCGGGGCTGATGCTGCCCGCGTCGGCGCTCGGGCCGACAGAGGATGGATTCGTTGGAGTGACGTACCGCACGGCCGATGCCGGCCCGCGGACCGAGTCGATCCTGTATCGGTTCTGGCGAGCGCCATGACTCGGAGGCGAAGGCGTCCTTCCGCTAGCATGACCCGCCTGGAGGTGGCGTATCGGAACTCGGTCCAAGCGCGTGCAGCGAGTGCTGATCTCTGCGTGTCTCTTCGCCGCCTGCGGTCCCGCAAACGGGCCGCAGCCTCGCTTCTCCGATGAGCCACTGGTCGTCTACGCGGCCGACTCGTACGCGTCGAGGCAGCTCCTGCCGCTCTGCGCGATCGGAGCGAAGTCGGACTTCGTTGCCAAGGTCGAGGTCCTCTCGCTGGGCGAGCTCTTCCATTACTCGCGCGCGTGGCCGGCTCTGCCGATGACCCCGGTGCGCATGCGCACGCTCATGGTCCTCAAGGGCGCTGCGGCGTTCGCGACGTCCGGGGAAGAGGTCACCTTCCATGGCGCGCCCGACGCGGGCGTGGTCGAAGCTGGGCCGCTCTTCGGTGAGGGCGGAGTGGGCGTGACCGCCTGGGTCGCAGCCGGCTTCTGGGCGCCGAGCAAGCTCCACGCGTCAGTCGGCAACTGGTTCGTGATGGACCCGAAGCCGCCGGATGCGGGCAGCGCGCTCGTCGGCGGCGTGGCGGCGGGCGGGTCCGAGGAGTGGCCGGGGCTCAGAACGCTCGCTCGCATCTCCGAGGCGGAGTTCGCGCGAGAGATCATGACGCCGTGCCCGGCGCCGTCGCCGCCGCTGCCGCGAGATCCGAACGACGCCGGCCTTTCGAGCCAGCCCTGAAGCTCCGACGCGACGCCGGCCGCCTCGCCCCAGGTCATGTCGTAACTCGCCTCGAGCAGCGGAGGCCTTGGGCCGCTCACTCCCGCGTCACCGCCCGAAGCACGACCTCCCGACGCAACTCCAGCCGTCGCACCGCCGCTGGCCACGACAGCCCGTACGCTCCGACCGCCAGCACCGCCCCGGCGGCGACCAGCCCGAGCGAGCCGAGCGTCGGCCCCGTCTTCCCCGCCAGCCGCAGCGCCCATGACGCTGGCGCCAGCGCGACGGCGGCGCCGCCGACCCCGAGCATGGACGCGACGAAGGGCACCTTGTCTCGGCGCTTCAAGTTGGCGTGGAACTTCACCGGGAAGAGGACCGACAGCACGTTGCCCATGCTCAGCGACGTCGCGACGACGGTGAGCGCCGCGAGGAGGGCGAGGAGCACGTCCAGCGCGCTGCCGGCTCGCAGGTAGCCCACGCAGAACGCCGCGACGACCACCGAGAGCGCCAGGCCGGACAGCCCGTGCACCGCGTTCTTCGCGCGCAGCACGTCGCCCAGGTGTGTCGGTGACGCCGCGAACGCCGCGAAGCCGTGCCCGTCGTAGCCGAACGCGTTCTGCGAGAACGTGCTGCCCATGACGATCGCGCCGTAGACGCACAGCGACACGAGCACCCACGCGTCGGCGCTCGCGCCCAGCAGCGCGCGGACGAGCGACAGGCCGGACAACAGCTTGAAGAGAATGCCGAGCACGAACGGCACCGACACCAGGAGCCGCGCGCGGGGGTTGTGGAACAGGTCCACGGCTTCGCGCACCACCAAGGTCGAGAAGGCGCTGCGCGTGGTGGCGAAGGGGTTGCCGGCGCGCTGCCGGTGCTGGCTCGCCGGACCGCGGCTCGAGGTGCGGTGGAACTCGAGCAGCAGGCCGTGCGCCACGACGAGCGCGATCGCCGCCAATTCGAACAGCCGCACCGTGTCCGTCCACGCGCGCGCCCCGTGGCCCAGCGCCGAGCTCGTCAGCGCGTGCGCGAACCAGCCGGTGGGGAAGCGCCCGAGCGCCACCGCCGCGTTGCGCAGGGTCCCGTCCGGCACCGCGGTCGTCCCCAGCTCGTCGAGGCGCGTCAGCCAGCTCGTGTCCACCGGCGGAATGAAGGACGCGACGACGAGTGACAGCGCGAAGCCGGAGCCCAAGAGCTCGGCGGATCTCGCCTGCCGCAGCACGAGCAGGACGGCGTGCATGCCCACGCGCGCGCAAGAGGCGTTGAGCGCCGTGTACGCCACGAAGGCCAGCAGGCAGGCCACCGGGTGCTCCGGCGGGTACAGCGTGGCGTAGCCGAGCGCCAAGCCGACGAGGGGGCCCGTGAACGACAGCGCGCGCGGCTCGAAGACGCTCGCGATCGTCGAGGCGATGAGCAGCCGCGCCTGGGAGATGGGGAAGGCCTGGTAGCGCGTCGCCTCGCTGTGATCGTCCACGCCCGCGGACATGACCGGCCAGGTCACCCACACGCAGGTGGTGACGAAGCAGCCCAAGCGAAAGAGGAACTCGGGCCACACGGTCGACTGCGCCACCGCCGGCAGCAACATGAGCCGGTACGCGAGGAACGCGCCCACCATGCCGGGCACCGTCGACAGCACCGCGGCGACCAGCGACAGCCAGCGCAGCCGGGCCTTCTCCCGGTTGAGGCTGAGCGCCACCCGCAGGCCCCACAGCAGCTGGAGGTGGGTGAAGAAGCCGGGGCCCGCCGGGCGCGCGCTCATGGGGCGCGTCCGAAGAAGGACAGGCTCGCGCTCCGCGCCTGGGGCACGGCGACCTGCTGTTCGAAGACCGCCTCGAGGCTCGGGCAGCCGTGCTTCGCTTTCAGCTCGTCGATGGAACCTTCGGTGACGAGCTTGCCGGCCTTGATGATGCCCGCGTGCGTGGCCAGGCGCTCGGCGATCTCCAGCACGTGCGTGGTGAGCAGCAGCGTGACGCCCTTGCGGGACAGATCGCCCAGCAGCTCCTTGATGACGGACGCGGCGATGACGTCGATGCCTTCGAAAGGCTCGTCGAGGAACACGAGCTCGGGCGCGTGAATGAGCGCCGCGGCGATCGCCAGGCGCCGGCGCATGCCTTTCGAATACTCGGCGACCAGCACGTCGGCCTTGTGGGCCAGCTCGGCCACCGCCAGCAGCTCGTCACAGCGGGCTTGGGCGACGGCGCCGTCGAGCCCCTGCATGCGCCCACAGAACGTCAGGTACTGCCGCGCGGTCAGCCGTTCGAACAGCGCGAGCTCCTCCGGCACCACGCCGATGCGGCGTTTGAGATCCAGCGGGTGAGCCTTCGCGTCGACCCCCAAGATGGTGAGCTGGCCCGCGTCCGCCGCGTAGATGCCGGTCAGCAGGGAAATGGTCGTGGACTTGCCGGCGCCGTTGGGTCCGAGGAACGCGTAGAACGCCCCTTTGGGAATGGTCATGTCCAGCCCGTCGACGGCGGTGAAGTCGCCGAAGCGCTTGGTGACACCTCGGGCGACGACGGCGGGCGGCGAAGGCGGGACCACGTGGCCAGGCAGTGTAGTGGCCCGCGGCGCGGCGTCATCGGACCTTTGACCGACCTTCGGGCGTAGGGCGGTGTGTCCTTGTGCGTCGTCTGCTGCTGCACCGACGCTCCGCTTGTGCAAGAGCCCGCCCCGCATGAAGTCCCCCGCGCTCCGTCCTGGAATGAAGGTCTCGTACCTCCCGCAGCCCGAGTGGGGCGTCGGCCACTTGGTGAGCTTGGCTGACGGCGGCACGAAGGCCGTCGTGGTGTTCCCGGGTCGAGAAGACGCGGGGCCGGTCATGGTGGCGGCCCGCGGCGGTGCGCTCGTGCAGGTCGAGCTCAAGGCCGGGCACCCGGTGCGGACCGCGGGCGGCAAGACGGGCACCGTGCGGCGCCTGCTGCAGGGGGAGGACGAGCGGCGCTACGTGGTGAACGTCGAAGGGGAAGGTGAGGTCGAGCACGCCGAAGCAGAGCTGCGCGCGCTGCCTCCCAAGCCCGACACGCTCACCATGCTCAAGGAAGGCCGCGTCAGCGACGCGAAGAACTTCCTGCTGCGCAAGGCGGCGCTCGAGCTCGACGACGAGCGGCGCAACGACGCGCTGGGGGCCTTGCTCGCCTCTCGCGTCATGGTGAAGCCGCACCAGGTCGGCGTGGTGCAGCGGGTGCTGTCCGCTCGCCGGCCGCGCTTCGTGCTCGCCGACGAGGTCGGGCTCGGGAAGACGATCGAAGCGGGCATGATCTTCTCGGCGCTGCGGCTGGCTGGCCTCGCGCGCCGCGTCCTCGTCGTGGCCCCCAGCCACCTGACGCTCCAGTGGCTCGTCGAGCTGTTCCACAAGTTCAACCACCTCTTCACGTTGATGGACGCCGAGCGCTTCGAGCGGTCCGTCGAAGAGCAGCCCGACGTGTCTCCCTGGGCGCGCTTCGACCTGGTGGTGACGAGCCTCGAGCTGCTCCAGCGCAGCGAAGAACACCGCGAGGTGCTCGGCCACAAGTCGACGGCCTGGGACCTGGTCGTCTTCGACGAGGCCCACCACCTCAAGGGCGAGAAGGCGTACGAGGCCGCGCAGGCGCTGGCGGGCAACACGTGGGGGCTGCTGCTGCTGACCGCCACGCCCATGCAGCTCGACCCGGCGGAGTACCAGGCGCTCCTCTCGCTCATCGACCCCGTCACCGCGCCCACTGTCGCGGAGTTTGAAGCGCGGCTGGCCAAACAGGAGACGCTGTCCAAGGTGCTGCGCGCGCTCCTCGAGGGCAAGCAGGCCACCAAGGCGCTGGCGGAGCTCAAGGCGCAGTTCCCGGCCGACGGGCTGCTCGAAGAGCTGGAGGAGCCGGACGAGCTGCTCGGGCACTTGGCCGAGACGTACTCGCTGTCGGACCGGCTCATTCGCAACCGGCGCGCGGTGGTGGGCGGCTTCTCGACGCGGCGGCTGCACGTGCACGCCGTGGCCCCGACGCAGGCCGAGCTCGACGCGCGGAACCAGGCGCTCGAAGCGCTGGCGAAGTCGCAGATCCGCGGCGCGGCGCTCGCAGGCGTGGTGCGCAGGCTCGAGTCGTCTCCGCTGGCGTTCCAGAACGCGCTGCTCGGCTCGAAGGCGCTGGCCGGGGTGAAGGTCACGCTCCCGCCGCACGACGCGAAGTACGCCGCGTTCGTCGCGCTGCTCAAGCGCATCTGGGCCGCCGAGCGCGACACGAAGGTGCTCGTCTTCACCGAGGCGAAGGACACGCTCGACTACGTGCAGGGCCGGCTGCGGCACGAGAACGTCGAGGCGCTCAGCTACCACGGCGATCTGCCGCTGGCGGAGCGGGACCGGCAGGTGGCGCGGTTCCGAGACCCCGAAGGCCCCAAGGTGCTGCTCTGCACCGAGGTCGGCGGCGAGGGCCGCAACTTCCAGTTCGCGCACCATCTGGTGCACTACGACCTGCCGTGGAGCCCGGCGACGGTGGAGCAGCGCATCGGCCGGTTGGATCGCATCGGCCAGAGCAAGCCGGTGGACATTCACGTGTTCGAGCCGGCGGGCACCTTCGCCGCCGACGTGCTCACCGTGCTGCGCGACGCGGTCGGCGTGTTCGGCGAGACGGTCGGCGGGCTCGACGCGGTGCTCGAGGAGGTCGAGAGCCGCCTGGGCGAGCTGGCGCTGGCCAAGGCGAGCGAGCGCGCGGCGTACACCGTGGAGCTGTCGAAGAAGGTCGCGGCCGCCCGGGCGCAGGCCAAGCGCGCGTACGATCCACTGCTCGACCTGCGCAGCTTCGATCGCGCCGAGGTCGAGGCGCTGGTGGCGCGGGCGCACGAGCGCAGCGGCATCGACGGGGAAGAAGGTGAGTCGCTGGAGGAGGGGCTCTGGGCCATCGCGCGGGACTTGGACGAGCGGCTCGAAGAGGCGGTCACCGAGCTGGCGGACCGCATCGGCATCAAGGTCGACACGGACAAGGAAGTGGACGCGTTCCAGTGTGCGTTCCACTTCGGCCACACGCTGGCCGTCGAGGCGCTGCCGGGCTTCGACGTGACGGAAGAGCGGACGGTGCTGGGCACGTTCTGGCGGGACACCGCGGTGGAGCAGGAAGAGATCGAGTACTTCGCCACCGGCCACCCGCTGGTGGAGTCGCTCTTCGGCTTCCTGCGCGACGGGCCGTACGGGCGGAACGGCGCCCGCTTCGTCGACGTGAAGGGCGCGCTGCGTTCCCGCGGGCTCGAGGTGCTCTTCCACGTGACGCCGCCGCAGCCGGCGGACACGTCTCCGGGCGCGCGGGTGCCCTCGCGGCAGCTGTCGCGGTTCTTGGACACCCAGCTGCTGTCGGTGTGCGTGAGCTTGGGCCAGACGGGACGGCCGCAGGTGGACCCCAAGGTGAAGGCCGCGCTGGATGACGCCGAAGGCCGCGCGCTCAAGGCCAGCGAGCTGCTCGCCGCGTTCCCCGAGCTGCCCCGGTTCGCCGAGGCCGCCCTCGCCACCGCCGAGAGCTGGGCGAAGGAGCGCCTCGAGGCGCTCAAGGTGAAGGCGCTGGAGGCGATTGAAGAGGAGCGCGACGCGAGCCTGGTGCGCATGAAGCTGTCGCTGCTGCACCAGGGCGTCGCGCCGACGAAGGTGGAGCTCGTCTTGGGACAGGAGCTGCGCTTCTACGATGCGCTCTGCGCGAGCCTGAAGGCGACGACGGTCGCGCTCGACTCGGTCTGCGCCTACGTCATCAACCGGTGACGGGCGGGCGCTGCCTCGGCTCGGTCAGCTCGAAGCCGGCTGGCTCCGCTCCGCCGCGAACGACGCCGCGACGAGCCGAGCGTAAGTGCCGCCGCGCGCGAGCAGCTCCTCGTGCGTGCCCGTGGCCACCACGCCGCCTTCCTCCAGCACGACGATGCGCTGCGCCCGCCGGACCGTGGACAGCCGGTGCGCGATGACCAGCGTCGTGCGCCCGGCCATGAGCTCGTCGAGGCCAGCTTGCACCTCGGCTTCCGACTCCGCGTCCAGCGCGCTCGTCGGCTCGTCCAGCACCAGCAGCGACGGCTCGCGCAGGAACGCCCGCGCCAGCGCCAGCCGCTGCCGCTGGCCACCCGACAACGTGCTGCCGCGCTCACCGACCCAGGCGTCCAGGCCTTCCGGGAGCGCTCGGACGAAGTGGTCCGCGTGGGCGCGCCCCAGCGCCGTCCACAGCTGTGCGTCCGTCGCGTCGGGGCGGGAGAGGCGCAACGCGTCGCGCACGGTGCCGGACAGCAGCACCGGCTCCTGCGGCACCCAGGCGATCTGCGCGCGCAGCGAGCGGCGTGAGAGCGTGCGCGCGTCGACCCCGTTCCACCGCAGCGCGCCCTCTTGCGCGTCCAAGAACCGCAGCAGCACCGCGACGAGCGTCGACTTGCCCGCGCCCGAAGGCCCGACGATGGCGGTCAGCCCGCGGGGCACCAGCGCGAAGCTGACCGAACGCACCGCCGGCGCGGTGGCTTCGCCGTAGCGCACGGTGACGCCTTCGAAGCTGACGCCGGTGTCCAGCGCGCCCGCCGTCGCGCCCGCATCGTCCGGCGCGGGCGTGTCGAGGATCTCGAAGAGCCGCCGCCCAGCCGCCAGCCCCTGCGTCATCTGCGAGGCCGTCCCCGCGAGCGCCTTGACCGGCTGGTAGAGCAGCAGCGCCGCGGCCAAGAAGGACACGAGCCGACCCGCGAGCTGCGGCTCGGCGGCGACGGCCTGCGCGCCCACGAACAGAGCCAGCGCCACCCCCAGAATGCCGAGGAACTCCGTGGTCGGCGTGAAGGCCCCGCGAATGAAGAGGGACCGACGCATGGCGCTCAAGTACCGCCCTTGCTCTTCGTCGAGTCGGCGCAGCGCGGTCGCCTCGGCGCGGTACGCCTGCACGACGGGCAGGTTGGCGAGCTGCTCGCTGGCGAGCACCGACAGCGCCCCGAGCGTCGCTTGGCTTCTCGTCGCGGCCTTCTTCGCCGCCTTCGCGAAGCGCGAGACGGGCAGCACCATGCCCGGCAGCACGATGAAGGTGAGCAGGAACAGCCGCTCGTCGATCGCCGCGCACACGCCGAGCAGCGCCAGCACGTGCAGGCCGTCCTTCACCCAGCTCGACAGCGCCTGGCTGATGGTGAACTCGAGCTGGCCCACGTCGGACGAGAAGCGCGAGAGCAGCTCGCCTGAGTGCCGCTGGTCGAACCAGCCGGGCGGCAGCGTCAGCAGCTTGTCGTAGAGCCGGCGGCGCAGCGCTCCCAAGACGTCCTGCGCAATGCGGGCCATGAGGCCCAGGTGGACGAAGCTCGCTCCGGCCTTGAGCGCGGCCAGCCCCACGACGAGGACCGGCATGGTGGTCGCCACCTCGGCGCGGCTCAGCGTGCGCGGTCCCAGGCGCACGTCGCCGTGGCTCAAGACGGACTCCAAGAGCGGCCCCAACACGTACGCCCAGCCCGCGGCGGCGCTCGCGGCGACGACGGACGCCAGCGTGGCCAGGGTCAGCGCGCCGCCGTGCCCTCGCAAGGAAGGCAGGAGCCGGCGCCAGGTCGGTTGCTCCATGGGGAACGTGGGTTATATGCGCCGCCACTCATGGCCGCTGGCGAGAAGCGCGACTACTACGAAGTGCTGGGCGTCGAACGCTCGGCCGATGCCGACACCCTCAAGCGGGCGTTTCGCAAGCTGGCGGTGCAGTACCACCCCGACAAGAACCCAGGCGACGCCACGGCCGAAGAGAAGTTCAAGGACGCCGCCGAGGCCTACGAGGTGCTGTCGGACCCCGACAAGCGCTCCCGGTACGATCGCTTCGGCCACGCCGGCGTCGGCGGCGCGGCGGGCGGCGGCTTCAACAACGTCAACATCAACGACATCTTCGGGGAGATCTTCGGCGATCTCTTCGGCATGGGTGGACGGCGCGGCGGGCGGCAGCGCAACCGCGGCGCGGACCTCCGCTACAACCTGGAGCTGACCTTCGAAGAGGCGGCCTTCGGCGTCGAGGTCAACGTCAAGCTGCCTCGGCCCAAGCGCTGTGAGGAGTGCGCGGGCACCGGGTCCAAGTCGAAGGAAGCGCGCACCTGCCCGACCTGCGGCGGCGCCGGAGAGGTGCGCTTCACGCAGGGCTTCTTCGCCGTCGCGCGCACCTGCACGCAGTGCGGCGGTTCGGGGCAGGTCGTGGTGGACCCCTGCAAGGGTTGCCGCGGCAGTGGTCGCATCGAGTCGAAGACCGAGCTCAAGGTGCCGGTGCCCGCGGGCGTCGACACGGGGACGGTGGTGCGCGTCGCGGGGGAAGGGGAGCCGGGAGAGAACGGCGGCCCGCCGGGCGACCTCCACGTCGTCATTCGGGTCAAGGAGCACCCGCTGTTCCACCGCGAGGACTACGAGGTCTTCTGCGAGATCCCCATCACCTTCGTGCAGGCCGCGCTGGGCGCGACGCTCGACGTGCCGACGCTGGACGGCATGGTGGCGCTCAAGGTGAAGGCGGGCACGCAGTCCGGAGAGATTCTGCGCCTCAAGGGTCACGGGGTACCGCACCTGCGCGGCGGTGGCCGTGGCGATCAGCACGTGCGTGTCGTCGTCGAGACGCCGCAGCATCTCAACGCCAAGCAGAAGAAGGCCCTCGAAGACTTCGCCGAGGCGTCGAACGAGGAAGCTCACCCGCACGGCAAGGGCTTCTGGGGCAAGGTGAAGACGTTGTTCGAGCCGAAGAAGTAGCGGTCCGCTCCTTCAGCGATCCGCGCCGCGTCGGCGTCGACGCCAGCGGAGCGATAGCCCGAACGCGAGCACCAGGCTCTGCGTCGAACCTCCCGCGCCGCACCCACAGCCAGCGGCCGGGACGAGCAGCTCGGTGGGCGCTCGCGGCAGCACCACTTCCGGCGCGCCGCCCGCGCCGCCGACCCCTCCGGCCGCACCCGTTCCTGCGGCGCCGCCAACTCCAACCGAGCCGCCGGTCCCGCCCGTGCCGGCCGAGCCACCGGCGCCGCCGGACCCTCCCGTTCCTCCCGAGCCACCGGTCCCGCCCGCGCCTCCTGTGTCGAGGCAGGCCGAGGTGTGAATCACGCGCGTCGTCGCGCAGCTCGTCGGCGAGCCGCACGTCGGATCCGGCAAGGCGTTGGGGCGCGAGCCCGTGCCGACGTCGAGCAGGTTCGGGTAGCCCGCGAGCAGCGGCGTCCAGTGTTGGGTGGACGGGGGAAACTGCAGCCGCCCCCAGACGCGCTCCTGGTACGGCACGCTGCCTCCGACTGACGGGTTCCACGGTCCGCGCGTCGTCGAGTAGTTGGCGTTGTTCGGGCTGTTGACCGTGGCCAGGCCGTTGTACGCCCACGTCGCGCTGTACCAGTGCTCGATGAGCTGCGGCTGGCGATCGCCGACACACGCCACGACCTGCCACTTGTCCCTCAGGATCTGCATGCCCGTCGCCAAGTTGTAGAGCGGGCTCGACGCCACGCGCGCGCGGTCGAAGCTGGGCGTCGGGTCGAAGGTGCGCATGCCGCTCGTCACCTGGCCCACGCCGTAGCCACAGTCGACCGCGATGATGGTCCTCGACGCGCCGCCGACCTGATCCGCCGGGCGATCCGGCACGCAGAAGTGTTGCCAGAGGCTCTCTTGGTAGGCGATGGCCTTGATGAGCTCACACGGGAAGCGCGGCGGCCGCGAGCTGGGGCTCGTCGGTCGACTGCAGCCGACGGTGAGGTTGCTGACCGGAGGCCCGCTCGAGCCCCAGCCCGCGGGGCCCTGGGCCACCTGCGAGAAGAGCTGCTGCCAGTCGGCGAGCGTCGGGTTGGGTCCGGGCGCCGCTTCCACCGCGCAGCTCCCGGTGTTGTTGGGCGAAGACGCCGTGTACGACGGGCAGTACCCCAGGCCCACCGCCACGAGCACCGCGAAGCCGCTCACGGCAGCACCCCGGCGATCGCCAGCAACGCGCGAGGCGGCGACGGGTAGCGAACGCTGCGTCCCCGAGACAGGTCGACCGCGAAGGCCGCGTTGAAGTCGGACGGGACTTCGTGGAGCACCACCGCAAAGTCGCCGCTCGCTGCGACGACGCGCTCGTAGCCGTCCCCCAGCGCGCTCAGCGCGGGCGCTCGCGTGTCGGCGTTCACGAGGCCCAGGCCAGGCCCGGCCGCGACGGCCAGCCGACCGCGCAGCACCGTGGGCAGGAGCGCGACGTCAGGGCCACTGGCGACTTCCTTCCTGGCGCCGGTGTCGAGCTGGAGCCGCTGCACCGTCCAGCGCCGCCCCACCGGGTCGCCCAGCGTGAAGTACACGGCGCCGTCCGCACCGCGAGCGAAGTCGAAGCCGAGCGGAGGCAGGCCCACCGCCAGCGGCCGCTGCGCCAGCGTGTCGAGGTGCAGCGCCGTGACGTCCGCGCCCTCTTGGCCAACGCGGTACACGACGAGCTCACGACCCACCACCAGCGCCGGGAAGAGCTGCGTCCCTTCGAAGTCTACGAGGCGGCGCACGCGGCCGGTCAGCACGTGCACCTCGTCCAGCGTGAGGTGGTCGACGCGCAGGCTGCCCAGTCGCTCTTCGCCCGGGCTCCCACGCTGCACCACGACGGTGTGCGGCCCGGTGACGACGGGGGCCGACGCGAGCGCCACGCCGTCGACCAGCGTGACGGTGGGCCGCTTGGGCTCGAGCCGAAAGAGCGCGGCGGCGAAGGAAGGGTCACGCCTTGGCTCGTGCTGAGCGACGACCGCGACGCGTCGCTCGCTCAGGAGCGCGCCCTTCACCGTCGAGCCCGGGACGTGGCGCACCGTCGCGACGGGGGCCGTGAGCGGGCCCTCTGCGGGTTGAAAGCGCAGCTCCGTGCTGCCACCAGCCTCCGCGGTCGAGAGCAGCGCGACGTCGGGCGCGGCGCACAGGAGACTGACGACGGACAGGGCGAACATGTGGCGAAGGCCTCCAGCGCGGTCGTACTGCGTCGATAGTGCTTCGAGAGCATCGCACGGACTTCTCCGCTGGCGCGGGACACAGCGAGTTTCCCCGTGACGAACCGTCGCGCCGAGTTGGAAACGGACGAGGCCGGGGCTCGAAACTTCGGTGCACCTTCCCATGGGCCTCGTGCTCGAATGCGCGCCGTGTCCGAACCCACGCTCGAGCTCCGCTCCCACTTCTCCCGCGCGCTCTCGGCAGCGCCAGAGCGGCTGCACTTCGCCGCGCACAGCCACCACCTGTGGCCCGACGTCACGTTCGACGCGCACCAGCAGGCCTGGCTCGACGCCGCGCGCTGGGCCGACACGAAGTGGGACTATGTCTTCGGCGAGCTGATTCCCCGCGTTCAGGCGGCGCTGGCCGAAGAGCTGGCGCTGCCTGACGGCGGCAGCCTGGTCTTCGCGCCCAACACCCACGAGCTCGTGCTGCGGCTGATGTCCTGCCTGCCGGACAGGCCGACCGTGCTCACCACCGACGCGGAGTTCCATTCGCTCGAGCGGCAGCTGCGTCGGCTCGAAGAAGAAGGCCGGGCGCGCGTGGTCCGCGTGAGCGCCGAGCCCGTGGCCACGTTCCCCGAGCGCTTCGTTGCCCAGGCTCGAGCGCTGCGCGCGGACCTCCTGTTCGTCAGCCACGTCTTCTTCAACTCGGGCGCCGTGGTGAGGGACTTGGACGGGCTGGTGCAGGCGCTGCCGAAGGAAGGCGCGCTCGTGCTCGACGGCTACCACGGCTTCTGCGCGGTGCCGACGCGCCTGGCCGCGGTGAAGGACCGCTGCTTCTACGTCGCTGGCGGCTACAAGTACGCCATGGCGGGTGAGGGCGCGTGCTTTCTCCACGTGCCCGACGGGTTCGATCTGAAGCCACGGAACACGGGCTGGTTCGCCGCCTTCGGTGCGCTCGAAGAGAAGGCGCAAGGGCAGGTGCCGTTCGCGCCGCGCGGCGCGCGGTTCTGGGGGGCCACGTTCGATCCTTCTGGTCTGTACCGGCTCGACGCGGTGCTCACCTGGCGCAAGCGGGTGGGGCTGACGACGCTGAAGACTCGGGCGCACGCGCACGCGCTCCAGCGGCAGTTCGTTGCCGGCTTGGGCGCCGGGAGCCCGGTGCACGAGGCACAGCTGGTGGTGTCGCTGGCCGACGACGCCCGAGGCCAGTTCCTCACCTTTCGCACGGAGCAGGCGCGGGCGCTCGCGTCGGCCTGCCTGTCACGCGGCGTGGTGGTCGACGCGCGGGGCGACCGGCTGCGGTTCGGCTTTGGCGTGTACCAGTCACCGGCCGACGTCGACGCGCTGCTGGAGCGGCTGCGCGGGCTCTGACGCCTGGCCGAATTCCCTTGTTCGCCTTCGGCGAAGTGACCAGACCGTCGGCGCCGTCCACCACCAACCAAGAGGGGTCCACGTCATGGCGAAGAAGGTCAATCCGTTGCCGAAGGCTCACCCGAACGCAGTCGCGTACCTGAACGTTCCGCGTGGGCTCGAGGCGATCGAGTGGTACCGCAAGAACCTCGGCGCGAAGATCGCCGGGAAGATGGCGACGCCGGACAAGAAGCTCATGCACTCGCTGCTGCTGTTCGGCAACTCGGCGGTGATGGTCTCGGACATGTCGCCCGTCGGGTACCCGGGGACGTCGAGCGGGGTCATGCTCTACGTGACCGACGCGAAGAAGACGTTCGACAAGGCGGTCAAGGGCGGGGCGAAGGCGCTCATGCCGTGCATGGATCAGTTCTGGGGTGACCGCTGGGGCTGCGTGCAGGACCCGTTCGGCCAGGTCTGGCAGATCGCCCAGCACATCGAGGACGTGGACCCCAAGGAGATGGGCAAGCGCATGAAGGCGGCCATGGCCGGCGCCGCCGCGCGGTAGCCTTCGCGTGGTGCGTCCCTCCGCCTTCGCGACGTTGGTCATCATGTGCTCCGCGGTGCTCGGCTGTGGTGCCCAGGTCGAGCCCTTCGACGGTGGAGGGCCGCGCGACGCTGGGCTCGGACTGCAGGACGCCGGACTCGCACCGCAGGACGCCGGGCCCGAGCCGCAAGACGGCGGCGGTCAGAGCCGCTGCGCGCGAGTGCCGACCGGCTTCCCCGCGACCGAACGCTTCGCGCGCGAGCGCACGCAGCTCGATCAGCCGGACGACGAGCCGGGGGCCGCGCAGGTCCACGTGCTCTACGTCGAGCCTGCGGACGTCACTGCGCCGCGCGCGCTGGACGTGCAAGGCGATCTCCGTCGCTCGCTGGAGGCCGGCAACGGCTGGCTGGCTCACCGCACGGGAGGCGCGCGGCTGCGCTTCGATCGCTGTGACGGCGCCATCGACATCACCTTCGTGAAGGAGCCGAGCCTCCTCCAAGACGCGGTCGCCACGGGGTTTGGTGATGCGGCGTTCCCCACGCCGGTCTTCATTCGCGATCGCCTCGTCCGAGGCCTGCGCTCGCGCTTCGCCGCGCCAAACAAGCTCTACCTCATCGTGTGGGACGGGCTGGCCTACGGGCACTGCGGGGGCGCGTCCTTTCCTCCGCTCCTCTCGGACCACTACACCGCGCTCTTTCGCGGCGGGGTCTTCGCCGCGACGTACGTCACGCAAGCCACGGCGGCGGGCGCGACCAGCGTGACGGTGCACTCGACGGCGTCACTGCCGAGCGCCCCCTTCGATGCGAGCCTGGGCGCCGAGCGCGTGCGTGTCGCCGGTGTGAACGGCACCACGCTCACGCTCGCGCAGCCGATGCACCGCCTGCTCGAGTCGCTGCTGGCCGACACGACGATTCCCCCGTGCCGGTCCAACCCGCTGTCGGCCGACGGCGTGGCGCTCGGGTACGCCGAGTTCGCCGCGCTCCACGAGGTCATGCACACGCTGGGCATCGTCCCCAGCGGCGCCCCCGACTTCGCGCCGCCCCCAGTCGCGCCGGGCCACGTCGGCGACTCGGTCATGGGTGGCGGAGACGATCTCATGTACCAGGGCGCCCAGCCGTGGACCTGCGGCAGCTTCGCGCCGTCGCCGGCCATGGCGCGCTGTGTGCTCGACGCCGCACGCCGCAACTACTTCCAGGTGACGGGCGGCACCGGGGTCGACCTGGCGCGGAGTGCCTTTCTCTCGCCGACCCCTCCGCTCGCGGTCCTGCCGCCGAACTGGTGAGCCGAGCGCGTCGCTGGCTGGGGGCCTCGAGGCCGACGGGGCCGACGGTCCGACCGTTCAATGTGTCGCAGCAAGGTACCCGCTCAGCGTGCGCGCAACCGACGGACCCACCGCGCCCCGTCCGGCGTGAAGCGCGCCGCCTTGAAGAGCTGGGAGTGGCCGCGGTGCGTCGCGGTGATGCCCGCGCTGTCGAACGGATAGCCCTCGACGACGTCCGCACCGCTCGAGCGCGCGTAGGCCACGGCGCCGTCGAGCAGCGCGTGGGCAATGCCCTGCGCACGTCGGGCCCGCGGGACGAAGAAGCAGAGGATCGTCCACGTCGACGTCTGCGGCGGCGTCGCGCGAGGCATGGTGCGCGAACCGTCCAGGCAGGCGTAGGTCTCGCGCGGCGCAACGGAGCACCAGCCGACCGCCGTCGAGCCGGCATAGGCCAACACGCCGACGGGCGTGCCGGCCTCGACGAGGGCTCGCATGACGCCCTTCTTCTCTTCGCCAGCAGCGCCCTTGAGCCCGCGCCGGCGGTAGAGCGTGCACCAGCAGAAGTGCGGGCAACCCTTCGATGCGAAGAACTCGGCGAAGTCGTTCCAGGTCTCTGCCGTGACGGGTCGCACCCGGAGCTCAGGCGTGGCGGCGGGGCGCGCGCTCATCGACGAGGCACCGTGGCTGTCTCGCGCCGACTCGGCGTGGGCGACGCCCCCTGCCGCGAAGGTTCTGCTCGGTCGTCGACGCGCATGGCGGGGCATCGAATCACGATTCGTGAAGAAGGCCCGTCGTCGAGTTCATGCTCGGGCCGAAGCGCCGGAGCTGGCTTGGGACGCGCGCTCGCCGCAGTTCGTGGAGTCGTGCACGCGTGCGGAAGCGACTGGCGGCCAGCTCTGCGCGTCGAGGAAGAGCCACGCCGCTTGAACCGAGGCTCCGGGCGTGGGCCTCGAGCGTCAGCTACCGGGCGGTCCGTCTCGAGACGTGCGAGTCGCGCCTGACTGGAGCCGAGCCTCGCCATGGCGCCAGCGGCGGCGTCAGCCCACCGGCCGCAGCACCCCATGCTTCAGCGCCCACGCGACGAGCTGGCGTGTCATCCACTCCGGCCGGTCTGGCGATACCAGCGCACGGGTCAACTCACCCAGCGCCACGGGCTGCGCCGCAGTCGCGCGCAGGCGCTCCACGTCACCCTCGTCGAAGAGCGCCTTGAGCTCGGGGTAGACGACGTAGCCACGCCCGGCGCCTGGCGGGAGGTCACCGCGCACGACGAGCGTCGCGTCGCCCCGCGCCGACGCGCCGAAGTGGCCGAAGGTCTGTGGGAAGTCGAGCCGCAGCGCATGCGCCGCACCGCTCGGAGAGAAGGGCTGGCCTTGGAGGCGCCGCCACTCCACCTCGAGCTGCCGCACCACCACCGGCCAGTCGTACGTGGTCTTCGCCCGCGCCGCCGCCGCCTTGCCCAGCGCTTCGCGCCGCGGCCGATCGACCAGCAACGCGCTCAGCGCCCGGACCAGCGCGTCGTGCTCCACTTCCACGCTCTGGCCCAGCAGCAGGTGCAGCGGCCGCTCGTAGAGCAGCGGCGCCACGTGCGACAGCTCCGACCAGTCCGCGTTCAGCCTCGCGGGCACGCGCAGGCCCACGTCTTCAGTCACCGTGTCGCGATAGCCGTCGAAGTCGGACACCACCGCCGGTAGCCCTGCGGCCATGGCCTCGACGACGGACTGGCCGAAGGTCTCCTGCACGTTGTCGACGGGTGAGACGAAGACGTCGGCGGCGGCGAGCAGGTGCGGCTTGTCGTGGTCGGGAAAGTCCACGCGCAGCGACACGTGCGGGGCGATGCCCAGCGCCTTGGCCCACAGCTCCACCATCTCCGGGGTCTTGGTGCCCTGCCGCGCGCCGGCCAGGAGCAAGTGCGGTCGCTGGGCTCCGCTCGGGCGAGTGCGCACCACGTCGGCGAAGGCGCGGAGCAGCGGGAAGAGATCGAGCTTGTCGGCTTCGGTGAAGCGGGCCAGGCACAGGAAGACGCAGGCGTCGTCGACCCCCAAGGCCGCCCGCGTCGCGGCGCGATCGCCGTGGCCCAGCGCCGCGCAGTCCACTCCCAGCGGCACCACGGGCAGCGCCGGGCGGAGCAACGGGCTGGCCCCACGCGCCGCGAGCGCTGCGTCGACCGCGTCGTAGCCCTTCGAGAGCGCCAGCTGCCCCGCAGTGCTCGAGCAGAAGATCGCGTCGGTCGCCGACGCGCCCAGGAACGCCAGCCGCGCCGTCTCTTGAAACAGCCGCGGGTAGGACAGGGAATGGGTCTGCCCCGTCACCGGCACCGCGCGGGTGGCGTAGCGGTCGCGCAGCGCGAAGAGATCGAACAGCCGCTCGACGTGCGCGGGGTGGTGCAGCACGTCCAGCGTTCCCTGCGCGAGCAGCTGCGGGAGCTGCAGCACGTGGTGAATGACCAGGCGCCCGTCCGGCACCTTCCACGGGCCCACCAGCGCTTCGAGCGCCGGTACGTCCGCCGCTTCCCCAATGAAGAAGACGAGCTCGTCGAGGCTCGAGTGCAGCGCGAGCGCGCGGAGCCACTGCGCGTTGGCGACCGTCCGGCCGACGAGCGGTCCGCCGCCGGTGGTGTACGTGCCTGGGACGGCGAGCGTGCCCAGTCGTGAGAGTCCGCCAGCGCCCTTCGACGCTGGCGGCACGGGCTCGATCACTTGACCGCGTTGAACTCGACGCGGCGGTTGGCCTCACGCCCGGCAGGCGTCTTGTTGTCGGCCATGGGCTTCTCGTCGCCGAAGCCGACCGCGGTCAGGCGCTCCGCTTCCACGCCCTTCTTCACCAGGTAGTCCTTCACCGAGTTCGCGCGGTCCTGCGAGAGCTTCTTGTTCTTGTCCGGCTTGCCGACGTTGTCGGTGTGGCCTTCGATCTGCAGCTTGGAGAACTCCGGGTGCGCCTTGAGGATCTCCGCGACCTGATCGAGCAGCGGGAAGGACCGCTTCTGAATCGTCGCCTTGCCGTTGTCGAAGTACACCTTGTCCTTGAGCTCGAGCTTGCCGGCGGAGATCGCGACCGCCTGCTTCTTCGACTCCGGGCAGCCCTGGTTCGCCGCGACGCCCGCTTCGTTGATGCAGTTGTCGAAGCGATCCGCCACGCCGTCCTTGTCCGCGTCCGGCCACGGGCAGCCGCCGTTGTCGAGCTCACCCTTCACGTCGGGGCACTTGTCGAGCCGGTCGACGATGGTGTCGCCGTCCTTGTCGGTGTCCGGACAGCCGGCGTTCTCGGTCAGGCCCTTGACGTCCACACACTTGTCGAGCCGATCGACGACGGTGTCGCCGTCCTTGTCGGTGTCGGGGCAGCCGCCGTTCTCCTTCACGCCCGGCTTGTCGACGCACTTGTCGTCCTTGTCGTTGACGCCGTCGCCGTCGTTGTCGAGGTCCGGGCAGCCGTCTTCGTCGCGGAAGCCGTCCTTGTCCTCCGCCTCGCCCTTGCACATGTCGGCCACGTCCTCGACGCCGTCCTTGTCGTCGTCCTTGTCGACGCAGCCGTCGCCGTCTTCGAAGCCGTCCTTGTCTTCGGCCTCGTCGATGCACTTGTCGTTGTCACCCAGAATGCCGTCGCCGTCGTAGTCGGCCTCGGCCGGAGTGGTCTGCGGCGCGCCCACCGTCAGCGACAGGCCGAACACGAGCAGCTGGTAGGGGCTGGTCCACTGGAGCTTGGCAAAGGGGCCGATGGACAGGCCTTCGATCAGCGACAGCTCCGCGCCGGTGCTCACGTCGAAGCCCGCCGACAGCATGGCCGTCTCGTTGAGCGTCGCGTGGGCGTCGACGTACCAGTTGCCCCACAGGTTGCCGGTGCGCTTGGTGCCGGGGTTGAACAGGTAGCCGCGCTCGTCGTTGAACAGGCGCATGCGCAGACCCAAGCCGGCGCCGAACATGGAGCCGTCGTGCAGGTACTGGCGGTTCATGGCTCCGTAGCCGAAGAACTCGATCTGGGGCGCCAAGCAGAACGTGTTGCCGCAGATCGCCTTGATGACGGTGGTGTCGACCTTGAGCGCCGCGCCGACGACCAGCGCCGACTTGTTCAGGCCCGTGCCCGCGCCGGGCTCCAGGTGAATGTTGACCAACGCCTTCTCGGCCCAGGCGGAGCCAGCGAGCAGCGAGGTGATGAGCGCAAGCGAGCGCAGACGCATGGGTTGCTCCAAGGAAAGGTGACAGCCGCGGCGGCTCTTATGGCAGCGGTGTACCCGCCGAAAGGCCTTTTTCGGTGACGTTGCACAAGCGTCGAGCCTGCCCGTTGCTCGGTGGAGGGGGTGCGCAACGCTCGGTTTTTCTGGAACAATGGCGGCCGTGGCTGCCACGACCGAACAGACCGACCTGGGCCAGGTGAAGGCCATGCTCAGCAAAGATCCGCAGGTGATCAAGGCGGCGCAGTCGCTGGGCTTGCCGGTGAACGTCTACATCGAGACGGTGCTGTTCAAGGCCCTCGACTCCAAGTCCACCGCGCAAGCGAGCCAACCGGCGGCGGCGCCCGGGCAGCCCAAAGGCAAGCTCCAGCTCGCCAAGTCCATGGGGCACAAGTCGCAGTCGTCCTTCTCCGCGGCGCGGCTGCCCAAGGTGACGTTGTCGACGGCGCCGGCGGCGAACCCGCGGCGCTTCCGGGCCGACGAAGAGCTCGATCGCACGCTGTCCGGGCAGATCCGCGCCGTGCGCGCGTGGAAGGCGTGAAGGCGGCTCAGTTGTTTGGCGCGCCGGCCTGAATCCACGCGCGGATCTTGTCCGACTCGGTGGAGATGAGGCCGGTCGTACCCCGCGGCATCGGGTCCCCGCACTTCGATGGGTCGTTGGTCACCTTGAGGTACAGCTGGCTGCTCGACGCGTTGCCGGCGACCACGAGCGTCTGGCCCATGCACGCCGTCATCGAGCCGGTCTGGCCGACGAGGCTCGCGTGGGTCCACGTGTGGCAGCCGGCGCAGCGCATCGCGAAGATGGGGGCGACGTCCGCCGAGAAGGAGATGCCGGCGTCCGCCATGCCCGCATCGGTGGCACCCGCATCGGTCGGGCCCGCGTCGGTGGACCCAGCGTCGGGCACTCCGGAGTCAGCGAGCCCCGAGTCCGTCAGGCCGGCGTCGCGGAGCCCGGCATCGCGGGTCGAGCCCCCGTCCGGTGGGAGGTCCACCGGCTCGCAGGCCGTGAGGCTCACGGCTGTGAGGAGGGAAGTGAGAACGCGCGCGCGCATGAGGCTCATGGAGTGGCGCGTTTAGTCGTCAGTTGTTGGGCGCGCCAGCGAGGATCCAGTCGCGGATCTTGTTCGTCTGCGTCGTCGCGAGGCCCGAGGAGCCAAAGGGCATGGCGCTGCCGCACTTGGTCCCGGAGTTGGTGACCTTCTGGTACAGCGCGCTCATCGCCAGGTTGTTCGGGGTGATGAGCGGCTGGCCCATGCACGCGGGCCGAGTGCCGTTCTGGTTCACCAGCGCGGCGTGCGTCCAGGTGTGGCAGCCCGAGCAGCTGCCCGAGAAGATCGGCGCGATGTCCGCCGCGTAGGACACGCCGCCGTCGCCCGCCGAGCCACCGCTGCCCGCCGAACCGCCGCTGCCCGCGGAGCCGCC
>JALHOS010000050.1 GCA_022842905.1 Myxococcaceae bacterium | reverse complement strand
GGCAGCGGTGGCTCCGGCAGCGGTGGCTCCGGCAGCGGTGGCTCCGGCAGCGGTGGCTCCGGCAGCGGTGGCTCCGGCAGCGGTGGCTGCGGGGGCGGCGGCTCCTGTGACGGCGGCTCCAGCGACGGTGGCTCCAGCGACGGTGGCTCCAGCGACGGTGGCTCCGTCAGCGGCGGCACCAGCGGCGGCGGCTCCATCGACGGCGGCTCCCGCGACGCTGGCGCAAGCAGCGGCTTCTCCATCGGTGGCGCCTCCCGCTGCACCGACTCCGGCGGCCTCCACCGCCCCGGCGGCGCCGCTGCGCGCGCACGACGACGTTTCGGCGCCACCGGCCCTCCCCACGGCCGCGCCCCAGCCAGCGGTGGCACCCACGCCGAGCTCTGACGGAGGCACGCCATGAGCGCACTCGGGTTCGCGGTCGTCGCGATGATCATCCTGGGGTCCGCGCTCTTCGTCGTTCGCGCGCAGAACCTGATCCACGCCGTCCTCTGGCTCGGGGTCACGTTGCTGGGCACAGCGGCGCTCTACGCGCAGCTCAACGCTCCCTTCCTGGCCGGCGTGCAGGTGCTCACGTACGTCGGCGGCGTCGTGACGCTCATGATCTTCGGCGTCATGGTCACGCGCCGTCACGAAGGCATCGCCGCGGAGGCGAGGTCTGCCGGCGCCGACCGCGCGTTCGTTTTCGCCTCGGCCCTGTTCGTGGTGCTGGCGCTGGTTACCTGGCGAAATCCTCCAGTCATCACCGCCACCGCGCCGATCGCCACGAGCGCGGACCTCGCGCGCGCGTTGCTCGAGCGCTACCTCATCGCCTTCGAGGTGCTCTCGCTGCTGCTCCTCGCGGCGATCGTGGGCGCGATCGTCCTGGTGCGCCGGAAGGACCCTGAGCCCGTCCAGACACCGGCAGGTGAGCCTGCCGCACTCCGGGCCCACGCGTCGGAGGTGACGCCGTGACGCTCTCCCTGTGCATTCTCCTGGCGTCCGCGCTCCTGGCGATCGGCGCGTACGGCGTCGCCACCCGCAAAGAAGCGGTGCCGTTGCTGCTCTCCGTGGAGTTGATGGCGAACGCGGCGAACATCCTCTTCGCGTCCTTCGGTCACTTCCGCGGCGGGCCCGCCGGCCAAATCTTCGTGCTCTTCGCCCTCGCGATCACCGTTGCCGAGGTCGCGGTGGGGCTCGCGCTGGTGATGCTCATCTACCGTCGACATGGCGACACTGCGCTCGACCTGGCCAGCGAGGCGCGCCAGTGAGCCCGATCACCCTCGCCGTCGTCGCTACGCTCGCGCCCGCAGCCACGGCGCTGCTGTTGCTCGTCCTGTTCCCGCTGCGGCACCGCGGCATGCCCGCGGCCTGGGTGACCCTGCTGGGCTCAGCTATCTCCCTGGCGGCCTCCTGCAAGCTGCTGGTCGATCGCATCGGCGGCGCCGCCGACGAGCGCGCGGTGGTTCCGTGGATCGAAGAGCGCGGCCGGGCCATGGCGGAGATCGGCGTCCAGCTCGACGGCGTGTCGCTCCCCATGCTCGTGATCGTGGGCGTGGTCGCGCTGTGTGTGCAGCTGTTCTCCGTCGCGTACATGCACGACGAGCCGCCGCGGGCGTTCGGGCGCTACTTCACGCTCCACGCGCTGTTCCTCTTCAGCATGAACGTGGTCGTCGTCGCGCCCAACTTGCTCCAGCTGTTCGCGGGCTGGGAATTGGTCGGCCTGACGAGCTACCTGCTCATCGGCTTCTACTTCGCCAAGCCCAGCGCCGCGCAGGCGGCCGTCAAGGCGTTCTGGATGACGAAGCTCGCCGACATGGGCTTCCTCTTCGGCTTGCTGGTGCTCTACGTGAACACCGGCTCCTTCGAGTGGACGGCGCCCACGTCCACCGTCGTCGCGACGTGGGTCAGCGCACTGCTCTTCGTGGCGGTTGTGGGCAAGTCGGCGCAGTTCCCGCTGCACATCTGGCTGCCCGACGCCATGGAAGGCCCGACGCCGGTGTCGGCGCTGCTCCACGCCGCGACCATGGTCGCCGCGGGCGTGTTCCTCGTCGTCCGGGCCGATCCGCTCTTCGCGCAGGCTCCGGCGACGCGTGAGGTGATGTTGTGGATCGGCGCGGTGACGGCCGTCTTCGCGGCCGGCCTCGCGCTCGTGCAGCGCGACATCAAGAAGGTGCTGGCGTTCTCTACGTGCTCGCAGCTCGGCTACATGGTCGCGGCGCTGGGCGCGGGCAACGCGTTCGCGGGCTTCTTCCACCTGGGCACCCACGCCTTCTTCAAGGCGCTGCTGTTCCTCGCCGCGGGCAGCGTGATTCACGCCGTGCACAGCAACGACCTGGGCGACATGGGCGGGCTGCGCAAGCGCCTGCCGATCACCACCGCGGCCTTCGTCATTGGCGCGCTGTCGCTGGCCGGCGTGCCCGGCTTCGCCGGCTTCTTCAGCAAGGACTTGGTGCTCACGGCGCTGGAGGGCAGGGGAGGGGGGGCGCCGTGGGTCATGCTCCTCGCCGCGGCTTTCCTGACGGCCTTCTACATGGGCCGTGTCCTCATCAAGGCGTTCTGGGGTGAGCTCAGTCAGAAGGCCGAGCACGCGCACGAGGGCGGCCTGTCCATGACCGGCCCGCTGGTGGTGTTGATGATTCCGTCCTTCGCTTCGGGCTTCTTGGGCGGCTGGCTCGCCGGGCAGGTGAAGGCCGAGTACCACCTGCACCTGGGCCTGACGCCGGTGCTCGCGTCGGTCATGGCCGTCGCTGGGCTCGTGGCGGCCGTCGTGGTCTTCGGGCGCGGCGGTCAGGCGCCGGGCGCGCGGATCCTCGAGAAGCTCGACGCGTGGTCGCTGGTGGACCGCACGTGGGCCACGGCGTACCGCCTGGGGCTGCTCGGCGTGGCCTCCATCGCCGGGTGGATCGATCGCTACGTGATCGACGGGCTGATGAACCTCACCGGCTGGTCGGCGATCGAAGGCGGCGCGTCGGCGCGACGCCTCCAGACGGGCCTGGTCCGGGACTACGCGCTCTTGGTGGTGGTGGGCGTCGTGGTGCTCGCCCTGATGGGAGTCCTGCGATGAGTCACCTCTTGGCGATCACCGTCGCGGCTCCGGCGATCGCGGCCGCCGTGCTCTTGGCGATCCCCGCGACGGCGCGCACCGCGATTCGAGTCGTCTCGCTCGTCGGCGCGACTGTGAGCTTCCTGGGCAGCCTCCAGGTGGCCGCGCTCTACGACCGCGGGCAGGGAGGCCTGCAGCTGCTCGACTCCTTCCCCGTCGTGCCGTCGATGGGCATTTACCTCAAGCTCGCAGTGGACGGGTGGGGCGTGGCGCTCCTGATCCTCACTGGCGTCATCATCGTCACCGGGGTGCTCGCGAGCTGGTCCGTCGGCAAGCGGGACAAGGAGTTCTTCCTGCTGCTGCTGGTGCTCGTCGCCGGCGTGTTCGGCGTCTTCGTCGCGCAGGATCTCTTCGTCTTCTTCCTCTTCTACGAGATCGCCGTGCTGCCGATGTACCTGCTCATCGGGATCTGGGGCTCGAGCCACCAGGTGCCCGCTGGCGGGCCGTTCAAGTTCGTCTGGAAGCGCTTCGAGGTCGGCAGCAAGGAGTACGCGGCCATGAAGCTGACCCTCATGCTCCTCGTGGGCAGCGCGGCGATCCTGGTCGCCATGTTCCTGTTGTGGGGGCACTCGGGTGCGCGCACCTTCGATCTCCAGGTGCTCGAAGGCACGAAGTTCCCCATTCACATTCAGCACCTCGTCTTCCCGCTGGTGTGGCTGGGCTTCGGGAGCCTGGCCGGCGTCTTCCCGTTCCACACCTGGTCGCCCGACGGGCACGCGTCGGCGCCGACGGCCGTGTCCATGCTCCACGCCGGCGTGTTGATGAAGCTGGGCGCCTTCGGCGTGCTGCGCATCGGCATGGTGCTCGTGCCGGACGCCGCGCAGTGGTGGGCGCCGATCGTCGGGGCGGTGGCGGTGATCAACGTCCTCTACGGGGCGCTGTGCGCCGCCAGCCAGAAGGACCTCAAGTACATCGTCGCGTACTCGTCGGTCAGCCACATGGGCGTGGTGATGTTGGGCGTCGCGACGGTGAACGCCGCGGGCTGGAACGGCGCCGTCTATCAGATGGTGGCGCACGGCATCATGACC
The DNA here is from genome assembly GCA_022842905.1 of Myxococcaceae bacterium. Classification (GTDB taxonomy): domain Bacteria; phylum Myxococcota; class Myxococcia; order Myxococcales; family Myxococcaceae; genus JALHOS01. The sequence continues at coordinate 23,022 of JALHOS010000050.1, read as the reverse complement.
GGCCTGTTCTTCGCGCTCGTCGGCCTCGTCTACGAGCGCGCCCACACCCGGGCGATCGCCAAGATGGGCGGCTTCGCGCACGTCATGCCCGTCGTCGCGGGCTTCTTCACGCTGGCCTGCCTCTCGTCGTTGGGTCTGCCCGGCACGGCGGGCTTCGTCGCAGAGTTCATGGTGTTCGCCGGCGCGGCGAAGGGCGCGAGCGCGTGGTGGGCGATCCCTGGCGTGCTGGGGGCCTTCGTCACCGCCGTGTACGTGCTGCGCGCCTGCAAGGCGATCTTCTGGGGCCCCGCGCCGCAGGGTGAGTACGCACAGCTTCAGGACGTCCAGCGCACCGAGTGGGCCGCGCCGCTCGTGCTCGGCAGCCTGCTCGTCGTCTTCGGCTTCTGGCCGCGGCTGTTGCTCGACTTCATCGACGTCGCCAGCCAGGGCTACCTCACGCGACTGCCGGCGCTCGCGCTCGCGCAGCTGGGGGCCCCATGAACGCTTGGCTGCAGATCTTCGCCCTCGACTTCCTCGTCGCCGGAGCCGCGCTGGTGGTGCTCGGGCTGGACGCGGTGGGATCCGTCAGCGGGCGGGTGCTGGGCTGGCTGACTGCCGGGCTGCTCGGCGCGACGCTGGCCGCGAGCTTCGTGCTCGAGCTGTCCGGGACCGCGCCCCATGGCGTGTACGTGTCGGGCGCCTGGGTGCTCTTCTTCAAGCGGCTCTTCCTGATCGCGGGCATCCTCGCCGTGCTCGGCTCGATCGACTGGCTGGCCGAGCGAACGCCGCGCCGCCAGGCCGAGTACTACGCGCTCATGCTCTTCAGCCTGTCGGGGATGATGCTCCTGCCCGGCGCGCGAGACTGGGTCCTGCTCCTCGTCGCGTTCGAGTTGATGGGCGTGCCGCTCTACGTGCTGGCCGCGTACGCGAAGACCGACGGCCCCGCGGGTGAGCCGAAGCTGGGGCCTGAGGCTGGGCTCAAGCTCTTCGTCACCGGATCGGCCAGCTCGGCGTTCACGCTGTTCGGCCTCGCGCTCGTCATCGGCACCACTGGGGAGACACGGCTGAGCGCCCTTCCGGAAGGTGGCCCTTCGCCGCTGGCCGCCGTGGGCATGCTGCTGGTGCTCGGCGGCATGAGCTTCAAGCTGGGCGCGGTGCCGTTCCACATGTGGGTGCCTGACACGTACCAGGGCGCGCCGACGCCCTTCGTCGCGTTCCTGTCGGTGGCGCCGAAGGCTGGTGGGCTCGCGGCGCTGTCCGTGGTCCTCCTGTCGGGCTGGGCGCCGCAGGCGACGATCTGGGCGCCGGCGGTGGTCGCGCTGTCCGCGGCGAGCATGGTCGTCGGCAACGTGTTCGCGGTGCCGCAGACGGACGTGCGCCGCCTGCTCGGGTTCTCCGGCATCGCGCAGATCGGCTACGTGTTGATCGCGCTCGGCGCGGGAACGACCGAAGGCCTGGCCATGGCGCTCTTCTTCATCGCCACCTACGTCTTCACGAACGTCGGGGCCTTCCTGGTGGTGCACGCCGCCGCGCAGCGCAGCGGTGGCCACGAGCTGTCGAACCTGGCCGGGCTGTCGCGGCGCTCGCCGTGGCTGGGTGCGGCGCTGCTCGTCTTCCTGCTGTCGCTCGCCGGCATTCCCTTCGTGGTCGGCTTCTGGGCCAAGCTGTTCGTCTTCCTCGCGGCGTGGCGGGCGGGCCTGACGGGGCTCGTCGTGGCCGGGGTCGTGCTCGCCGTGCTGGGGCTCTTCTATTACCTGTCCGTGGCCCGCTCGACGTTCATGGCCGACGGTACGCAGGCCGAGCCGGTGCGCGCGAGCCCGGCGCTGTCGGCGGCGATCGCGGTGTGTCTGGTGGCGGTGCTGGGGCTGGGCTTGTGGCCCGCGCCGCTGGTGGAGGTCGCCTCGCGCGCGGCGACCGCGTTCATGCAGGGGCAGTGACACAAGGGAGACGACAGTGACGACGATCATCGAGAACGCGAAGATCCGCCGCATCATTCTCGTCGAGCACGAGGGCCTGCGAATTGGCCTGCGCTCCATCGAGACGCTGCTGGATCGCGTCGCCACGGGCGACGTCGACGCTACGAAGAACGCGCACCAGCAGTTTCAGAACCTGCTGACGTCCTTCATCCGCCACATCGAACACGAGGAGCGGATCCTCCGGCCGGTGCTCGAGCGGATCGACGCGTGGGGCCCGGCCAGAGTGCGCTCCATGGACGAAGAGCACAGCGTGCAGCGCGCCACCGTGAAGCGGTTGGCCTCACTCGAAGCGTTGGGCGACCCCGCCGAGTGGGCCAAAGAAGTGCGCGCGTTCAGCAGCGAGCTGCTCACCGACATGGCCGGCGAAGAGAAGACGTGCCTGTCCCCAGCCGTGCTGAGGGACGACGTCGTCGCCGTCGAAGGCGACAGCGAATGATGACGCAGTGCTCACTCACCCGCAGCAGCCAGTCCCCGAGGAGAACCCATGCCGTACGTCGTCGCGGAGCCGTGCATCAAGTGCAAGTACACCGACTGTGTCGAAGTCTGCCCGGTCAACTGCTTCTACGAGGGCGCGAACTTCCTGGTGATCCACCCGACCGAGTGCATCGACTGCGGCGCGTGTGAGCCGGTCTGTCCGACCAAGGCGATCTTCCCTGAAGGCTCGCTCCCCGCGGAATGGGCCGAGTACAAGCAGCTCAACGAGCAGTACGCGGGTCAGTGGCCGCAGATCTCCGCGAAGAAGGAAGCGCTTCCCGAGGCCGAGCAGTTCAAGGACTCGAAGGGCAAGCGCGCGCTGCTCGACCCCGCGCCGTTCAAGTAGGCGCCGTCTTCACCCCGTGGCGGCGTGCGCGGCACCACGCCCGCGTCGGCTGGCGATCAGGCAGCAGATCGTCGGCCGTCACGCAGCTGACTTCAAAGTGGCCGGGCGCCGCTTGGGTGTAGCTCGTGGTTGTCAGGACGCGTACGCCAGGCGTGGCAACGGGCAGCTCGGAGCCCGGCGCGCGCGCGCGACGTTCTTCGCCAGCTGGGGTCGCAGCGCCACGACGGCGTCCACGAGGTGGCCCAGCGCGGCGGACCGCTCGAGCAGCGCCGCGAGGACCACGTCGCCCAGGATCGGCAGGACCAGGACCAGACCGGTCGAACCGCGAACGACCACCAGATCCATGTGGCCCAGGTGGAGCTCTCTGGCCGCGCGTACCGCTGCACGTTCGAGCTCGCCGGCGCTGGTGCCAACGCTCCGTGCACCGCCAGCCTTCGGCGTGACCTCAGCCAGACGCTCGCCGGTGTTCGTCGCCAGCACGCACTCCACCACCGTGTCGTGCACGACCTGACACCGCCGAAGCCGTTCGAGCAGCACATTCTTTTTCATGACGGACCCTCGATCGCCCGGCGCCTCCTCGGCAAACGGGCTCGTGCGGCCCGTGCAATTCACGAACCCGTCCTCGACACGCGCGGTTGGGGCGTTGGCCGGCACCTGCGGCGCAATTTCTGGCGGAGCCGTCGCGCGCGCCCGCAGCTTCTGCGGCGCCTCAGCGGCCGTGGTGCTTGCTGGGCGGCGACGGCGGGAGCCCCATGTCCCGGCGCAGCCCGCGGAACGCCTCGGTCCACTGGCCGGTGTCATCGCGCACTGTGAGCGTTTCGTTCGCGCGCGTTCCCGGAGCGCGGCGGAGCACGTCGACGGTGATCAGCGCCGACTTCCCGACACGCGGGATGATCTCCCAATGCTCGGCGACATGGAGGCCGGCGGCCTCGACGGCGCCAGCGACGCGTGTGCGCTCGAGTGCCGCAGCGCACATGACGAAGGTCCCGGTGTGCGCAAGCCAGCGCTGCGCGACGCTCACATACGCCTCGACGCCGCCGCGGTGCTCGAAGCGGCAGGGCCCGGCGTGTGTCTTGTCGGACTGCGGCCCGGTTCCCTCGGGAAAGTACGGCGGGGTGCCGGTGATGAGGCCGAACGCCGCCTCCCGCGGCAGGACCGCCGGGTCTCGAAGGTCTCCGTCGAGCACCTGGCAGCGGTGCGCGACGCCGTTGTACCGAATGCTGCGTCGCGCCAGCTCAGCGCGGTCGGCCTGCGCTTCGATTCCGGTCAGCGTGAGCTGCGGCGCCCGCCAAGCGACGAGCAACAGCACCGAGCCCAGGCCGCAGCCGAGGTCCAGCGCCGCTCCGGTCTCGGGCAGGTGCCGCGCCGCAACCCACGCCGTCACGAGGTCGTCCAAGCTCCAGCGGTGGCCGCGCAGCTTTTGAAAGAGGCGCCAGTGGCCGGACAGGAAGCACAGGTCTTCGTCAGCCGCCGGCTGGAGCGTCGGATCGTCTCCGGCGCCGGCAGGCAAGGGCCCGGGAGGGTCCCACCCCATCGGTCGGCGCGGTGTGCGGATGATCCCGTGGCCCATCGTGTCGTCGGGCGCCTTAGCGCAGCGCGCGGCAGTTCGCGGAGCAGCCGTCGCCGTCGACGGTGTTGCCGTCGTCGCAGACCTCCCCGCCGTCGAGGATCCGGTCTCCGCAGCGGGGCACCGTGCAGGTGGGCCGGCACATGGCCGACTGGGCGAACGCCTCGATGGTGATGGGCTCGGTGCGCACCAGGGGAATGCGCTGCAGATCGTCCCGCACCCAGCCCCAGGTGTTGATGCCGGCCATGAAGCGCGCAGCGACGGTCACTCGCCAGGTCCCGGGGAACGGGAAGCCGCCGAGCACCGCGCCGTCGCTGTTCTGGTTGAAGCTCCAGCGGCCCGTGGCCGACGTGGGGCCGCTGCGGAAGAACTCGGTCGGGTCGTCGTCGGTGACGTCGATCGTCACGCCCGTCGGCAAGCCTGTCACGTCCATCTCCACGGTCGACTGCGGCTGCAACATGCCCGGGGCGGCGTCGATGCCGTGGGTCAGCACCAGCGACAGCCGGCCGGTGTTCGAGTCGACGTAGAGGTAGATGCGGCTCTCGCCGACTTGCTCGAAGCCGGTGTGCGAGCTGGCCGAGCGGTAGTCGTAGAAGCGCACCGCGTCGAGGCGCCGGACGATCGGGTTGGTGCCGATCCGCGTGCCCGACGGCTGGGAGATGAGAAACGCGGGGACGTTCCCATTCTGGGTGCCCAGATCGCAGGCCTCGGTGCCTTCACGCTCGCCGTCTCCGCAGACCGGCAGGCGGCAGTCGTTGCCGCACGCGTCGTCGTCGAAGGAGTTGCCGTCGTCACACTGCTCCACGCCGCGCTGCACGACGCCGTCTCCACAGCGGGCGGGGACGCAGATGTTCCGGCAGGCGTCGCCTTCGTCCGTGTTGCCGTCGTCACATGCCTCCACGCCGCGGCGCACGACGCCGTCGCCACACCGGGCGGCGGTGCAGCGCGCCAGGCACGCGTCGCCGTCGTCCGAGTTGGCGTCGTCACACTGCTCGACGCCGCGCCAGGTGATCCCGTCTCCGCAGCGGGCCTGCACGCAGCTGGGCAGACACGCGTCGTCCGAGAAGCCGTTCCCGTCGTCGCAGGGCTCGACGCCGCGCTGCACGAACCCGTCGCCACAGCGCGCGGGGAGGCAGCCGGACACACACGCGTCGTCGTTGCGCACGTTGCCGTCGTCACACCGCTCGATCCCGATCCGCAGCCGCCCGTCGCCACACTGCGCCAGCGTGCAGGCGTTCAGGCAGTCGTCGCCCTCGTCCGCGTTGCGATCGTCACACTGCTCGGGAGGTTGGCGCACCCCGTCACCGCAGGCCGCTGGGGCACAGCGGGTGGTGCAGCCGTCGGTGTCCGAGGTGTTTCCGTCGTCGCACAGCTCCACGCCGGCCCAGACGAAGCCGTCTCCGCAGCGCGCCTTGGCGCAGCTGGCCAGGCAGGCGTCGGTGTTCACCGTGTTGCCGTCGTCGCAGGCCTCCGGCGGGTCGAGCAGATCGTCGCCGCAGCGGCGCGGCGGCCCGGCGTCGCGGGTCTCACCCGCATCCATCGGAGCCGTGAGCACCCCTGGCTCGTAGACGTCGGTGCGGCCGCACGCCGCGAGCGCACAGAGCAGCAGAAGGCGGGGAGCTCGCACGGTTCGTGACTCTACCCTCCGGTGGTGGCCCACGGTGCGGCGAGCCCTCGAACGGTCCTGCTGCGTCGCGCTTGGGGCTTGATCCAGGGCGCGCGGAGCTCGTCGGGCGGAATGCAGCCCTGGCGTCCTGCTATGAGGCGCACGGTCATGTCGTCTTCGCCGACGCACAAAGCCCTGTGGACCCGAGTTCAGCTCCCCGTGCTGACGCTGGCAGCCACGCACGTGATCGGCCTCATCGGCTTCAAGCTGGTCTGGGGGCCGACCGCCTCGTGGATGGACGCGCTCTTCATGACGTTCATCACCGTGACCTCCATCGGCTACGGCGAAGTGCACCCCTTGGGCACCGCGGGGCGGCTGGTGGCCATGTTCGTCGCGGCTGGCGGCCTGGGCAGCGCGGCGTTCACCTTCACGATCATCCTCGAGCACATCACCAGCGACACGGTGCGCGCAGAGCGGAGGCGGCGGAAGATGCAGAAGCAGATCGAGGCGCTGGAGCAGCACTACATCGTCGCGGGGATCGGCCGGGTGGGGCGGGAGGCGGCGCACGAGCTCATCGCCATCGGCGCGCCCTTCGTCGTCGTCGACCCGGCCGACGCGTCGCAGAGCTACTGCGCCGAGCGCGGCTGGCTGTTCGTGCAAGGTGACGCAACCGAGGACTCGGTGCTCGAGCGGGCCGCGGTGCGCCGCGCCAAAGGGCTCATCGTCACGACGGCCAACGACGCGACCAACCTCTTCGTCGTCCTGTCCGCGCGCATGCTGAACCCCACCCTCTACATCGCCAGCCGCGCGGTCGATCACGCAGCGACGGTCAAGCTCGAGCGCGCCGGGGCCAATCGGGCGATCAGCCCCTACGCCATCGGCGGGCGGCGGCTGGCGCACCTCATGGTGAACCCGCGAGTGGTCGACTTCCTCGAGACGGCGCTGCGCCGCGGCAAGGAGTCCCTCGGCGTCGACGCGGTGGTGGTCGGTCCCGGCTCCAAGGCCGACGGCGCCACCGTCGGCTCGCTCGCGCTCAAGGAGACCACCGGCGTCACGCTGCTCGCGCTGCTGCGCCATGGCGTCCCGGTGGCCGACGTTCGCGGCGACACGCTGCTCGCGGCGGGCGACTACGTGCTGGTGCTGGGCACCGCGCCCCAGCTGCTCACCCTCGAGACGATCCTCGCGCGCTGATCGGCACGCGTCCGAAAGCTCCCGGACGACCCAGCGCTGAGCGCAGTGACGCTGCTGGTGTAGCCGATCCAAGGCGCCGGACGCGCTGGCCGGGCCAGGTGCTGGTGCTGGGCACCGCCCGCTCCAGAACGCCCCAGGCGGTCCACTCACGTTGCAATCAAGGGCGCGGAGGGGCGTGACGTTGCTGGCGCCGGCGAGGCACGGCGTCGGGGTGCGCAGCGCGTGTAAGGCGCTGGTGCCGGGCACCGCTCCGCTACGGCTCACCGGCGAAACGAGCCTCGCGCCGAGCGGTCGCGCTCCGATCAGCTCAGGCGGCCAGCGCCGACTGCCCCAGCCGGTCCACCCACGCGACGAAGCGCCGTGGCTTGGCGATGTGGACCACGTGCGGCGCGTTGAGCCGCTCGAGCTGAAGCGACGGGAGGACCTGCTGGGCCCGCGCCACGTCCTGGTCCGCCATGGCTCCGACCAGGCCGAGCTCGGGGTGCACGAAGGACGCGGCCTGCGCGAGGATCATCGGGCAGCGAACGCGCCCGAGCGCCTGAGCGTGATCGAAGTCGTACATGCGCCCGTCGACACAGGCGCGTGTGAAATCGACGTCGTACTCGGACAGCCCGCGCACGAAGAGTCGCACCTGGAGCGGCAGCCACCACAGATCCACCGGCTGCCCGGGCTCGCGTCGCTGGTGCCGGCGGATCGCGCCGCCCAGGATCCTCGCGAGCCACGCCGGAAAGCTGATGAGCTTCTTGTCGCCCTGCGTGGGCACGCGCAGCGTCGAGAAGTAGCGCTCGAGATCGGGCAGCGTCTCCACCGTGTGCTTGAAGAAGCCCTGCACCCAGCACTGGTTGGCGCGCGGGTACTCCGTGGTGAACAGCGGCGGGTCTTCGGCCAGGACCGCGCGCACCAGTTCGGGCCGGTTCGCCGCGGCCCAGATCGCGAAGATGCCTCCCGACGAGTTGCCTGAGACAATCGCCGGCTGCCGCACCACCTGCGCCAGGAACGCAGTCACGTCCTGGCCGACGATCGTGAAGCTGTAGCGCCCCGGCGTGTGCTCACTCTTTCCGTGGCCTCGCAGGTCGAGCGCGAAGACGTGGTACCGCGGCGTCAGGCGCGGGATCACCTTCTGGTAGCTGTGCCAGGAGAACGACTGGCCGGGCAGGAGCAGCAGCGGTGGCCCGGAGGGCGGCCCTTCCGCGTAGTTGAGCCGAACGCCGTTGATGATCGCCGTGCGCTCCGTCAGCTGCTGGGCCACGCTGGCCTCCTCGCCGTGCCGCTGGCGAAAGGGTGCCTGGGCTGGCCGATCGGCGCAAGCGCGACGATTCCGCGGCGGTCGGACTTCAGCGCTGGGCGGCCGGCAGGAGCACGGTGTACCGGCCCTGCTCGTCGGCGATCGCGGTCGATACCAGCGCCGCCTCGGTCGCCTTGCCGCCGATCAGCGGCACGCGGAACAGCCGCACGCTCGCGTTGGCGACTGGCGTGCTGTTTCGATCGGACTTCGCGCGGACCACCCCGGTGACGCGGCGCCCCTGGGGGAACGTCGCCGCGAACGACTGCTGCTCGCGCAGCCGCCCTTGATCGTCGAGGGCGCTCACCGTCAACGGGCGGGCAATGCGCGGCCAGTCCTGCTGGCCAAGGCCGGCCTGCGGGACGAACTCCACGCGCCATTCCCCGGGATCGAGGTTCAGCGTGAACTGCCCGGCGCCATCGGACACGGTCTCCATGTCGCCGATCGGCAGGGCCTTCGACGCGAACCCGCTGAGGAAGGTCGCTCGGATCGAGACCCCGGCGGCAACCTCGCCGTTGGGACCCGTCACCGCGCCGCTCACCATCACGCGCGCCGGCACTTCGATCGGCGCCGTCAGCGCCGCGCCGCTCATGCGGACCGAGCCAAACCACGCGCCCGCGTTGCTCCCCGACGGCGGGAGGACCGTCGCGTACAGCGGCTGGTCGCTCTGGCTGGCCAACAGATCCACCGCGAACTGACCCGCTGCGTTCGTCGCGACGACCCGCGAGCGGAACTGGCCGTTGCCCGAGACGACCCCTTCGAGCACGACCTGCGCGTTGGCGACGGGCGCCCCGTCGGGTCCCATCACCTTGCCCGCGACGTTGGGGACCGGCGCGCCGAAGTCGCCCAGCTCCAGCACCAGCTCCGCGGGGAAGGGGAAGGGGAAGGTGAAGGTCTTGCTCGGCACCATGGCGCCGGTACGTCGGGGCGAAGCCACCAAGCTCACGCGGGTCAACGTCTTGGCCAGCGGGCTGAGCGACAGGGTGAAGTCCCCGCGGCTGGCCGCCGTGCCTGACGAGACTTCGACGCGCTGCGAGAGCGGCTTGCCGGTGTTGGGGTCGAAGGCCTGCAGATCCATCGGCGCCTCGGTAATCGCCACGTCTCCCTCCACCGTCCGCTTCCGCAGCAGCCGCCCCTGCACCGTCACCACCGCCTCGCGCGCGGGGAAGGCGAACCCCACGGCCTTCGAGGCCCCGCTCGACGTGACCACGACGTCGTCCAGCGTCTCCGGCGGGATCGAAGGGTCCTCCGGCGAAGCGGTCAGCGTGTAGCTGCCGGTCCCGACGGGCAGCGAGAAGACGCCCCGGTCCGTCATGCTGATGCGCGCTTCGTACGCGCGGCTCACTCCGGGCAGCATCAAGCTCTCGCCCGAAGCGCGCACCACCACCGGCTCGGTGTACGCGACGCGGTTTCCGGTCGGGAAGCGCTCACGCTGGAACTCCCCCACGATCGCCAGCGGCGTCTTGAGCTCGAGATCGAGCACGGCGCCGACGCGTGGGACGCCGACCTCTTGTGGGTGCAACCCCGCCAGCGGCCCGCCGGAGATCTCCGCGACCAGATCCACGTCAGGCCTCGCGCAGCCTTCGGCGAAGCAGACGGTGCCCGGGTACGCCGAGCAGTCGTTGTCCGTGCGGCACCGGGGCACCTGGGGCGCGTTGGCAACGCCGCACGCGACGAAGGACCAGAGCAGGCCGATCGCCAGGAGGGTCCGCACGCTCACGGGCAGGCCTCGACCTTCACCAGCCAGAACGTGTCCACCGTGTACGCGGTGTCGGCGAACGTGCCGCCGTCGGGGAGCGGCTCCGGCTCCTTGGTCTTCGGCTCGAACGGGTCGGTCTGGTTTGGGAACTCGTCGTCGCGCACGAACACCTGGATGAGGTGGAACTTGTCGTCGACCAGCGAGAGCAGCTCGCTCTCGAGCAGCGGGCTCATGGTGACGGTCGCGCGGGCGCTGCCGGTCGGCCGCGTCGTCCGCCCCGGATAGGGCCGCATGAAGTTGCTGTCCAACATCCACACCGACTCGAGGCGGTCCGTCGAGTCCGGGTCCTCGATCGACAGTTCGAAGCGGGTCCGATTCGAGCAACTCCCCGCGCGCACGACGGCCTGGCTGGCCGCTGGCGTCCGCGGCGTCGGCAGGATCCTCGGCGGGGTGTTTCGCTTGGTCGTCTCGGGCGGCAACACGTTGAGATCCTGCGGAAAGACGCACCCCACCACGAGGTGCCCGACGGACACCTGAAGCAACAAGACGGCCATGGCGTGGGAAGTGGTCATGCCCAGGAAGAACAGTCGGTTAGGTTCCGCTACGGCGCTTCGTACTCTGTCTCTGGCGCCATAGTGCCCGGCCCTCCGCGATCGGCGTCGAGCTTCTCCAAGTGCCTGAAAATGGTCCGCGGATCCACCGCGAGGTCCTTGGCCGTCTTGGTGCGGTTGCCGTTGTTCCGCTCGAGCACTTCGTTGATGTAGCGCTTTTGGAATTCCTCCTTGGCCTGCGCGAGCGGGAGGATCGGCGGCAGGCTGTCCGGCTTGAGGTCCAGGTCCTCTGGGCCCAGCAGCGGTCGATCGGCGAGCACCGCGGCCTTCTTGATGCGGTTCTCCAGCTCACGAATGTTGCCCGGCCAGTTGTACTTGCGCATGGCGACGACGCCGGACGGCGTGAAGCCCTTGGCCTTCGAGCTGAACTCGCGGGCGAACTTGGTCAAGAGGAAGCGCGCGACCAGGTTGATGTCGTCGCCGCGGTCCCGCAGCGGGGGCAGCTTGAGCGTCACCACGTTGATCCGGAAGTAGAGGTCTTCGCGGAACGTGCCCCGCTTCGACTCTTCGTCGAGGTTCTTGTTCGTCGCCGCGACGATGCGAATGTCGACCGGCTCAGGGCGGTTGTCGCCGACCTTGTAGACGACCTTCTCCTGCAGCGCGCGCAGGAGCTTCACCTGGAGCTGCAGCGGCATCTCGCCGATCTCGTCGAGGAACAGCGTGCCGCCGATCGCCGCCTGGAACTTGCCCTGCTTGGTCGCCACCGCTCCGGTGAAGGAGCCCTTGACGTGCCCGAACAGCTCCGACTCGAGCAGGTTCTCGGGGATCGCCCCGCAGTTGATGGAGATGAACGGCCCCTTGCCGCGGGGGCTGCGCCGGTGGATCTCTTTGGCGATCAGCTCCTTGCCCGTGCCGGTCTCGCCGATCACCAGCACCGAGATGTCCGTCGGCGCGATCTTGTCGATGCGCTTGAAGACGTCGCGCATGCTCGCCGCCGAGCCGATGATCTCGCCGTACTGCTGCTCTTCGAGCTGCGTCTTGAGCGCCGTGTTCTCGAGCTTGAGCTCGTTGAGCAGCAGCGCGTTCTGGATGATCAGCGACGCCTGAGCGGCGAACACCGTCAACATGTCCAGCGCCTTCTTGTCGAAGCGGTTCACCAGCCGGTCGTTGCCCAGGTAGATGAGCCCGAACAGCTCGCCCTTCTGCATGAGCGGCGCGCACATGACGGACAACAGCTTCAAGTTCACCACCGACTCGCTGGCGTTGAACTCGGGGTCGTCGAGCGCGTCGGAGATGATGATCGGCTTCTGCGTCTTGACCACCTTGGCGACGATCGAGTCGCTGACCCGCTCGACCGCGTCTTCGATCGTCTCGCGCTGAATGTTGCGCGCCACCTTCACGTGGAGCTGGTTGGACTCCATGAGGATCAGGAAGCCCTTGTCGGCCCGCGTCACTTCGATGCAGCCGTCCATGAGCGCTTCGAGTAGCCGATCCAGGTCGGTGCTCCCCAGCAGCCGCTCGCTGAAGGCGGACAGCTTGCGCAGGGCGTCCAGCTCACGGCCGGGGACGCCGGGCACTTCGTGGGTCGAGTCGTCGGGGTCCGCCGAGTCGCCGCGAGAGAAGCGGGTGAGCGCCGGCTGCGCCGTCGGGGCGTCGCCCAGCGTGAAGAGCAGCTCGGTGTCGCCGATCTTGATCAGATCGTTCGGCGCGAGCCGCTGTTCGTCCGTCGCCTTCCCGTTGACGAAGAACGGCGTCTCCCCGCCGGCGGTGTGCTGCGCCCCGTCGAACATGATCGCGAAGGCCGTCTCCGGCACCTTCGCGTCGTCGAGGACGATGTCGTTGTCCGCGCCCTTGCCGACGCTGGTGATGCGCTTGAGCAGCGTCACCGTGCGGCTCTTTCCGTCGGGCGTCTTGAGCGTCAGGCTGGCCATGGGTTCGTCCTCGCTTCGGTCATTCCAGGCGAAAGGTGAGCTGCGCCGCCGCGCCGCCGGGCACGGGCGACACCGTCAACGTGGTCGGCTTGGTCTCCGTGACGACCTCCGCCACGTGGTTGACGAAGCCGTCGATCAGCATGACCGCCCACAGCGCGAAGAACCCCGCGCCCGCGCCGATCTGCAGCGCGCTGAAGGCCCGACTCTGCGCTTCTTTGTCGTAGGGCGTCCCGCGGACCGTCAGCACGACCGAGTTGGCGCCTTTCTGGTCCGTCAGCGTCCACGAGTGGATCCGCATCAGGCTCTGCACGCCGAAGAAGCCGACCAGGCTGGCGATGCCGAGCGACGCTTGCAGTCCCCCGTAGATCGCGCCGGCGATCGGGCGGCCTTGCTGGAACTGCGGGATCCCGAAGGGCACCAGGTTCACCCAGCCCGAGCGCCGCTCCACCAGTCGCGTCGCGACGCGCGCTTGTTTCTGACGGTCGGCCTCCGCTCGCTCTCGGCGTTCCTTCTCGGCCTTGAAGGCGATCAGTTGTCGAGACACGTTGAGCGTCGCCGCGTTGTCGGTCCGCACTTGTTCGAACGCTTCGATCGCCGGCGGCGGCACTGCGAATGGGTCGAGCAAGTAGTCGGGGTCGAGCTGCAGCAGCGAAAAGAACAGCGCCCGGGCCTGCTGCACGTCGCCCAGGTTGAACGCGGACAGCGCCGCGACGCGGTACAGCTCGATCCGCTGGGGATCCGAGAAGCCCGCCTGCGCCAGCGACGCCTTGGCTCGCTCCAGCGCGTCCGGAAAGCGCCCGGCGTCGAACAGGGCTTTGATGATTTGCAGCTCGCGCTCGGGGACGACGCCGGAAGCGCCCGGGGGGCTCGGCGCCGCGGCCGGAGGAGGGCCGGGTTGCGGCTGCGCGCCCGCCGAGCCGTGGGCCACCAGTACCGCGAGCGCGATCGATCGCCAGCGCCTCACGGGCCCGCCTTCGTCAGCGTGGTGGCCTCACCCGGCGGCACCGTCCGCGTCCCGCGGTCGATCGGCTGGCCGTCGACCGTGACTTCGTAGACGACGGTCAGCCGCATCTCCTTCGAACCTTCCGGCGGGGTGCCGATGCGGAACGGGCTGTCCTTCGTCGCCGCCACCGTGCGCTCTTCGGCGCCCACTCGCACCTGCGCGTTGGCCGGGTAGCCCGCGAAGGACACGAAGGCTGGCTTGAGCTGCGCGGCGACGTTCAGCGGCGGGTTCTCCCCCGGGCGCACGGTGATCTGCCGCACCGTGGGCTCACACAGCTCGCAGCTGATCGTGACTCGGTGCGGCCCAGACGGCACGGTCAGCACGTGGGTCTGGAGCGCCGCTGCGCTGCGCGGCCCCTCGTCGATCGTCACGTAGCCAAACGGGCGCACGTTGACGCGCAGCGTGCCCGGGGCCGTCGTGGCTTCGACGCTGGGCGTGGGCAGCTGAGGCGCGATCACCGCCGGGTTGGGCGCCACGACGGCGACGGTCGGGGAGGGCGCCTTGACGGGGTCTGGCCTCAGGCCGGGTGACGGACGCGCCGACTGCACCGGCGCGCGAGGTAGCCCGGCGTCGGGCAGCGCGCTGGTTGGGATCGGCTCCGGCGGACTGGGCGCCACCACCACCTCCGGCTTGGGCCAGGTGACCGTCGCCAGTGCGATCTGGTGAGGCGCGAAGACCAGCGGCGCTTCGAAGGGAGGCGGCGCCGTCATCGCCCGGTAGCCCCACAGTCCAGCGGCAGTGGCGATCACCAGCGAAGTGATGGCGCCTGCGCCGCGCACGAGCTTGCGCGTGCGCTGCTCCCGCTGCTTCTTCGCCCGCAACTGCGAGAGGAGCGCGCTCGCCGCGTCGTTCTTGGGGTCGTACGCCAGCACCAAGTTCAGCGCCGACAGCGCCTTGGCCGCGCGCTTTTCGTCGATCAGCACCTGCGCCCGCGCCAGCAGCGTCTGCGTCAGTCGGGGCACCAGGCTCTGCCGGTAGCCCTGCGGATCCAAGAAGAACTTGGGCAGCTCTTCGTGGGGCCGCGTCAGCCCCATGGTGGTCAGGTAGTGCGCCAGCGCGTCGCGCAGCTTCCCCGCCGCCGGGTAGCGCTCCTGCGGCTTGCGCTTGAGGCAGGTGGCGATGACGTCGGCCAGCTCGTCGGACACGGTCGGAACGAGCTGCCGAGGGTCGTCGTAGACGCAGTCGAGGATCCGCTTGAGCGTGGCCGTCGTGTTCGGCGCCGTGAAGGGCAGCTTCCCGGCGACGAACAGGTACAGCATGGTCCCCAGCGAGAAGACGTCGGCTTCGGCGCCGGACTCTTCGCCTTCGATGATCTCCGGCGCCATGTGCGCGGGCGAGCCGACGAGGGCCCCGGTCTGCGTCATCTTCTCGTCGCGATCGAGGATCTTGGCGATGCCGAAGTCCGTCAGCTTGAGCACGCCGTCTTCGCGCACCATGACGTTCTCGGGCTTGAGGTCGCGGTGCAGCACCCCTTGGTCGTGTGCGTGCGCGAGCGCCGAGGCGATCTCGTGCATCACCATCACCGCGATCTCCGGCGGCTGGAGCGACTCTTCGGCCAAGAACTGCCGCAGCGTCTTCCCGCGGATGTACTCGGTGACGATGTACGCGTCCTGCGCGTCGCTGCCCGCGTAGTCGAACACCTCGAGGATGTTGGGGTGGTGCAGCCGCGCGACGGCCTTGGCTTCGCGCTCGAGCCGCTTGCGCGACTCCGGCTTGATCGCCAAGTGGGGGTGCAGCACCTTGACGGCCACCTCGCGGTCCAACGCGGTGTCCAGGCCCTTGTAGACGACGCTCATGCCGCCCTGGCCGAGCTGCTCGAGGATCCGGTAGCGACCGATCTGGCGCCCGACCAAGTTCATCGCTCAGTCACCGAACCCAACGCCCATGGCGCGCGCCAGCCGGACCTTTTCGCCGTGCACGTCGACGTGGCGTTCCTTGCGCGTCTCGCCGAGTGAGGCGTGGGACAGGTGGCCGCCCTTGAGGCAGACCAGGTGATCCCACAGGCCGTCCCGCACCAGGTCCAAGACCTTCGCGCCGTAGAGGCTGGCCAGCACGCGATCTCCGGCGCTCGGGCTGCCGCCCCGTTGAAGGTGACCCAGCACCGTCACGCGGATCTCGGCTTCGAGGTGCGGCGCCAGCAGATCCGCCAGCACCTTCCCCGACCCGCCGAGCCGAACGACGCCGCGGCCGGGGAGATCCTCGAGCCGCGCCTGCACCGACTGGGTGCCGCCTCGGGGATATGCCCCCTCGCTGATGGCGATGAGGGAGAACGGCCGCCGGTGCTTCCACTGCGCCTTGAGCGTGTCGACGATCGCCTCGACCCGGTAGGGCAGCTCCGGGAGCAGGATCACGTCCGCGCCGCCGGCCAGGCCGCCGTCCAGCGTGAGGAACCCCGCATTGCGCCCCATCAACTCGACGATCATGACCCGTGCGTGGGCCTCCGCCGTCGAGCGCAGCCGGTCCATGGCGTCGGCGATGAGCCCCACGGCTGTGTCGAAGCCGAACGTCTGGTCCGTGCCCGACAGATCGTTGTCGATCGTCTTGGGGACGCCGACCACCTTCAGGCCTTTCTGGCCGAGGCGGTGGGCGATCGACAGGGTGCCGTCTCCGCCGATCGCCACCAGGCCGTCGAGCCGAAGCTCGCGGTAGCGCGCGACCGCCACGTCGGACAGGTCCCGCTCGACGGTGCGCCCCGCTTCCTCACGCACGACGTATTGGTACGGGTTGGCCTTGTTGGACGTGCCCAAGATCGTCCCGCCCAGCGCCAACACCCCGCGCACGTCCTCCAGCGACAGCGGGTGCGCCAGGTCCGGCTCGACCAGCCCTTCGTACCCGTTGCGAATGCCGACGAACTCGTGGCCGAACTCACGCACGCCGCGCCGCACCAGCGCACGCAGCACCGCGTTCAACCCCGGGCAGTCGCCACCTCCTGTCAGTACTCCCAGTCGCATCGGGCTCCGTGGCAGCTGCGCCAGTGTGGGAGCCGAGCGTATGACACGGCTGTCTGCCTTGGCCACGCGCTCGTGACACGGGCGTCATGGGGCTGGGGTCGCGGACACTCGGGGCTTGACTTGTGTGCTTCGGCTTAGCTTGGGCGTCGGCGCGCATCGATGCGGGCGAGCAGCTCGCTGAGCACCAGCGTCTTGTCTTTGGGCGGCACGGGGCGCTTGGGGGCGCGGGCCTGAGCGAGCGCGAACAGCTCGGCGAGGCGCTCCTTGACCAGGTCCGAGCCCGGCTGACCGGCCAAGACCTTGCGGTACGCGGCGATCGCCCCCGCGTAGTCTCCCTTGGCGGCCAGGCGCTCGGCGGCGTCGACGGGGGACAGCGTGGGCAGGGGCGAGTCCCAGCGCACGTTGGCCTTGGCGCTCATCAGCTCGGCCGGCTGGAGCGTCTCTTCGAGCTGCCGCAGCTTGTCGGCGATCGCGGCTTCGTCGGGGAACGCGGAGGCGAGGGTGCGCAGGTGCTCGATCGCATCGGCCAGCTCTCCGCGGCGCACGGCGCGTTCAATCTGCTGCTCGAGGTGCGCGCGCTGTTCCGGATCCATGGGCCAGCCAGTGTCCTTCGGGCGCGCCGGGACCGCAATTCCTTGGGGCGCGGGTAAGGTGCGAGGCGTGTCGTGGGTGCTGGCGTCAGTGCTGGGGGCGTCGCTCTTGGGGCCACCCCTGCGCACGGAGCAGTTCCAGCTCCGGCCGCCGCAGCCGTTCCGCATGAGCCGCATGGACCTGTTTCATGGGACGACGGCCTTCGCGCTGGCCGACCGCGACGTGCCCCGGTGGATCGCCGCGGTGCTCGCCGACGGGGATTCGGAAGACGCCGCGACACTCACGCTGGCGGTGATTCAGACGAGCCTCGCCGAAGGTGGCGGTGGGCGAGATCGGCTGGTGCGCGCGGCGGCCGAGCACTTCCGCGACGAGCTGGACGTGGCGCTGACGATCGAGCGGGCGGAGGTGAAGCGTGGGCCGACGCCGCGTATCGAAGCCCTCGGCTCGGTCCGTGCTGGCGCGCAGCTGCGGACGCTGACGATCGTCGCCTGGCCGCATGAAGGCCACCACGTCGTGGCGGTGTTCAGCGCTCCGTCGGGCAAGTGGGCCGAGCTCGCGCCGGTGCTCCAGGAGAGCCTGGACACCTTTCGGTACGAAGCCCGCGCGCCGGGGCCGCCGCAGTCGTGGGCGCTCGCGTTCGCGCTGTCGATCGTCGCGGCGCTCGGCGGCTCGGTCGCGCTCTGGCGGCGTCGCCAGCTGCGTCGGGGCTGACGTGGCTTTTCCAGCGGGCGGGTGGTAGGGGCGCCGCTCTCCATGCCGTCCGAGAACGCCCACCTCCGTAACTTCTGCATCATCGCGCACATCGACCACGGGAAGTCGACCTTGGCCGACCGGCTGCTCGAGAAGACGGGCACGGTGACCAAGCGCGAGGCCCAGGCGCAGTTCCTGGACAACATGGAATTGGAGCGCGAGCGCGGCATCACGATCAAAGCCCAGTCCGTGCGCATGAAGTACCAGGCGAAGGACGGCCAGCAGTACGTGCTGAACCTGATCGACACGCCGGGGCACGTGGACTTTGCCTACGAGGTGTCGCGATCGCTGGCCGCCTGTGAGGGCGCGCTGCTGGTCGTGGACGCGACGCAGGGGGTCGAAGCGCAGACGCTTGCCAACGTCTACATGGCGCTCGAGCACGACCTCGAGATCATCCCGGTGATCAACAAGATCGATCTGCCGAGCGCCGACGTCGATCGCACCAAAGAAGAGATCGAAGACGTGATCGGCCTGGACGCGTCGGTGGCCGTGCCGGTGTCGGCGAAGGAAGGCGTCAACATCGACGTGCTGCTCGAGCAGATCGTCAAGACGGTGCCGCCGCCGAAGGGCTCGCAGGACGCGCCGCTCAAGGTGCTGGTGTTCGACAGCTGGTACGACAACTACCGCGGCGTGGTCATGCTGGTGCGCGTGCTCGAAGGCCAGGTCGCGCTCAAGCAGCAGATCCGGCTGTGGTCGAACCAGAAGCAGTTCGAAGTGCAGGAGCTCGGGGTGATCGCGCCGTTCGCCACGCCCGTGCCGAAGCTGATCGCCGGCGAGGTGGGCCTGCTGGTGGCCAACGTCAAGGAGCTGGCGGACGCGAAGGTCGGCGACACCATCACCGACGCGGTGCGCCCGTGCGAGACGCCGTTCCCGGGCTTCAAAGAAGTCAAACCCATGGTGTTCTCCGGGGTCTTCCCGGTCGACTCCTCGGACTACGACAACCTGCGCGACGCGCTGACCAAGCTGCGGCTCAACGACTCGGCGTTCACTTGGGAGCCGGAGTCCTCGACGGCGCTGGGGTTTGGCTTTCGGTGTGGCTACCTCGGCCTGCTGCACATGGAGATCGTCCAGGAGCGGCTCGAGCGGGAGTACGGGCTCAACCTGATCACCACCGCGCCGAGCGTCGTCTACAAGGTGTTCCCGCACGGGGGCGAGCCGACGTTGATCGACAACCCGGCGAAGCTGCCGCCGGTGCAGAACATCGAGCACCTCGAAGAGCCGTACCTGACCTGCCACATTCACGTGCCCAATGATCATCTGGGCGCGATCTTGAAGCTCTGCCAGGAGCGGCGCGGGATCCAGAAGGCGATCGACTACATCGGCACGTCGGGCACGCGGGTGCGCGTGACGTATGAAATGCCGCTGGCCGAAGTGGTGTTTGACTTCTTCGACAAGATGAAGAGCGTCAGCCGCGGGTACGCGTCGCTGGACTACGAGATCGCCGGCTACCGCACGTCGGAGCTGGTGAAGCTGGACATTCTGATCAACGCGGAGCCCGTGGACGCGCTGAGCATCATCGTGCACCGCGAGCGGGCGTATCACCGCGGGCGCGAGGTCTGCGAGAAGCTCAAGGAAGTGATCCCCAAACAAATGTTCGAGGTCGCGATCCAGGCGGCGATCGGCTCTCGGGTGATCGCGCGCGAGACGGTGTCGGCCATGCGCAAGAACGTGCTGGCCAAGTGTTACGGCGGCGACATCAGCCGAAAGCGGAAGCTGCTCGAGAAGCAGAAGGAAGGAAAGCGGCGCATGAAGCAAGTGGGCACCGTGGACATTCCGCAAGAGGCCTTCTTGGCCGTGCTCAAGACCGAGGGCTGAAACTGCCGTGAGTGGTGCTCCTGCGATGACGGTGCGCTCCGCCGCCTGGGCCCAGCTGAGCTCGGCCGAGCAGGCTGCGTCCAAGAGGGTGCGTTGGCTCGATCGGCTGACCAGCCCGTGGGCGCCGGTGACGGTGCTGGGCCTGGTCTTCCTCGTCTACCTTTCGATCGTCGAGTCCGTCGTCTGCACGTACCGGTGGCTGCAGCCGGGCATGAAGGCCGTCGGCGCGGTCTGCTTCTGGTGGTGGGCGGCGGTGCTGGTGGCCGGCTGGGTGCTGCGGTCGTGGACCGCCCACAAGCGGGAGCGGACTGCGCTGGAAGAGTCGATCGCCGAGCTCGAGAAGCTGGCGGAGAAGAACCGCGCGCGCCTGGCGGCGGACGAGCTGGCGGCGGTCGTCACCCAGCGCGCGGCGGCCGAGCGGGCGTTGAGCCACGGGGTCGACGCCGTGAAGGCCGCGACGTCGGCGGTGGACTTGGAGATCAGCCGGCGCCTGGCGAAATTCCGGCGCGCGTCGGCGCTCGACTTCGCCGACGGGTTCGTCAAGGCGCTGGCGATCGCCCTGCTGGTCCGCGCGGTGTTGCTCGAGCCATTCAAGATCCCGTCGGGCTCGATGCTGCCGACGCTGGAGATCGGCGATCAGATCTTCGTGAACAAGTTCCTGTACGGCGTGCGCCTGCCGTTCACGAACTACGTGCCCTTCGTGATCTGGCGCGAGCCGAAGCGCGGCGACGTGATCGTCTTCGAAAACCCCAACCAGCCCAACCGGGACTTCATCAAGCGGGTGGTCGGCGTGCCCGGCGATCACATTCGCATGAACGGGCGGCAGGTGACGATCAACGGCCAGGCGCTGCCGTCGAAGGACGTGGCGGTGGAGTTCACGACCTGGGAACGCCCGGCAGACGAGCTGATCCCCTGGCTGACGACCCCTCGGCAGTGGTTTCACAACGACTGGCGGCCGAACCCCATCGCGCTGACGCAGGAGTCCCTCGACGGGGTGCCACACTGGACGGGGCACAGCCCGCTGGCGAGCCGGGGCTATGACGAGGAGATCGTCGTGCCGGCCGGGGCCGTGTTCGTGCTGGGAGACAACCGCGACAACAGCTCGGACAGTCGCTTCGGCTTTCTGGCCGGCGGGAGCCTGACCTTCGTGCCGTTCGGGCACATCAAGGGCAAAGCGACGGCGATCTGGTTCGCGCTGGGGCACGGCGGGCTGCTCAGCGACGTCTTCGGAGGAACCGGCGTGCGGACCGATCGGTTCTTCCAGCCGGTGACGTTGTGTGGGGACGAGGCGCGGCCGACGGACGGCACGCAGTAGGCGCTTGATTCGGTTTGGAGCGGTTGTTACGCGCGCGGCATGCGAGCTGGCGGCCGGATCAACATCTTGGGGTTGCTGACGATCTTCGGGATCGCCGCGGCGATCTTCTGGGGCGTGACCTTTGGTCCGTTCTACCTGGAGCGGTTCGACGTCCAAGACGTGGTCACCACGGCCGCAAACCTGGTGGCGACGGGCCAGCTCAGTGAGGAGCAGGCCAAGGACTGGGTCGTCAACAAGTTGGAGTACATCGGCACGCACTACGAGACGAACGACGACGGCGTCGAGGTCGAGAAGGGCGGACTCGGGGTCACCGCCGAGGACGTCAGCGCCTCGACCGACAGCGGCAGCACGACGATCGCGGTGCGCTACTCGCGCGTCGTGCTCCTGCGGCCGACGAAGGACCGGACGGTGGAGCAGTTCTTCGTGAGCAAGACGCAGAAGGTGGGGCGGTGAGCGCCGCGGCCCGAGCCCGGCTGGTCCTGGCGGACGGCGCGGTGTTCGAAGGCACCTCACTGGGCGGCGCGGAGGCCGTCGGTGAGGTCGTCTTCAACACGTCCATGTTCGGCTACCAGGAGATCCTCACCGATCCCTCGTACGTCGGTCAGATCGTCACCATGGCGTACCCGCACATGGGGAACGTGGGCACGAACGACGCGGACAGCGAGTCCGAGCGCCCACATGCTGTCGGCATGATCCTCCGTGAGTCCTCCGCGCCGGCGAACTGGCGCTCGACCCTGTCGCTCGACGGCTACCTCGCCAAACACGGCGTCGCGGGCCTCGAGGGCGTCGACACCCGACAGCTCGTGCGGCACCTGCGGACGCACGGATCCCAGTCGGGAGTGCTGACCACCGATCGGCTGGTCTCGGCCAAGGCGCTGACTGAGCGCGCGCGGGCGGCGCCGAGCATGGAGGGGCTGGATCTGGCCTCCGGCGTCACCACGAAGCGCGTGTACGAGTGGACGGCGCCCACGCCACAGGCGCTCGACGGCCCGGCGCCCAAGCCCGTCGCGACGCGGTTCCACGTCGTCGCCGTCGACTACGGGCTGAAGAGGGCCATGTTGCACTTCTTGGCCGACGAGGGCTGCCGCGTGACGGTGGTTCCGTCGGCGACCACGGCCGAGGCGATCCTCGCGCAGCGCCCGGACGGCGTGTTCTTGACGAACGGCCCGGGCGATCCAGCGGCGGTGCAAGGCGCGCAGGCCACCGTGGCCGCGCTCATGGGCAAGGTGCCCATGTTCGGGATCTGTTTGGGGCACCAGATCCTCGGGCTCGCGCTCGGCGCGAAGACCTATAAGATGAAGTTCGGCCACCGCGGCGCGAACCAGCCGGTCAAGGACCTGGCGACGGGCAGGGTGGAGATCACGTCGCAGAACCATGGCTTCGCGGTCGACGCGCAGTCTCTCGGGAAGAAGGCCCACGTCAGCCACGTGAACCTGAACGATCGCACCGTCGAAGGGCTGTCGGTGCCCGACGCGCGCGCGTTCAGCGTGCAGTACCACCCCGAAGCGTCGCCGGGGCCGCACGACGCGCGGTCGCTCTTCGGTCGGTTCGCGCAGCTCATGGCCGGTGCGAACGCCGGCGCATGAAGCCCGCCGCGACGCTGGAACGGGTGGTCGCCTGGGCCAGCGAAGCCGGCGCTACCGAGTTGGTTGCGGGGCGCGCGGAGTACTCGGCCCTCTTCGGAGAGGCGTTCGACGACGAGCGGCACTTCGAGCGGCGCATGGCGGGCTTCCTCGAGTGGTTCGTCTGCGATCGACCGGCGGTCTGGCTGGGCGGGCGCACACCGGCCAGAGCCCGCTATGAGGAAGCGCTCCGTGACTCTCCCGAGGAAGCGCTCGCGCTGCGACCGCTGACGGAATCGGTGCTCGGGCTCTTCGAGGTGACGCACCTGGGCGCGACGTCCGTCGGGCTCACCGAGCTGGTGTTTGGTGTGCAGTTCGAGGTGCTCGAGGCGCTTCGTCCCGTCGGAGTCGCGGTCGGCGACGTGGTCGAAGC
>JALHOS010000049.1 GCA_022842905.1 Myxococcaceae bacterium | reverse complement strand
GGCGCGGCGGGCTTCGGCGGCGACGCGGACCGCTGGAGCAGCTCGGTCGGCGGCAAGGGCGGTGAAGGAGGCACGGGCGGGCCGGGCGGCGGTGGCGCCGGCGGCAATGGCGGCCCGTCGTACGGGGTGCTGGGCCTCAACGTGAGCGCGCAGGCGATCGCCGCGGTGAACGTGTTCCTGACTCCACCCGCGGCGGCGACGGGCGGCCTGGGCGGGCCCGGCGGGAGCTCTCCGGGCGCGGGCACCGGGGCCATGGGGCACGTCGGGGCCTCCGCAGACGTGCTGTCGTGGACGAGCTGCACGGGCGGCTGCGCGGCGGGGACGAGCTGCGACGCGTTCGGCGTGTGCGTGCCCAACTGAGCGAAGGCGGGTGGGCCGGCCTGGGAGATGTGGTTCCTCAGCGTCGCGCGTTCGCGTGCCCAACGCAGGTGATGTGGCACGCGTTCACGCTGACCCACGCCGAGGCCACGGCGCCCTTTCACGAACCACGACGGGACGCGCCGCGAGCCGTCAGAATGGCGCCATGAGCCACGCCCCCGATCATGACGAGCGGCTGCGCCGCGCACGGCTGGCCCTCGACGGCCTGTCCGTCGGCGACGCGTTCGGAGAGCGTTTCTTCGGCCCGCCGGAGGACGTGCTGCCCCGCATCGCCAGCCGCACGCTGCCAACGGCTGGCCCGTGGCGTTGGACCGACGACACGGCCATGGCCGCCTCCATCGTCGAGGTGCTCGCGACGCACGGCGAGGTCGACGAAGAGGCGCTCGCGCGACGCTTCGGGCGGCGCTACCGCGAAGACCCGGCGCGAGGCTACGGCGGGACCGCCCACGGCATTCTCCAACAGCTCGCGCTCGGAGCGCCGTGGCGGCTGGTCTCGTCGGCCGTCTTCGATGGGCAGGGCTCCCGCGGCAACGGCGGCGGCATGCGCGCGGCGCCGGTCGGGGCGTACTTTGCCGACTCACTCGAGCGGGTCGTCGCCGAGGCCCGGCGGTCGGCGGTGG
The DNA here is from genome assembly GCA_022842905.1 of Myxococcaceae bacterium. Lineage (GTDB taxonomy): Bacteria > Myxococcota > Myxococcia > Myxococcales > Myxococcaceae > JALHOS01. The sequence goes on along the minus strand of JALHOS010000049.1, from coordinate 26,214 downwards.
TGACCCACGCACACCCAGACGGGCAGGCGGGCGCGATCGCCGTGGCGGTCGCCGCCGCGCTGGCGTGTCAGCACCGGGCCTCGCCGCGTGCGCCCGAGGCGTTCCTGCTCGAGGTGTGTCGGTGGACGCCGGCGGGGCCGACCTGCGAAGGGCTCGAGCGCGCGGCCCAGCTGGCAGACGTGAGCCCAGAGGAGGCAGCGCTGCGCCTCGGCTCGGGTCAGCGCGTCATCTCCAGCGACACCGTGCCCTTCGCGCTCTGGTGCGCCGCGGGTGGGCTGTCGTCATTCGAAGACGCGCTCTGGAGGACCGTCGCCGGCCTGGGCGATCGCGACACGACGTGCGCCATGGTGGGGGGCGTCGTGGCGCTGGCCTGCGGGGCGGTGCCTGCCGAGTTTCTCGAAGCTCGAGAGCCGCTGCCGGTCGCCAGCTGACGGGGGCTGGTGCGCGCGCGCCCCTCGCCGGTAGGGTGCGCAGCCCATGGACCGCCGCCAGCACGCCCGCCACCCCGTTCGTATGCTCGTGCAGCACCAGTCGTCGTCCGCCGATGAAGCCTTCGACGTGGACTACGCGACTGACCTGAGCCGCGGCGGGCTGTTCCTCCACACCAAGCGCGCGCTGCCCAAGGACACCACGCTGCACGTGCACTTCTCCCCGACGAAGGACGCGCAGCTCATCAGCGCGTTCTGTCGGGTGGCCCGCGTGACGCAGGACGGGGCGGGCATGGAGTTCGTCGCGCTCGACGCCGAGACGCGGGCGCTGATCGACCGCTCCGTCGCGCGGGCGTGACGCGGAAGTTCGTTCGGTCGCTGCGCGGCTGCTACGGAATCGGCAGCCGCACCACCGGGAACATCGTGAGCGGCAGGCGCGGCAGGTCGAGCGGCGCGAGCTTCTGAGCTGGCCACCAGCTCGATGGATCGTCGGCCGCGGCGAAGCGCGGGTCCGGGCTGGCGAGCTGGGCGACGGCTTCGGTGTCACCAGGGACGAAGGTCCACTCGTCGTGGCCGCTTCTCACGAAGACCAGGCGCTCACCGCAGCCGACCAGGGCGAAGTGACAGGACGTCCCGACGCAGGTCGGACCTTCGACATGCAGCTCGTGGGTCGGGCAGGCGAGGAAGGGGGCGGGTTCCTTTCGGGCCTCGAGGCGCGGCGCGACGCACGCCGAGAGCGAAGCGAGGGCCGTGGCGGCGAGCACGGGCAGGCGGGGGGCGTTCACCATGCGCGGTGAGTTCCGTGCTTGCCGCGGCGCATTCATTGGGCGGCGCCTCTTCGACCGTTCTTCGATGTCCGGATGACGACCGCGACGTGACGTGGCCGCGGAGGGACTGCGCCTTTTGGCCCAGAGGAGAGTCCTCGTTGGCGGCGCGCCTTCGACCGTTCAGCGATGGCCGGATGACGACCGCGACGTGACGTGGCTGCGGAGGGACTGCTCCTTCTGGCCCAGGGGAGAGTCTTCGCGAAGGAGGCGGCGCGGACGCGTCGAGCGGGAGCGCGATGTCGTCGCGCGCGTTCCCAAGCGCTCGAGGACCGAGGCGAGGTTCGCTTGCACGCCGCCGTCGCCCTGCTCCTTGAGCACGCGTCGTCCAGCGACGCGGGGCGCTCGCTCCGAAAGCCGACGGAGGTCCCGCACCGACGCGCCCGTGTTCACTTCGGCGTCGCTGCCCTTGCAAGCGGCGATCAAGGTGAGCAGCGCGCGCGAGGACGCGCCAGGCTCCGACGGCGGCGGCCGAGTGCCTCCGGGCGGGTCGAAGTCCGACGGTCACCGCTCGGACGGCAGAAGCCCTCGCGGGTGAGCGTGAGGAGGGACCCGGCGTCACCCAGGCGCCGGGTGACCGCAGCTCCTCCCACGAGGCCCGAACCCGAGCGTGTCACGGCCCACACGAGGAGCCCGAGCGGCCCCCCTCAGCAGCTCGAGCGAGCGACACAGCGCGCCGCCTTCCGCCGACGCCGGAGCGCCAGCGCCAGCAACGGCAGCACGCCGAGCCCTCCGCCCACGGAGCACCCACCGCCCGCCACGCCGATCCCATCGGCGATGCCGTCGTTGTCGTCGTCGGAGTCGCACGCATCCCCGCGCCCGTCTCCATCGCCGTCGCGCTGCTCCCCATTGGCCGTGTCGCGGCAGTTGTCGGTCCAGTCCGCGACGCCATCCGCGTCGAGATCGCGCCCGTCGTCCGAAGGTTCGCGCGGATCCGTCTCGCTCGCGTCGACGCGGCCGTTCTTGTTCACGTCTTCAGCGCCGTCCGGAGCGCCGCCGCGGTCGGTGTCCGCCTGCAGCGAGCCCGTCCGCGTCGTGCGATCGGCGTCGCCTCGGTACTGGAGCTTGGTCAAGTCCGTCCCGGCGGCCGGCGTCGCCACCGACAGCTCGGTGCCGTCGAGCAGCCCGTCTCCGTCGCTGTCCGAGTCGAGCACGTTGCGCTTGCCGTCGCCGTCGGTGTCGGTGTTCCAGTTGGGCTCCCGGCCGTCCACCACGCCGTCGTCGTCGCTGTCGTCGTCCATGGGGTTCGAACCGAAGCGCTGCTCTTCTTCGTCGGTCAGCCCGTCGCGGTCGGCGTCGGGGACGGCCTGGCTGTCGTCGGCCGCGGCCCTCGGGTTGCGCTCGCCCATGTCCACCCGGCCGTCCTTATTCGTGTCCTCCGCGCCGTCGCGGACGCCGCCGCGATCCGTGTCCGCCGAGACAGGGCTCGTGCCGGTGCTGGGGTCCTGATCGGCCACGTAGAAGCCCCGGCCCACGTCGGTGCCAGCGCTGGGCGCCGTGACGCGAGCTTCGGTGCCGTCGAGCAGCCCGTCGTCGTCGCTGTCGACGTCGAGCCCGTTGGTGAGGAGATCGCCGTCGGTGTCGGCGCTGACGTCGTGCTCCTTGCCGTCCACCACGCCGTCGTCGTCGGTGTCGATGTCCGTGGGGTTGAGGCCCAGGCGCAGCTCTTCGGCGTTGCTCAGCCCGTCGCCGTCGGAGTCGAGCGGTGCCATCACGTCGTCCGCGGCCGCCAGTGGGTTGAGCTCGCCGGGGTCCACCTTGCCGTTCTTGTTGGTGTCTTCGGCGCCGTCGCGCACGCCGCCGCGATCGGTGTCGGCGCGCACGGGGCTCGTCGTCGTGGCCGCATCTTCGTCCCGTACGTAGAAGCCGCGGCTCTGCTCGGTGTCGGCGGACACCACGGTGACACCCTGCTCGGTGCCGTCGAAGATCCCGTCGTCGTCACTGTCCGGATCTCGCGCGTTGACCTGCCCGTCGCCGTCCACGTCGCGGAACCAGAGCACCTCGAGGCCGTCGAGCACGCCGTCGTCGTCCGTGTCGCGGTCGGTGGGGTTGAGCCCGAACGCCGCCTCTTCGGCGTCCGTCAGCCCGTCGGCGTCGGTGTCCGCGGCGGCGCCGTCGTCGCTGCTCTGCTTGGGATCGCGCTCTCCGGCATCGACCCGGCCATTCTTGTCCGTGTCCTCCGCGCCGTCCGTCGCGCCGCCGGCGTCGGTGTCTGGCAGCAGCGGGTTGGTTTGGGTCGCAGGGTCCGCGTCGGGCTGGAACACGCCCTGGCCCACGTCGGTGCCCATGGGCGGCGCGACGACGCCGCGCTCGGTGCCGTCGATCAACGAGTCTCCGTCGCTGTCGGGATCGCGCACGTTGAGCAGCCCGTCGGCGTCGGTGTCCTGGTTCCAGTTGGCTTCCTGGCCGTCGAGCACGCCGTCGTCGTCGCTGTCGGGGTCCATGGGGTTCGAACCGAAGAACGTCTCTTCGGCGTCGGTGAGCCCGTCGCCGTCGGCGTCCACCGGCTGGCCGTCGTCGCTGCCCAGGCGGGGGTCCTTCTCACCGGGATCCACCTTGCCGTTCTTGTTGGTGTCCTCGGCGCCGTCGCGCAGGCCGCCGAAGTCGCTGTCGGCCACGAGCGGGTGGGTGCGCGTGACCGGGTCTTCGTCCACCTTGAAGAAGCCGCGGCTGGGCTCGGTGCCGGCCGCCGGCATGGTGACGCCGGCCTCGGTCCCGTCGAAGAGCCCGTCGTTGTCGCTGTCCGGGTCTCTGGCGTTGACCAGCCCGTCGCCGTCGGCGTCTTGGTTCCAGTTGGCCTCGAGGCTGTCCTGCATCCCGTCGTCGTCGGTGTCGAGATCGTTCGGGTTGGTGCCGAAGAACAGCTCTTCGGCGTTGCTCAGCCCGTCGGCGTCGGAGTCCATGGGGGCGTTGACGTCGTCAGCCGGATCGTTCGCGTTGCGATCGCCCAGGTCCTGCCGGCCGTTCTTGTTCGGGTCCTCCGCGCCGTCGTCGAGGCCGCCCGCATCGGTGTCGGCCAAGAGCGGGTTCGTGCGCGTGGACGGATCGCTGTCGGCCACGAAGAAGCCCAGGGCGGTGTTGGTGGCCGAAGGCGCGCTGACCAGCCCCGATTCGGTGCCGTCGAACAGGCCGTCGCCGTCGCTGTCTACGTCGCGCGCGTTGATGAGGCCGTCGCGATCGGTGTCCAGGTTCCAGTTGCCTTCCTGCCCGTCGAGCAGGCCGTCGTCGTCGCTGTCGGCGTCGGCGACGTTGGTGCCTGCGAGCGTCTCTTCGGCGTCGGTCAGCCCGTCGCCGTCACGATCCGCCGGTGTGGTGGTGTCGTCGCTGGGCGACAGCGGGTTCGTCTCGCCCTGATCGACGCGGCCGTTCTTGTTGGTGTCCTCGGCGCCGTCGTCGACGCCACCCACGTCGGTGTCCGCGCGCAGCATGTTCGTGCGCGTGGTCGGGTCCGCGTCGGCGACGAAGGCGCCCTTGCTGACGTCGGTCTCCGTCGGAGCCTGGGTCAGCCCGCGCTCGGTGCCGTCGAAGAGCCCGTCGCCGTCGCTGTCTGGATCGCGCGCGTTGATCAGCCCGTCGCCGTCCAGGTCCTGGCGCCAGTTGGGCTCCTGCCCGTCCGTCACGCCGTCGTCGTCGGTGTCGGCGTCCATGGGGTTGGTGCCCGCGAAGCGCTCTTCGTCGTCGGTCAGGCCGTCGCGGTCCGTATCGGCGGGCGCGGTGGCGTCGTCGTTGGGCTGCAGCGGGTTCTTCTCACCCATGTCGACGCGGCCATTCTTGTTGACGTCTTCGGCGCCGTCCTTAAGCCCACCCAGGTCGCTGTCGGCGGCGATGGCGCTGGTGCGGGTGCTCGGATCCGCGTCGGGCACGAAGAAGCCCCTGGCGGTGTCGGTGTTGAGGTGCGCGGTGGTGACGCCGCGCTCGGTGCCGTCGAACAGCCCGTCGTCGTCGCTGTCCACGTCGAGCGCGTTGATGAGGCCGTCGCCGTCGGTGTCCTGCCGCCAGTTGTTCTCCTGGCCGTCGAGCACGCCGTCGTCGTCGGTGTCGGCGTCGTTGAGCTTGGTGCCGAACGTCGCTTCTTCCGCGTCGCTCAGCCCGTCGCCGTCGCTGTCCGTCGGAGCCGTCGCGTCATCGGCCGGCGCGAGCGGGTCCTTCTCCCCGGCGTCGACGCGCCCGTTCTTGTTGGTGTCTTCCACGCCGTCACGCAGGCCGCCGAGATCGGTGTCGGCGCGCAGCGGGTGGGTGCGGCTGGCCGGATCGAGGTCGGCCACGAAGCGACCCTTGGTGGTGTCGGTGGCGCTGGGGGCAGTGCTGAGGCCACGCTCGGTGCCGTCGAAGAGCCCGTCGTCGTCGCTGTCGGGATCCCGCGCGTTGATGAGGCCGTCGCCGTCGGTGTCCTGCCGCCAGTTGGGCTCCTGGCCGTCGAGCAGGCCGTCGTCGTCGCTGTCGGCGTCGGTCGGGCTCGTGCCGAAGAGCGTCTCTTCCGCGTCCGTCACCCCGTCAGCGTCGGTGTCGGTCGGCGCGGCGGCGTCGTCGGAGGCGAGGAGCGGGTTCTTCTCTGCGGCGTCGAGCCGGCCGTTCTTGTTGGTGTCCTCGGCGCCGTCGGACAGGCCGCCGCGGTCGGTGTCGGCGAGCAGCGGGTGCGTGCGGGTCAGCGAGTCGGCGTCGGCCACGAAGGCGCCGCGGCTCAGCTCCGTGCCCATCGGGGCGGTCGTCAGGCCCAGCTCCGTGCCGTCGAACAGGCCGTCGCCGTCGCTGTCAGCGTCGAGCGCGTTGATGAGGCCGTCGCGATCGGTGTCGGTGCTCCAGTTCGGCTCGCGGCCGTCGAGCACGCCGTCGTCGTCGGTGTCGGGGTCCGTCGGCGAGAGGCCGACCCGCGTCTCTTCGTCGTTGGACAGGCCGTCGCCGTCGGTGTCGACGATCGTGTCGTCGGTGTCGCGGTTCGGATCCGTCTCACGCACGTCGATGCGGCCGTTCTTGTTCGTGTCTTCGCTGCCGTCGCTGACCCCGCCGCGATCGCTGTCGCGCAGGAGCACCTTCGTGGTCGACGCCGGATCGAGATCGGCGACGAAGAAGCCCTTGCTGACGTCGGTGCCGGTCGGGGCAGTGGCCACCCCCGCCTCGAGCCCGTCCACGAGCCCGTCGCCGTCGGCGTCCACGTCGAGCGCGTTGATCAGTCCGTCGCGATCGGTGTCGACGTTCCAGTTGGGCTCCAGCCCGTCGAGCAGGCCGTCGTCGTCGGTGTCGGGATCGGTGGGGCTGGTGCCGGCGAACGACTCTTCGGCGTCCGTCAGCCCGTCGCCGTCGGCGTCGAGCACGCCCGCGTCGGCGCCCGTGTCGTCGGTGGCGTTCAGCGGGTCGCGCTCGGTCGCGTTCACCTGGCCGTTCTTGTTCGTGTCTTCAGCGCCGTCCTTCACGCCGCCGCGATCCGTGTCGGCGATGACGGGGCTGGTGCGCGTGGTGGGGTCCGCGTCGGCCACGAAGACGCCGCGGCTGGTGTCGGTGGCCGGGCCCGCCGTCGTGACGCTCTGCTCGGTGCCGTCGAACAGCCCGTCGTTGTCGCTGTCGGGATCGAGCGCGTTGATGACGCCGTCGCCGTCGGTGTCCAGGCTCCAGTCGGTCTCCGCGCCGTCGAGCACGCCGTCGTCGTCGGAGTCGGCGTCCATGGGGTCCAGGCCAGCCTGGGTCTCGTCGGCGTTGCTCAGGCCGTCACCGTCGCTGTCGGTGCTGCCGGAGGCCGGGGTGAGCGTCGCCGTCGCCGTGCCGTCGAGCGCTTCGTCGGTGGTGGCGTCGCCGTTGTTGTCCAGCGCGTCGGCGGCGGGGCTCAGCGCGCGGCCGGCGAGCGTGGGCAGCCCGAAGTAGTCGGACAGCACGGCCGACACCTGCACCGGCGTCGACGGCAGGCCGGTGCCGGTGCGCAGGCGCAGGGGGAACGTGCGGCTGCTGCCCGCGGCCAAGGCGCTGCCTGGGGGCAGGCTGACGGTGTTGCTGGACAGGAAGCCGGCTTCGTTCGGCTCGTCGACGCTGCCGTTCGAGTCGTTGTCGAGGCCGTCGCTCCCCGTCGCGGCGAAGGTGAAGCCCGTCGGCGCGGTGACGGTGAGCCGGGCGCCGCTCAAGGGGCCGGTCCCCGTCGCGTTCGACAGCTGCACGGACACCGCGACGTTGCTGGCGGCGGGCGGCGCGTTGGGCGTGGCGGAGACGGTGAGGGTGGGGCGCGGCACCACGAAGGCGACGGGCAGTGACGCTGAACCCGTGAAGGATGGGTTCGCCGTGGCCGTCGCTGCGAGCGCGTTGCCCGAGCCGAGCACCGACGGGTGGAAGCCCGCTTGGGCGACGAAGACCAGCGCGAGCTCGTCGTTGTTGGGGTTCGAGTCGGCCGGGTTCGTCACCGAGCCCAGGCTCAGCGTCACCGGCACGCCGGCGTCGAGCCCGAGCGCGGAGGAGGATGGATCCGTCCCCACGGTGCCCGCGGTGTTGAAGCCGCTGCGATCGAGGCTCACGCTGAGCAGCCGCAGGCCCGGCGGCGGCGTCTGCGTGACGGCCACGGCGTTGACCGTGCCCGGCGGAAGCGTGACGCGCACGCGGTAGGTCGCTTGTTCGCCCATGGCGAGCGTCGAGCCGGTGGTCTCCGTCGCGTCGGTCGAGACCAGGCTCTGCGCGACCGCGAAGCCCGCGCCGCCGACCGAGATCGTCACGTCGAGGCCGGTCTGCGCGTAGTCGTTGAGCGCGCCGCCAGGGTTCGTCGCCGCGCCGGTGCGCTCCGTGGCCACCGTGCTGAAGGTCGACTGCGACGTCGTCACGTCACCGGACAGGCTGGTCCAGCTCGCCCGCCCGGCGGAGGTCACCGTCTGGCCCGGGCTGACGCTGTTGTTCAGGAGTACGTCGACCGAGAACGTGCAGTCCGTGCCGACGGCGATGGTGCCGAAGCCGACCGAGGCGCCGCTCGCGTTGACCGTCAGATCCGGGTTGGCGGGGCACGTGCTCGACGCGTAGCTGTTCGGCACCGCGCTCAGCCCGGCCGGCAGCGGCAGGAAGACGACGACGTCTCGCGCCGGCGCGTTGTTCGCTTGGGAGATGGGGTTCTGAATTCGCGTCGTCAGCCGCACCGTGTCACCGGCCGAGGCCGTGGTGATCGACTGCGTCAGGCTGAAGGTGGGCTGCGGCTCGAGCACGCGCAGGGTGATGGCCGGGGGCGACAGGCTGCCCGCCACCAGCTGCACCGGCAGACTCACACCGCCCTGCGCGGCGGCGACGTTGACGACGACGACGCGCAGCGTGAAGGCCAACGTCTCCGTGCTGCCGTTGTCGCTGTCACTGTTCGACAGCGCGCCGAAGTCCAGCGCCAGGGTGCGCCCCGCGTTGGTCACGGACAGGCCCGAGCCGGCGGAAGGCAGCACGCAGGTCGCGGTGTTGCACTGCACGGTCGGCGAGACGGACAAGCCGGTGGCGCTGACGAAGACCAGCCCGTCGGGCAGCGTGCTGCTCACGGTGAAGTTCGCGAGCTGCCCTTCGGGGACCGTGGTGGAGACCTGGAAGTCGACGAGCTCGCCGACCACGACCCCCGCATCGGAGGCGCGGCTCACGCTCAGCACCAGCGGACGAATCGCCAGCGAGTCGGTGCGCGACGTCGACAGCGAGTTGACCCCGCCCTGCCCGGTGCGCTCGACGGCCGCGGCGTTGGGGCCGAGCTGCGCGGGGGTGCCCGGCTGCGTCGTCCACGAGACGGACGGGCTGAAGGCGAGCGAGGAGCCCAGGCCCACGCCGGTGGCGACGGTGCACTGCGCCTGCACGGTTCCGGTCTCCCCAGGAGCCAGGCTCGTCCAGCTCGCGGTGATCGTCTGCCCCGTCGCGCCCGCGGTGACGCCTGTGCCGCCCAGGCCTGTCGGCGGGGAGCTCAGCGTGCAGCCGGTAGGGACGGTGACGGTGAAGCTCACGTCGTAGGCCGTGCGTGCGGCGGCGCCGGCCGCGTTGACGGCGTTGAAGCTCAGCGCCACCACGTCACCCTGGTCGGCGGGGTTGGGCGAGAAGCTCTGCGTCAGGCTCAGCGTCGGCTGGCGCACGGTCACCGCCGCGCTGCTCACGCGGGCCAGCTCCGTCGTGCCGCTCAGCGAACGGAAGGTGGCTTGGGTGGCGCTCGCCGGGGCGCCGGGCACCGCCTGCGCGATGTTGAGCAGTACGCCGGGGACGGTCACGGTCGCCACTTCGAGCTGCGCGTCGTCGTTCGGGTTCACCAGTGACGAGAAGCTCCAGGTCGCCGCGGTGCCCTGCGGGGTGATCGAAGCCGTGGCCATGGAGGTGACGCCCGGCGGGAGCGTGAAGTCGCTCACCGACGAGGCGCCCAGCGCGAGCGCGGCCGCGAAGGCCAGCTCCGCGCTGGCGCCGGTGAAGCTGCCTTCGGGGATCGTCAGCGACAGCTGGTAGCTCAGCGTGTCGCGCACCACGAGCTCGGGCGCGGCCGGCGTGGTGGCGATCGCCACGGCCAACCCCGCGTGCGTCGCGGTCGACGTGAAGCGCGGCGGGTTGCTCGTGTCGACGAAGTTGAGGCCAGGGCCGCTGCTCGGGGTGCTGGTGTAGCCGAGGATTCTCGCCGTCCCGGTGAGGGCCTGGCTCAAGCTCAGGCCGGTCGCCGGCGCGGTGCAGTCGACGGTGGCGACCACGACGTTGGTGCCTGGCGCGGCCGTGCGCGCGGGAATGGTCCCGGGCAAGGTCAGCCCACCGACCGCGAAGAGATCCGCCGGGGTAAACGCGATCGCGGTCCCAGCTCCGTCGGCCAGCGCGCTGAGCACGCAGCTCAAGCCCGTGAAGCCCTGGTGCTGCAGCACCACGTTGTGCGCCGCGAAGCTGCCCGCGTTCTCCACGATGACCCGCAAGCGCAGCACGTCCCGCGCGTCGAAGCCGCGCACGTCGCTGGTGACGGGGTTCGCCAGCAGGCTCGCGCTCGTGTACGGGAACGCGCCGTCCCCAGCGACCGTCCCGGTGAAGCTGGTGCCCGGCTTCGTGGTGACGCCGTCGACGGCCACGACACCCTGGGTGATGCGGAGCAGCGGCTGCTCGTCGACGAAGCTCGCGACGAAGTTGGCGGTGGTCTCCACCGTGCCCGTGCCGCCGAGCGTGGCGCGGCTCAAGTTGGTGAAGACCAGGCCGTCGTCGCGCGGCGCGAGCTGCGTCGTGTAGTCGAAGTCGATCACGAGCGTGACCGTCTGCGAGGGCGCCGTCTGGAAGCCCGGGGCGATGGTGAAGCTCACCGAGTTGTCGGCGCTGGCGGCGGTGGTGCTGACCGCGACCGACGTACCCATGGGCGCGGTGTTGCCCGGCCCGAAGCGGAAGCGCGGGTTGCTCCCCGACGCGGTGTCGAAGCTGGCCGTCGTGACACCGCCCTGGCGCGCGTCGAAGACCGGCCGCGGCAGGTAGTCGGTGATGACGACGCTCGAGTGATCGCCCGAGCGCTGGGTGACCGCCAGCCGCCAGGTCACCACGTCGCCGGGGCGCAGGTTCACCGGGCTGCCGACCGGGGCCATGCCGTTCACCGCGGCGATCGTCTTGGTGAACGTGGCCGCGCCGATCTTCACCGTCGCGTCCTGAACGCCGTCCGCCTCCGTGGAGCTCAAGCTGCACATCGCCGGCGTGACGGTGCTGCTCAGCGTGTGCGTCGTCGGAATGCTGTCGCCGCCGTAGACGGTCCCGGATTGGTACGCCTCATCCACCGTGAAGCCGTACGTCAGCGCGCGCCGCGTGCCGCCGGACTCGTTGCCGGTCAGCGCTCCGACGGTGAAGGTGAGCAGCGTGCTGTCGGCCGGGCCGCTCGCGACGAGCGGCGTGATGGGCGCGCTGGCGAGCTGCGCGCTGCCGGCGGTGAAGGTGAGCCCGTCGCCCAGGCGGCTGACCAGCCCGGCGCCGGTGAGGGAGAAGTAGTCGGAGACCTCGAGCGACAGCGCGACCGAGCCACTCTCACCCGGGCGCAGCGCGAGGCCTGGCGAGGTGACGTTGGTGATCGTCTCGCGGACGACCTCGGCGCGGGCGGTGACCGAGGCGCTCGCCGTGGCCGTCGTCAGCACCTGGCTCGAGTACGTGGCGCCGCTGAGTTGCCCCGCGTTGGCGATGCTGCGCGTCGCGCCGCTGCCGCAGGCTGGGTCCAGCACCGGCTGGCTCGCCGAGTCGAGGCGCGGGACGAAGCCGTTGATCGTCACCGTCGCGTCGTTGGCCGCCGCGGTGCCGGTGATGCTCGCGAAGTCCACGCGCACCGTCGCGCCGGGGCTCAGGGGGATCGGCGCGGGCTCGAGCACCACGCCGCCGCTCGACGCCACCACGCTGGTGATCTGGAACGTCCCGGGGATCGTGTCGCGGATCTGCGCCGCGCTCACCGTCGCGCCGTTCGCCACGTCGACGCTCAGCGTCAGCGTCAGCGGGAAGTTGGGGCCCGTCGCCGTCGCCGCGCTCGAGAACGCGCTCGAGAAGCGCAGCACCGACGGCGTCACCGAGGTGGTGCTCTGGTCCGAGCCGCTGGTCGGCAGGTCACTCCGGACCACGGCGTCGACCAACGGGTTGTTGAGCGCGTCGGCGCTGCCGAGCGCGAACAGGCAGCTCGCGCCGACGGTGAGCGGCGTGCCGACCACCGCTGAGCCGGCCACGGTGTAGTTGACGGTCAGCGCCTGAGCTCCGGCGCCCGGCGTCAGGCCCGACAGCGGCAGCCGCGCGAAGAAGAGCCTCGCGCCGTTCGGGCCGCTGACCTGCTCCTGCGTCAGCGGGTTGACCAGCGGCGTGCCGGTGAAGGTGCCGACGGAGGTCAGCGTCACCGGGCTGCCCAGCGAGCTGGCCGTGGTGACGGTGAGCCCGGCGGGCACCCACAGCTCGACGGCGGGCGCGAAGCCGGTGCCGGCGCCGGTGTTGGAGATGCTCACCGTGACGGACGACGCTTCGCCCACGAAGGGCTGCGTCGACGCGGAGGACACCGCGCAGGTGGCGACGGCCTGCGCGTGGGCCGCGCCGGCGATCGTCGTGAGCAGTGCAGCAAGGACGTTGGAGTGACGCATGGCGGTGGCCTTCCTCACTTCTTCTTCTCGAACGTGTCGGACGACGGGCCCTTGTCCTGCTTCTGGACGCCGGCCGCGTCCCCCACGATGTTGAACTCGACGCGCCGGTTCTTCGCCCGACCTTCGACGGTGTCGTTGGTGGCGAGCGGCTTGGTCTCGCCGAAGCCTTCAGCCACCAGCCGCCCCGCCTCGACGCCCTTCTTCACGAGGTAGGCCTTCACCGCGTCGGCGCGCGCCTGCGAGAGCTTCAAGTTGCTCGCGTCGTCGCCCTGCGAGTCGGTGTGGCCTTCGACGCGCATGGTGCCGATCTCCGGGTGGTCCTTGAGGATCGACGCGACGTTGTCGAGCAGCGGGAAGCTCCGCGCTTCGATGTCGGCCTTGTTCAGCTTGAAGTAGACCTGCTCGAGGATCGCGATGCGGCCGGACTCGATCTTCGAGAGCTGCTTGGTCATGCAGCCGCCTTGCTCGGGCTTGCCGGGCTCCTTCGGGCAGTTGTCCAAGCGGTCGACGACGGTGTCGCCGTCGGTGTCGACGTCGGGGCAGCCGCGGTTCTCGGCGACGCCGGCCACGTTGACACACGCGTCGGCGAAGTCCTTCACGCCGTCCTTGTCGTTGTCGGGATCCGGGCAGCCGTCTTGGTCTTCGAAGCCGTCGCGATCTTCGAGTTCGGTGGCGCACTGATCGACGCGGTCCGCCACGCCGTCCTGATCGCCGTCGGCGTCGGGGCAGCCCACATTGTCCTGCGGCCCCACGGTGTCACGGCAGGCGTCGTCCACGTCCTTCACGCCGTCCTTGTCGTTGTCGGGGTCCGGGCAGCCGTCTTGGTCTTCGAAGCGGTCCTGGTCTTCGGGCTGGGTCGGGCAGAGATCTTTGTCGCCGAGCACGCCGTCGTGATCCGGATCCGGCGCGGCCATGACGAGCTCGGGCTTGGGCAGCTCCCTGACCGTCTTGTCAGCGGAGAAGAAGCGCGCGCCCAGGAAGAAGCGCACGTCAGGCACCCCGTAGCCGCGGAGGAAGCCGACGCCGAAGCCTCCGAAGAGCTGCGCGAAGGGCGTGACGTCGTACGCGGCGTAGGCGCGGCCTTCCAAGGGCGTCTGGTTGGCGCGGGCGAACGGCCGTTCGAGCGAGAAGCCGAGCTGGCCGGTGAGCCCCAGCTCGAGCGGCAGGGCCTTGGGGTCGAGCTGGTTGAAGCGGTACGCGCCGGCCAGTCGCAGATCGAGCTCGTTGTCCACGCGCTGGTTGACCGAGACGACGGGCTCTGCGGTGCGGAACGTGGCGCCCACGTTCCCGGCGAGGCGCCAGTTGCCCAGCGGCCGAGAGACGGCGACCTCCGGGGTCAGCCCGAGGCCGAGGCTGCCCAGGTAGCGCGCGCCGCCGCTCGTCGGGAGCGTGACGTGCACCATGGCCGCCAGGTCCACGCCGTGGCGCTTGTGCTCGAGGATGCCGACCTTGGGCATGACGCGCATGTCGCCCAGGCCCACGCCCGCGATGCTGGGGAGCGGCGCGAAGGTGACACCTTCGATCGCCTGGGTGGGCCGCTCGTTGACGAACACCATGGGCACTTCCAAGCCGAGCTGGAAGCGCGGGCCGAAGCCGACGGCGCCGACGAGGCTGCCGCCGAAGCGGTTCTGCAGCAGCGGCGCGACGCGCTCTCCGCTGCCGGTGCGGTAGAGGACGACGGGGTTGTGCGCGTAGCCGAGCATGAGCCCGACGTCCCAACCGAAGCCGTCGCGGATCGCCGCCCACTCGGTGTCGAGCAGTGCCTCCCGCGTCAGGCCCACGCGGAGCCGCTCGGCGGAGTACGCGTCGTTCAGTTGGGGGGTCTGCGCGCCCTGCGCCAGCGCGGCGCCGCCGAGCAGGCTCAGGCCCACGGCCAACAGTCGAGAAGTCATGTGCGTCCCTCAGGTGGCAAGGCGCGGGCACCCTAGAGACGGCCCCCTAGCGAGGCCAGCGAAACCCGCTGACGCGCGCCCGGGGGACGACTAACAGGTGCCAGAAGGCGCATGCACGTTCACCAGCTCATTCCCGTCTTCAGTCCGGACGACGCCATGGGCCAAGCGGCGATCGCGTTCCGCCGGGCGCTGCGCCACGCGGGCTTCGTGGGCGACGTCTTCGCCGAAGAGGTGGCGCCGGGCTTCGAATCGCTGGTGCGGCCGATCAGCGCGCTGCGCGCCGCGCCGGACGACGTGGTGCTCTACCACCACGGCATCGCGTCGGGCCTGGTGAGCACGCTCCTGCACCTGCGCTGCCGCACGGGCGTGGTGTTCCACAACATCACCCCCGCGCGCTTCTATGCGGGCACGCGCCTGGAAGAGCCGCTGCTGACGGGGCGCGCGCAGCTGGCGGCGCTGGCGGGCTCCGTCGACGTGGCGATCGGCGTGTCGGCGTACAACGCGCGCGAGCTGGTGGCCGCGGGCTTTTCGAACGTGCGCGTGGTGCCGTTGTGCGTGGAGCGCGCGCGCTTCGCGGTGGGGCAGGCGGACGAGCGGCTGCTGCGGCGGCTCAAGGCGCTGCCCGGCCCGCGGCTGCTGACGGTCTCGCGGGTGGTGGCGCACAAGCGGGTGGACGACGTGCTGCGGCTGCACGCGGAGCTCCAGCAGCTCGCGTCCGGCGCGCAGCTCTTCGTCGTTGGCGGCGCGGCGGCGGGGAGCGCGGCGTTCAAGGCCCTGCGCGAGCAGGCCCAGCGGCAGGGGGGGGTGACGTTCCTGGGGCGGCTGTCGCACGCGGAGCTGGTGGCGGCGTACCGCGCGGCGGACGCGTTCGTGTCGATGAGCGAGCACGAAGGCTTCGGGGTGCCGTTGCTCGAGGCCTTCGCGGCGGATCTGCCGGTGCTGGCCTTCGGCGCAGCGGCGGTGCCGGAGACGCTCGGCGGGCGGGGCGTGTGCTTCGACACCAAACACCACGCGGCGCTCGCGGAGGTGCTGCGCACGCTGGAGCTGGAGCCCGCGCTGCGCCAGCGGCTGGTCGAGGGCCAGCGGGAACGGTTGGCGGACTTCACGCTGGAGAAGACGGCGGCGGCGCTGGGTGAGGCGCTGGCTCCGTTTCGGCCCGCCCGACCCGCGCGTGGCCCAGCGCGGCGTCGGAGGATCGCCGTCGTCGTGCAGCGCTACGGGGAGACGATCGTCGGCGGCGCCGAAGCCCACGCGCGCCTGATCGCAACCCGCCTCGCCGAGCGGCACGACGTGACGGTGCTGACGAGCTGCTCGCAGGACCACCTCGTCTGGGACAACCAGCTGCCCGAAGGCACGTTCCGCGATGGCGACGTCACCGTGCGGCGGTTCCGGGTGGCGCGGCCGCGGCACATGCGGGCGTTCAACCGCTTCTCAAAGGAGCGCTTCGGCAGGGCGCAGTCGCTCGTCGCCGAAGAGCACTGGCTGGCGGAGCAGGGGCCGGTGCCACCGGGGTTGTTCGACGCGCTGGCGAGCGAGGCCTTCGACGCGGTGGCGTTCTTCACGTACCTCTACGCGCCGACGGTGTGGGGCCTGCCGCTGGTGAAGGACCGGGCGCTGCTCGTGCCGACGGTGCACGACGAGCCGCCGCTGGCGTTCCACGTGTTCGAAGACGCGCTGACGACGCCTCGGCGGCTGTTGTGCAACACGCCCGAGGAGCTGGCGCTCATTCGTTCACGCTTTCCGAACGCCGCGCCGGCGGACGTGGTGGGTGTCGGGGTCGAGGCGCCGAGCGACGTGCTGCCCGAGCGGTTTCGGCGCCGGTACGAGCTGCCGGAGCGGTACCTGCTGTACGTGGGCCGCATGGAGCCGGGGAAGGGCGTGCCGGAGTTGGTCGCGTTTCACCAGGCGCTGGTGCGGCAGTTCCACGACGCGCCGGCGCTGGTGCTGGTGGGGTCGGGGCCGTACCGGCCGAAGGGGAAGGGCGTGTACGCGGTGGGCCGGGTGGACGAGGCGGACAAGTGGGACGCGCTCGGGGGCGCGCTGGCGTGTGTCGTGCCGTCGAAGCTGGAGAGCCTGTCGCTGGTCACGCTCGAGGCGTTCGCGGTGGGGACGCCGGTGCTGGGGCACGCGCAGTCGCCGGTGGTGGCGGGGCAGCTTCGGCGCAGCGGCGCGGGGGTGACGTACGTGGATGCGAAGGGCTTTGCGCTGGCGGTGCAGCGGGTGGGGCAGGAGCGCGCGGCGCTGGGGGAGCAGGGGCGGCGGTTTGTGGCGGGGCAGGGGTGGGCGAGGGTGATGGCGGCGTGGGAGCGAGCGATTGCCGAGGTTGGTGTGCACAGCGGGGCTCGGGTGGTCGCGCGAAGTGAGTAGTCGTGCACTACTCCGAGCCCGATGACCCGCTCGCTCGCGGTCTCGGCTCCACTCGGGAGGGGCCGGCGTCGGCGACGCGGACACTGCGATGGCGTCGAAACCAACGCTCGTAGCGCCTGGTCGCGTGAATGTCTTTGAGGGTGTCTCTGGTGACGAAAGCCATCGAGGCGGCAAGGTGAAAGCAGACTGCGGCGTATATCCCCCGACCAAGAAGACTGCGACCACAGCGACATACAACGCGACGTGATCCCGCTGGTTCTTGGGGCCCTGATAGGGAGTAGGTCGCCAAGCCTTACCGACGAGCGCTGCGCAGTCGCAAGGATCGATTTGCATAGTTGAGCAGACTCACTGCCTGGCCGCCCGTCGTCAGCATCGCTTGCAGGTCAGTCCAACTGACTCCCCCTGTGCGAAAGGCTGATGCGACCGCCAGATTCAGTTCGGCATGGCCCGAGTGCTCAGC
Source organism: Myxococcaceae bacterium (assembly GCA_022842905.1). GTDB lineage: Bacteria > Myxococcota > Myxococcia > Myxococcales > Myxococcaceae > JALHOS01. The sequence goes on along the minus strand of JALHOS010000049.1, from coordinate 9,219 downwards.
GTCCAAGACCGTGCCCAGCTCGCCTCTCAGGGCCGCGGTAAGTCTGCTCCGACACACCTGATCACTCACTGCCGAAGCGGCTTCAAGCCCTGCCTCAGTCGGAACAAGGAGAACCGCGCGGGTCGCCATCTCGGAAACCCGCCTATCTGAGTCGAACACGAGCGCGAGTAACGCAGACAGGCTGGTTCGGGTCAGTGAGTCTAGGCACTCGACCAGCGCCTCGGCAACGTGGAACCTCACGTACGGATCCGGGCTGCGAAGCCCAACCACGAGTCGAGCCGAGTCAGTCGAGCACCGAGCGCCAAGTTCACTGACCAGAAAGGCGCCAGCGCGTGCGACGTCCGGAGTCGGCGAAGACAGGATAGGCAGAACAAATGCTACACAGGAGGGCTCTTTGTAGAGCAACTCTAGCGTATTGTTCAGGGTTATTCCATCCCGTGGATTCTGAGTGACTTGCTCTAGCAAACTACTTAGCCGCGTTGCGGCGACCATGTCATTACTGGGCATCGAACTCTCCGTGTAGTCTCAATACTACCATCGCCGACCTGGCCGTGGACTCGGTCCGTCGTCACGTCGCCGCCTTAGCTTCTCAAGGAAGTCTCGCTCGCGCCTAATTCGTTCCGTGTGTCCCGGGTCGTCCCCCCACTCTTCACGACGCTGCCGCTCGCGCTTTTTGATGCTCTCCTCGAACTCTTCGATGGTCTCCGTGACCTGGTCGTTCGTCCACTCCGGTGGAACGCGTTCCGGGATCGGATCATGCACCTTTCCCGTTCCGTCGCGTGCAGGTGGCTGCGGCGGGTTGCGTACGCGGTCAGTTGCCGCCTCAACAGCCGCTCTACAAGACTCGCTTGCCTCACAGGCGGCGATCCCAACTCCGAACCAACCCGCAGCGGTTCCCGCGAGTCCTGGCATCCGCTGAGTCGGCCCCGGTATCGGCGAAGCGGGCCGTGGGCTTGCACTGGGCACGTTCGACGGACTGGGACCCGGGGGCGGAGGTGGTCGCGACGGCACTTGGGGTCCAGGGGTCCACGACTTGGGCCCAGGACTTGGTGGCTGCCCGCGCGGCGCCGGCGGGGGCGGCGGTGGTGGCGGTGGTCCCGGCGGTTGCTGCGGGCTCGCCGGAACCACCGACATCGTTTCTGGGGGCGGCTTTCCTCGGTCGGTCGGTCCGCTCGCGCACATCGGGCCAACGCAGTGGTTCGCAGACACGGAAACCCGTGGCGCGCGAACCACAGTCTCGAGGGGTTTCGGCTGTCCCGGCTTCGGGGGAGTGTCGACGACGATCTCGTCATCCTCAAACGTGCACTCGCTGCACTCTTTGCCTTGATCGGCCTGTCCCTTGCTCGCGAGTCCGAACGGATCCCTCCGATTCACCGGATCAAACCCGTTAAACGCATACAAGTTTGCCGAGTCCACCGTCCCCAGCGGGTCTTGGCTCAGCCACTCCCCGGCGTTCCGCGAGTACCAGCGGTTCCTGAAGTACACCAACGCGGTCCTCTTCGACGTGTACGCGCTATGGAGCCCAAACGGAATGTCGCGCATCGGCTGACACAACGTCGTCCCCGTGTCCGTACATGTCGTGTTCGCGACCCAGTCCTTCTGCGACACACGGCCTTCGGGAGTGTACTCAGCCGTCGTCTCGAGCCGGTTCGAGTCAGCGTTGTAGTACCCGCCGACATTCCCCTTCCCGTCGTGCATGGGCAAGTACTCAACGCCATTCACATACGCGGCCAGCATGTGGTCCACGCCCTGGTCCCACAGCACGTGCCACTTCTGGTTCCCGACGTCGTCCCAGGCGGCGACCATCTGCCCGCGGTCGTACGCCACTTCCTCGTCGAGCCCGTACTGTGTCCGTCGCGTCACCAGTCGACCGAACGCGTCGTACTGCAGCACTTCAATCACCGCGTTCGTGCCGACGGCCCGGACGTGTGTGAGCTGGCCGAACGAGTCCCAGGAGAAGGACCGATCCCCCTCGCGCACCACGCGGCCCGACGCATCGAACTCGCGTTCCTGGTACACCCCGCCGACCTCGTACTGCTTCAGCTGGTGCCCAGGATCGCGTGCCGCGTTGTCGAATCGCGGCGGCTCCAGACTGTCACGTTCTGTGATGGAGGTGAGGTTGCCGACCGACGGGTCACGGTCGTACTTCCAGGTCCGCCCCGAGGTACCGTACTGACCGACGTACGCCTCGACGTCATTCTCGTTCCACGCTTGGTATTGCGGAACCCCAAACTGAACGCCCGGCGCCTCCATAGTCGCCCGCACGTGCCCGCGCGCCGAGTAGGTGTAGCCGCGCCACGACTCGGTCAGCGGCTCAAACGGCACGCCAATGCGCTTCTCGTAGCTCAGCAACCTGCCCACCGCGTCCCGCGCCGCCGTGATCTGCATGACCGGCTCGCCGCACGACTTGTCCCAGCCGCCTGGGCACACGGCAGTCCCGCCGCCGCCCTCCGGGTTCCCGTTCGCGTCGACGTCGACGGCCGTGTACTTCCACTCCACTGCCTGGCCGAAGGCGTCGAACGCGGTCTTGAGCCGGAATGGGCTGCCTGGCTTGTCTGAAGACACCGTCCGACGCAGCTCGCCGAGGTAGTCGACGCTCGTCGTCCGCCAGTTTGGCCGATAGGTCAGCGCTCGGCGGCCGAGACCATCTGTCAACTCGGAGGTGGAGGCACCGTTCGGGTGTTGAGCGAAACGCCACGTTGACGTCGGCATTCGATACCACCAGTTGAACGCGGTGCGGGTCGGGCGAGTCCCGACCTTCGTCGCCTCGGTCTCGACTGCGCCCAGCGCGTCGTACGTGCGCTGGTTGACGACGACTCGCTCCGCCGAAGGCACCACCGCCCCTGGGCCTCCAAGTGCCGGGTTGTGCGCTTGGGCGGCCGTCAGCCGTCCGAGTTCGTCGTAAGTGAACTCCCGCTCGAGCCCATGCGTCGCGCTGGTGATGCTCTGCAACAGGCCCCGCCCGTTGTACGCGTACGACAGCTCTTCTCCACCGCGCGAGCTCGAGAGCCGTCGCCCGAGCCCGTCGTAGGTGAACACCTCGAGCACGGGCTGCTGCGCTGGCGTCGTTCGTGTCGCAAGCTCGCCGAACCCGTTGTAGGTCGACTGAATTGTCTGCTGCGCCGCGTCCGTCTCCGTCAAGAGCTGGCCGCGGCGGTTGTACGAGTACGTCGTCGTCTGGTCTCCCAGCTCGTGCAGCTCCCGCTTGACCTTGAGCTGGCCGAGGAAGTCGCGCACGAACTCCGTCGTCGTGCCGAGCGGGTCGGTGGTGCCCAGCACGAACCCAGAGGCGTTCCTCAGGTACGTCGTCGCCCGGTCCCTCGACGGGACTCCGTCCTTCGCGCCGGACTCGACGCGGCTGATGACCCCGCCCGTCAGGTCGTGCTCCGCGACGGATGCGGTCGTGAACACCTGTCCGTTCTTCCTCCGCACCGTCGCCGCGCCGGCGACGCGGCCGACTGGATCGCTCGCGAAGATCTGCAACACCTCGCCGGACTCGCGCTCCGAGTACGCGACGCGGCCGTCAGCCCCGTACGTGAAGAACTCGGGCTCCTCACCCAGGCGATGCCTGCGCCACACCGCGCCGCCCGCGAGCCGGCTCAGGCCCTCGACCCACTGGTCGTTCACGTAGCGCTCGACCACGCGGCCGAAGGAGTCGCGGACGAGCCGAACGCTCCACTGGAGTCCACCGCTTGCGCCATTCTCAGAGGAGACGACGCTCCGGAGCGTGTCGTTCGGCGCCCACGACGCCTCGTGTCGGACCTGCGCGGAGTCGACGACTGCCGCGGGGCGCCCATAGCCGTCGTAGCTCGTCGTCTCGATCTCGACTGCCGGCGCCACGGTTCCGCGGATCGTCGTGACCACATTCCCGTCGTCGTCGTAGACGGCAGCCGCCTGTCGGACCTGCGATCCTCCTTGGACGTTCGTGTGCGTCACCCACTTGCGCGCGTCACGCACGTACTGTGTGAACGTGTTCTCTGCGTCGCGTGCGAACCACAGGTGCCCCTCTGGTGAGTACCAATAGCGCGCGTCCGGCGCGCTCCCGCTCGCGTACACGGGCGGCGCTCCAACAGGACAGCTGCCAGGTTCGGTCTCCGAGCACTCCCAGATCAGCGACCCTTCTTCGTCGTGCACCTTGAAGGTCTTGCCGAGGCTCGCGCCATTTCCGTCCAGCCGTCGGACCTCCTTCACGTGCATGGACGTGTCGTAGAAGTACCGGACAGACGAGTGCACCTGCCCGGTCGAGTGCAGCCGGCTGTGCTCGAGCACGCGGCCATCGGCGTCGCGGACGAAGGCTTCCTGTGAACCATCGGAGTGGATGATCCGGCTGGTTTCTCCGAGCATCGAATACTCGAACCGAGTCGTCCTCGGGACGGCCTGCGTGTCGGTGATGAGCTTGTCGAAGCCGGCGGGCAGTCGGAGCGCGCTGGCGAGCTGAGGTCCGAGCGGGCTGCTGCAGTTCGCGTCCAAAAGCCACTGATAAGGCCCAGGCAGCAGCGGGCAGGGCGCTCGGTTTGGTCCGCTGTCGTTCGTCGTTCGCGGCAACTGCCGCACGAGTGCGACGGGCCCGTTCTCGATCGCCTGCACCGTGCCGGTCACCGAGCCCCACATCGACCACAGTGGCTTGTAGTACTCGACCGCGGTCGCCGAGCCGTCTTCTCGCTGAATGAAGTACGGCCGGCCGTTCTTCGCCCAGCGGAAGAGCCGGAACTCGCGCTGGCCCGTTGGGCTGGTGGTCGTCACCTGGATCGGCAGGCCGCGCATGGTGTGGCCCAGGTGCCCGTCGCTGTTCACGTCGCCCAGGTCGTGCAGCGTCGGCAGGTGCGCGGCAAGGTAGGCCGGGTCCACGTTGCGAGCGGCGTCGACGCCAAACTGGAAGCCCCAGGACTGCACTTCCCGCGCGAGCTCGCTCATGGCGGGGGAGTCGATCGCCGGTTCTTGGTAGTCGAACGTCGCCGTCGTCGTGCTCACGACCTGGCGTTGGCCCTGGCTGTCGCGCCAGCCGCGGGTGGTCCGGAGCACCTGGTTGAAGAACGGCTCGTACTCGAGCGTGGTGAAGCGGCCGGTGGTGACGACTGGCGCGCCGGTTTGCTCGTCGACCTCGGACACCGTGCCGCCGCGAGGCCGCTCGATGATGGTCATGACGTTTCCGCGGCGCAGCCACCACGCGGGCAAGGTCGTCGCGACGTCGTTGGTCGGCGTCGTGGTCACGTCGAAGTAGCCGAAGCGCGTGTCGCCCTTGCTGGGTGACCAGGCTTCGCTCTCGGGCAGCGTGCGGCGCTTGGAGATGACGTTGCCGTCGGCGTTGTACAGGGTCTCAGCGAAGCGCCAGCCCGGGCTCGCGCCAGTCGCGACGAAGACCGCGTCGACGAGCTGGCGACCCATGTAGTTGAGGCCGAACACGTGCGTCGCGCCGTCGCGGTCGACGACGCGCGTCCAGGCGCAGATTCGGTTCGCGTTCGCGTTGATGTACTTGCGGCGCCCTGTCACGCGATGCGCCGAGTAGGTGTTGTCGTTCGGCACCCGCTGCCATTCCCACTCGAGATCGTTGTGCTTGGCGTCCCACAGCTGCGCCTCGGCCAACTGAGAGCAGGACATGACGCTGCGCTTGAGCTGCAGCTCATTCGAGACGCCCGGTGTCGGTGTCTCTGGATCGGCCTGGGTCAACGACGGTCCGTAGTAGTCGAACTCGGGGCGGTAGGTCGGCAGGAAGGACTGCTTCCATTGCACCTCACCCAGCTTGCAGGCCTGGACGCTGCCCTGTGGATTGGGTGCCCGCGTGCCCCACTGGTCGCCGATGGCGATCGGAGCCAAGGGTCTGGGGTTCGCCGGTGAAGAGTCAGAACGATTGTGAAGGACACCGCCGAGGTGCTGGAACTCCGTCAGGGGAACCTCGAGCGGGTACCGCGCGCGGATGACGCCGTCGAGCACGCTCGACAGGTTGGTCACCTCGTCGGTGCCGCGGTTCGCCGGGCCCGCCTCGACGTAGCTGAAGCTCGCCTCGGGGTAGGTCGTCAGCCAGCCGCCGCCAGGGGCCGACGGGGTCGCGTAAGAGCTTCCCCAGCGTTGCTTGACGACCTTGTCGAAGTTGTCGCTGTAGAGGTCGGTCTCGTACCGCGTCTCGGACTCGACGATGGGGCTGGATCCGGCAGTGGTGTTGGTGACGGTGCGAATGTTGTCGGCCAGGTCTTCGGCCAGCGTGTCGACGTACGCCTGAATCTGGCCGTCGTTCCGCGCGAGCTGGAACCCGTTCATGACCGGACGCGGCGGGCTGCTGCAGTTGTTGGCGAGCGCGTAGCTGCAGTTGCTGAACGTATCGAGATACGCCTTGTAGCGAACGCCGACCTGCGCCAGGTCGGCGGCGCGCGCGGTCAGGCTTGCCCAGTCGTACTCGAACGTCGTCATGCGCTCGGGCGTCGGCATCACGGACGTGCCTCCGCCCACGGCATCGCTGCGTTGAACGCTGACGAGGAAGGCGGCGTTGAGGTGGTCTGGGAGCTGCGCGGTCGTGCCGTAGCCGTACGTGACGATGGTGTCGCCCGGACCGAACACCTGATGGAGCAGGCCGGCGTGGGGCAAGGTCGAAGACCCGACCGGAGTCCGGTCGGCAGTGGAGTAGTAGACGAAGGAGAGGGCTCTCCCGTGGTCGTCTGTGACCGAGAGCACGCGCTTGCTTCGCTGACCGTACGGTGAACCGCTTCCCGTCCGTCGTCCGTGAGTGCCCTGGAGGTACAGAAGCAGTTCCCTCGCCTTGGTCATGTCCGTGGTCATCCCAGGCCAGGTCGGCAGGTCCGTTTCGCTGAACGCGGGGGTGAGCTGTGGCGCCACGCTCAGCATGCGCTTGCGCCCGGTGAGGCCCATGAGGACGTCACAGGGCACGTGGTCGGACGTGTATTCGCCTGTCGGACCGAGTCCGAACACGTAGTGCCCCGTTCCATTCGGCTGGGTGATGAGCGTGGGACAGAGCGCCTTGTCGAGGAGCCCAAAGGGGTTCAGCTCCCAGGCCAAGGAGAAGCCGTTGCCGAAGCGATCCGCGTCGCGCGTCATGTACCCGTCGGCATCGAACTGGCGATACGAGCCATCGGCCGCGCGTTGAACCCACCCCGTCGCCGTCTTCGCGATGGTCGTCATGTCGCCCGCCTGGGGCATGAAGAGCCCGGACTTCGTGTCACGCGTGAAGACGCGGGTCGCTCCGGCGGCATGAAGCATGATGCAGGTCGTCACGTCGGGAGACCCGGCGCAGTAGGGGTCGAGCCACGGCGGCGTATTGCCGCGCGTGAGCGGAACGATGCGGACGTCCCAGTTGTGGGTCCAGTTGACGCCGAGTTCGCTCCGAACGTTCGACTGGGAGTCGTAGACGCGGGTGAGCGTGAGCGGGCGATGGGGACCGTCGAAGGACAGGTCCGTCTGTTCGAGGTCGAAGCTGCCGCTGACGACGTTCACCGGGTCGCCGGCCTTCGCCTGGCCCGGGTTCGCCACCGTCTGACCCGGAGTCGTCTGGTTGTTGTCGGTGCTGTTCGGCGCTGGCTTCTGGCCGTCTGTTGGGGGCTTGTCGGCCTCCGGCGCCTTGCTCGCGGGCGGCGTCTTGCCCGTGGCAGGAGCCTTGTTCGGCACAGCAGCGGGCGCGTTTGGTGGCTGCTGCTGGTCGTTGACTGTGTTTGCTGTGGTCCCGTTGCCCCGCTGAGCGAGGGCGTTCGGTGCCACGACGGTTTGGCCCGGGTTGGTTTCGTTGGCGTAGGGGTGGTGGAACGAAGGCCGGCCCTCCTTGTGGCAGCTTTGGGCGTCGCAGACGGTACAGGCCTGGAATCCCTGGTCGTATTGTCCGGTGCCCCCAACCTGATGGGTCTGCACCCACTCGCAGGACTCGCCTGAGCCGCCCGGGAGCACTCCGGCCGTAGCGCGCATCTGCTGCTCTTCCAGCTCGCGGCTCGCCGGTGAGTCCTCGCAGACGCCCGAGCCGGGCACGGGGTCCATCAAGTTGCACTGCCAAGGTCGACCAGTCGCGCTCGTCTGTGCGAACGAGGACTCGCACTCCATGCAGCGCCCGTCACAGACGGGCAGTGGCCTGCCGGCGCCGCCGACCCTACCGCCGACCCCGTAGGTCTCTGCTGCGCCGCCCTCGTTTGCGTACAGACAGTGCTTCGGAATCGGGCGCGGGTTGATGGTCGTTGTTTGGCCGGGAGCACACTGATTTCCAGAGCCCGTCTGCACCGTCACGTTCTCCGTCTGGCCAGGAAGCGCGCCGTTCTCGAAGAACGTGTTGCAAGCGAAGCTCGCCGCCGCACACATTGGGTCCCGTCGGGGCGCGCAGGTATAGGTGAGGTCCCCGCCCGGAGCAGGAGGTGGAAAGACCTGCACGGTAGTGAGGGCCCGGTCGGGTTGGAGCGCCACGCCACTCAGCCCTGCTTGGCCAGGCGGGACGATTGCCATGTCGCCGCAGAGGTTGTTCCCAGAACTGCACGGCGGCGGCCAGCTATTTCCGCTCTCGCACATGATCGCCGGCCCGCAGCATCGCGTGTCGCCCGACGCGCCGGACGCGGCGCGCCCGAGAATCAGGTCGCTCCCTACCCACGCCAGGTCGGAAAATGTCTGCTCTGAGCTGAACAAGACGATCTTGAACTGCGCCACAGTTGCGGCGCCATTCACCTCGCGTGCGGCCACACCTGTCGGGATTAGAAACAAGCGCCCCGATACGACGGTCGATTCAGTAGTCGCCGTCTTCGTGTCTGAAGCCCAAACGCCAGTGACCCAGGGCGAGTTTGCAAGGGATGCCAGGGTGAGGGCTGCCCTCACCTCTGACGCTGATGCCGGGTCGTGATTCGCGGCCAGCGCAGCGAGCACCTCGAGCGACGGCGGGACGAGGTGCGCTGGCAAGCCTGCTAGTTCGTCGATGGCGTTTATGCTGATGTTTAGCGTGGCGACTGACCGGCTGATCGGATTGGGCGCGGTCCATTCCTCCAGCAGATCGCGCCGTGCACCTACTTGCTCCCTGGAGTCATCGGGATGGCTCGAGGGCTGGCCACCGCAAGCAGCACCTACGGCGAAGGATAGCAACGCAGGCCACAGCGCCCATGATGCTGTGTCGAGCGCCCAAGCGCGAACGGGTCGGGGTCCCATGCTGATCACGCGGCCCGACAGACCTCGCGGCGCAGCGGGGCAAGCGTGAGGTTCATGGCGGAGTCCCAGCGGTCGCTGAGCGCAAGGGCGCGGAGCGAGAGC
>JALHOS010000048.1 GCA_022842905.1 Myxococcaceae bacterium | reverse complement strand
GTGCTGGCGGCTCGGCGGGTGTTGGCGGCCCAGCGGGTGTTGGCGGCTCAGCGGGTGCTGGCGGCTCAGCGGGTGTCGGCGGCTCGGCAGGTGTCGGCGGCTCGGCAGGTGTTGGCGGCTCAGCGGGCGTCGGCGGCACTTCGGGTGCTGGCAGCTCGCTCGACGGCGGGCGCCGCCAGCTTCCGCAGATCCTCCGTGACAGCTTCAGCGCGCTCTACGGGCCCCTCTGTGCGCGCGCCGAGGCGTGCGGCGTCGTGTTCACCGGGGGAGCGCAAGCCTGCGTCGATTCGCACCTCTCCCGCCTGAACCTGTCGCTGTCGCTGAGCCACACCCAGTTCACGCGCGACCCGGCCGCCGAGGCTGCCTGCGTGGCCGAGTTCGCGGCGATGCCGTGCGACGACATCGTTTCGAGGGCCACCGTTCCGTACGAGTTCTTCCTCTGCCCGGACGCGCTGATTCCCGTTCGCCGGGACGCTGGCGCTCGCTGCGACTCCTCGAGTGGCTGCGCCGAAGGGCTGGTCTGTGGTGTCGGCTGCGGGGCGGTGTGCGCGCCACCCCCGGGCGCGGGGCAGCCGTGCGCTCACGGCTCGGCTTGTGGCGCAGGCCTGTACTGCGCTGTTTCGACGTGCCAGCCGACGGTCATGGCGCCGGAGGACGCAGGCTGCGGTGCGGGCACCGTGTGCGCGGGGAACACCCAGTGTGTCGTCGGTCGCTGCACGCAGCCTTCGGTGTTGGGCTCGAGCTGCGCGGCGTCCGGGACCTGCGTCGGGACGGGTTGTGACCAAGGCCGGTGCGGCGCCCTCGCGTGCGACCGAACGACCGCGATCTGTCGAGTTCAACGGACGGTGACCGATGGAGGTGCCTGTGACTCCCAACCCTTGGAGGACGGTGCGTTTCGTTGCAGCCTTGGCTCGAGCTGCGTCGGGTGGTCAGCCTTCAGCGATGCCGGTCCAGGCTCGCTCGGGGTCTGTGCCCCGGCCGTCGCGGGAAGTCCTTGCCGACGCCGTGAGCACTGCACCGGGGTGACGTTCTGCGGCGACGCCGGCTTTTGCGAAGCGACCGGCTCGGGCGGGTACTGCGATCGTCGCGACGGCTGCCCCGCGCCGGAGGTCTGCGTCTCGACCTCTATTTTTGGAAACGAAGGCCGCTGTAGACGTCCGGCGGACGCCGGCAGCCCCTGCAGTCCGAGCAACGTGCTGTGCGCCGAAGGCACGGGCTGCGCCGACACGGCCGCCGCCCCCGGCGACTGGCGATGCCGCGTGCGTCCCGACGTCGGCCAGCCATGCCTTCTGAGTGAGAGTGCCGGGATCTGCCGCTTGGGGTTGGGGTGCCTATCGGGCGTCTGCGTCCGCGACGCTGGGCTCATAGGCGAGCCCTGCCTGGCGGTGCCGGGCCCCTACTGCCACGTCGGGTATTGCGCGGCGCCAGATGGTGGCTTCCCGAACGTGCCCGGGAGCAAGTGCTTCCCAGCAGAGCCGGCCGGCGCTCTCTGCAACGGCGGCCCGATTCGCTGCGAGAGCCTCTCCTGCATGCAGATGCGCGACGGTGGTCCGCCGCGGTGTGTCGACGCCTGCCTCTGAATCGTCAGGCGCGCCGCACCGCTGAAGGGCTCCCCGACGGAGCGCAGGCAGGGGGTGACGAGGAAGCGTTGACGACGTGGCGGCTCGCGTCGTCACGGTCCGTCTGGGGCAACGGTCTGCTCCTTCACGCCCGGCGTCCACGAGGTCGCCGTTGCTGCGACTCTCGGCCCGAGCGTTCCTCGGCGGCACACTCGTCCTCTCGCAGCTTCGCGCTTGTCCCGTGCGCGCTGGCTGTGCCAAGCCGCCGCCATGACGCGCTCTCTCCTCGCCGCGCTGTGTGGGTTGCTCTTCGGGTTGTTGCTCGGGTGTGAGCCCACCAAGCCCGCGTGCGGCTCGAGCTGCAACGGCTGCTGCGACGCCAGCGGCTTCTGTCAGGCGGCCGGCGATCTGTCCTGTGGCTCTTCCGGCTCGGTCTGCGTCGCGTGCCAAGCGGGGACGAGCTGCCGGGCAGGCGTCTGCATCCCCTTCGGGACGGGCGGCGCTGGAGGCGCGGGTGGCTCGGCGGGCGCCGGTGGCACGGCGGGTGTCGGCGGTGGCACGGCAGGTGTCGGCGGAGGCACGGCAGGTGTCGGCGGAGGCACGGCAGGTGTCGGCGGAGGCACGGCAGGCAGTGGCGGCGGCTCAGCAGGAGCGGGTGGAGGCTCGGGCGGAGTCGGTGGCGGCACCGCAGGCGCTGGCGGCGGCACGGCGGGCGCGGGCGGAGGCTCGGCAGGAGCAGGTGGAGGCTCGGCAGGAGCCGGTGGCGGCTCCGCCGGCAGCGGCGGCGGTTCGGCGGGCGCTGGAGGCGGCACCGCGGGCACCGGCGGCGCGACCTTCGACGGCGGCGTGTACACCAGCCAGCTGTGGTTCGGCGGCAACTACCTGAGCACCACGCGCAAGCACGTCGGCCGCCGGCTCTTCCCGTCCGGGGCGCAGCAGGACCTCTCGATTGGCCAGTCGCAGGTGTCGTCCTTCGCCGTGCGTGGCGACGGGCGCCGCGTGGCCGCCTGCGCCGACGCGACCGTGGTGGGTCGCCTCGACCTGGTGACGGTGGCCAACGACGGCACGGGCCTGGTCACCCTGCAGCAAGCCGCGGCCACGGGCCTGAGCACGGGTTGCCGCTTCGTCCGCTACTCGCCCGACGGCACGCGGCTCTTCTACGAAATGGACAACGCCGGCAGCCGGCAGTCCTTCGTCATCAACGCCAGCGGCATCGGCGCGCCCATCAACGTCACGGTGCCGCGCGGCAACACCACTGGCTTCATCCCCGTCGGCACGACGCTGTCTCACGACGGCTCCCTGGTGGCTTTCGTCGGCGACTTCACCGTCGACAACATCAACGAGGTCTGGCTCGTCGACACGCGCGTCACGACGCCGATGCCGATCGCCGTGTGGTCCGCGAGCTTCATCGGCACTACGCCCAACTACGGCGCGAACAGCCCCGTCCTCTTCACCGGCACCAACAAGCTGCTCTGGAAGGGGCGCACGCAGGCCGAGACGCGTTTCAGGCTGTACCAGGCCAACTCGGACGGCACCGGCATCGTCCAGTTCCCTGGCCTCGCGGACGGTTCGGCCGGCGCCTTCGGCTTGTCGGCGAGCGGGGCGAGCCTGGCCTACGCCGGCTCCACGGCCGCGGCGAACTCGACCTACGAAGTCTTCGTCGGCCCGGCGGACGGGAGCGCCACCGCCACCCGCGTCTCGTCGGGCACCGCCGCGAGCGGCCGGGGCACGAACTTCTTCCGACCCCTGCGCTTCAGCCCCAACGGGCAGCGCGTCGCCTTCGCCGCCAACTACCTCGCCGCCCTGACGGGCATCTTCGAGCCCTTCGTCGTCTCCACCTCCGCGGGCTCGGGTGAGCTGCGGCTGTTGACGTTGCCCACCACCGGCACGCCGCGCGTCGACGACGTCGCGTGGGCCCCGGACTCGTCGGCCCTCGCCATCGTCGGAGACTTCCGGGTGGACGGTGTCAACGAGCTCGCCGTGCTGACCAGCCTGACGAGCCCGGCGAGCAGCGTGACGCCCCTGGTCAGCCCCGTCGCGGGTGGCTCGGTCGACGAGGCGTACTGGACCAACTGAGCTCCTGAAAAAAGTGTGCGACGGTTTGGCGCGGCCGGTGTCGGCGCGCCGCGCTTCGAACAATCGGCAAAAGGCTTTCCTGCGCGGTCTCCAGAGGACGGTGTCTTCCCCAGTGAGCAGCACACTCACTGACAAGGGAGCCCACCATGACCCGCATCGCCTCGTTCCGCGCCACGCAGCCTGCCCGCAACCCCTCGCCCGCTCGCCCGTCCATCGCCGTGACGCCCACCATGCAGCGCTTCGCTCAGGTGGCCCGCGCGACGGCGAACAGCATGAACACGCGCGGCCGCTGCGCCACCGGCGTCAACGCGTCGATTCGGAGCACGTTCGGCGTGCCCATGTGGGGCAACGGCAACCAGGTCGACAACAACCTGCCGCGCAACAAGTTCCGGCAGGTCAACCTGTCGCTGGCCGAAGCGCTGAAGGTGCCGGGCCTCGTGCTGACGTGGGAGCGCACCTCGACGCGCGCGGGGCAGAAGTACGGTCACACCGCCATCACGCTGGGAGACGGCCGCTCCAGCGCGAGCGACTTCGTCGAGCGCAACACGTTGGGCACCGGCGGGCGCAGCGGCTTCAAGGTGTTCATGCCCATCTCTTGAAAGACTGCGTCAGCGCCGCCAGAGCGCGGCCTCGCGGCGCAGCTTGTCGGCGAAGAAATCCTCGAGCGACGTGTTGGTGCCGAGCGACTTGGGCGCCACCTCGACGCGCAGCACGCTCTGGCCGCACTCGGCCGTCTGACTGGGCAGCGGCTCGTCGCGCAGCAGCGGCACCTGCGCCAGGCCTACCAGCGGGCCCTCGGACAGGTCGGCCACCACCTTGAGCTTCTCCGGCGACAGCGCGTTCTTCCCGCACGGGTACGCCGGCCCGTAGTCCACCAGCACCAGGTGGGCCGAGCGCAGCGTGTTGTACACGTACGCCTTGGCCGTCTCGGCCTTGGGCAAGGTCAGCCGCTCCACCACGGTGCCGTCGCGCGTGACGCTGAGCGCCGCGCCGGGTTGCACCGAGCTGAACGTCACCGAACGCCCGGCTTCGACCACCTCGGTGGCGTCGCCTGCGCTCACCTCGAGCGGACTGGCAGACACGTTGTAGGCGATGAGGCTTGGGCCCTTCGTGCAGGCCGCGAAGCAGAAGAGGACGAGCAGGGCCACGCGCATGGACACGGCCGCTCGTACCACGTGCTTTCGGCGCTGCGTGTGCTGTGACGGCGGCGCCATGCGCCTGACGGCCCTCCTCCTCGTCGTGCTACCCCTGCGGGCCTTCGCTCAGAGCGCCGCTTCTCCCGACGCCGGCACTTCCGCGGCGCCGCCGCCGAGCCCCGTCACGCTCAGTGGGTACGTCGAGGCCGACTACCAGTGGAACTTCGGCGCGCCGTCCAACGGCATCACGCACCTGCGGGGCTTCGACAACCGGCACAACACCTTCACCCTGGCGAACGTCGCGCTCGACGCGCAGTTCGAACGCGCCGACGTCATCGGCCGGCTCGCGCTGCAGGTCGGCCACACCCCGTCGACCTACTACCTCGCCGAGCCGTCGAAGCCTGGGGCGCCGGGGACCAACGCCACCGACGCGCAGCTGTGGAAGTACGTGCAGCAGGCCTACGCGGGCTACCGCTTCGGCGTGCTCAGCGGGCTGGTCGTCACGCTGGGCGTCTTCCTGTCTCCGATTGGCCCCGAAGGCATGGTGGTGCGCGACAACTGGAACGGTCGCGTTCGAACCTCTTCTTCGGGCTGCCCTTCTTCCACACCGGCCTGCGCGCGGCGCTCTCGCTGGACGACGCGTGGACCGTGACGCTGGGCGTGCTCAACGGGTGGAACAGCGTCGTCGACGGGAACGACGAGAAGACACTCTACGCCCACGCCACCTTCACCCGGCCCACCGTCGCGCTGTCGCTGTTGGCCATGAGCGGGGTCGAGCGGCCCGTCGGCGCGAGCGAAGGCCGAGCGTGGCGGCAGCTCTTCGACGCGCACGTCACCTGGCACGCCACCGCGTGGCTGTCGCTGTTGCTGCACGTCAACGGCGGCTTCGAACCCAACCGCTTCGGGACGTCCGCCTGGCTGGCGAGCGCGGCCTACGCCCGCTTCCGGCTCAGTCCGCTCTTCTTCTTCGTCGCGCGCGGTGACTTCTTCTTCGAAAGCCGCGCGAGCGGCAGCCAAGGCACGGCCGAAGCCATCTTCTGGCCGGCGCCGTGGGTCAGCGCCGTCACTGCCACGCTCGACTTCCGGCCGCACGAGCGCGTGTCGTTTCGGCTCGAGTACCGCCACGACCACGCCGCGCAAAACGTGTACTTCGCTGGCCGTGTCGAGGGTGATGGCGCGGGGAGCCCGTACGTGCCCAACAGCCGGTTTCAAGACACGCTGACGCTGGGGGTCACCGCGGGCTTCTGACGCGGAGGCCGGTACACCAAGTCCTCCCTGGGCGCGAGGCCTGCTCCGAGGAAAGGGACTGGTGTGCGTGTGCTCGACCGTCGCGGGCGCCCGTGCTGGCGCTAACGTCTTCCTTCGCCTCGTTCGCCGTTCAAGGAGTCATCACCATGGCCGCCGTCCGCAGTGGAACCCAGACCCAAGCCGCGCTGGGCACGCAGGAGATTCTCAAGCGCGAGACGGCCAACGGTCCCGAAGTCGCCGCGCTGCAGCAGCAGCTCAACGCGCTGGGCGCCACGCTGAAGGTCGACGGGAAGTTCGGCCCGGCGACCGAAGCGGCGCTCAAGAGCTGGCAGGGGACGCAGCCGGGGCTCAAGGTGGACGGGAAGTTGGGGCCACAGACGCGGGCCGCGCTGGAGAAAGCGACGTCGCAGGTTCAGGTGCAGCAGCAGCGGCCTCCCGCACCGGCGCAGACGCAGACGCCCACCTGGCAGCCGGCGCGACCGCAGCCGCAGTCTGGGCAGGCACAGGCTCCCGCGCGGGTGGATGTGGCGCAGCCGGCGGGCCAGGGCACGCAGAGCCCCGCGACGCGCGCGCTCGGCCAGGCGCTCAACCAGGGGTTCCAGTACATCATCGGCGGTGAAGGAGGCGGGCCGAAGGACAGCGACGCGTTCTCCGTCGCCAGGCAGAAGCTGCTCGATGCGGGCGCGAAGGGCGCCGCCATCATCCAGCGGCCCATGGAAGGCACCGCCGCGCAGCACAAGGCCGCCGTCGCCCAGCTCAAGCGGGCCGGCATCACCCCCATCGCCTACAACAACGCGTTTCAGACCGAGTCCGACGACGAAGCGGAGGCGTGGGCCGGCAAGGCGCGGCTGGGCCACGACGGCGACTGGGACGAAGTGCAGCCGGACTTCCGCAAGCTGCCGGCGTGGCGGGACAAGCGCATTGGAGAAGCAGTGGCCGTGGCCAAGGCAGGCTTCGGCGGCGTCATGCTCGACAACGTTCCGGTGGTGACGTCGAAGCTGGTGAAGGAGGCCACGCTGGACGCTGCGCTCGCAGGCGACGCGAAGGCGTTGGCCACCGCGCGCGCCGCGACGCAGCCCGCGGTCGACTACATCAAGGACATGGCCCGGCGCGCGCGCAGCGAGTCGGGGAACGAAGCGTTCGGCGTTCTGCTGCAGAACGGCGACGCGCTGGTGCGGCTGCACCCGGAGTTGGTGACCGACGGCTTCGTCGCCGGCGTGCAGAAGGAGAGCGTGCTGTTCGGCAACAAGGTGTGGCGGGACAAGACCGGCAACTTCCACTCCGAGTCCGGCCGCCCCACCCCTGAGAATTGGGGGCACCTGACCGCCTTCCAGGACCTGCGCCGGCGCTTCCCGGACTTGCCGCTGACGGCCGTCGAGTACACCAAGGACTCAGGGCAGTCGGCGGAGGCGCGGCGGCGACTGGCTGGCTCGAGCGGCTTGTTCAACCGCGTGCTGACGGCGGAGAACGACGTCATGTTGAACACCAGCCGCAGCGCCGCGGCCGGCCGGCGGTTCGAGGTTCGCTGAAATCCGTTCGAGTCGTCGAGTCAGCGTCGGCAGGTCAGCCAGCTGCCGCGGTACGGCTCGGCGAGGCCCGGCGCGCTGAGCACGGCGGACGACGTCACCTCGTAGCCCAGCCGTTGCATCGCCTTCGTGAAGGGCGCCCGCTGCGGCCGGTTGGGGTCCACGAGCAGGACGGTGCCGTCTGTCTCGAGGTGCGCCGCGAGGAAGCTCGACAGGGCGCCGGGGTGCGCGCGCTCGTACAGCACGTCGCTGCCGACGATGAGGTCGAACAACCCCAAGCTGGGCGCGCCGCGGCTCCAGTGTGCTTGGTGGTACTTCGGCATGACGAGCGCGTTCAGCGTGGCGTTGTGCTCGAGGAAGCTCGGCACCAGCGGGTGGCAGTCGCTGGCCACCACGTCCTCGGCGCGGCGGTGAAGCACCAGGCTGGCGAGGCCCAGTCCACAGCCCACCTCGAGGATTCGCTGGCCGCCCAGCGCGTACGTCACCATGGCGCCGGCGAGGACTCGGGCCGACGGCCACACCACGCCGAAGAGCGGCCAGGCTTCGGGGGAGATGCCGGCGGCCGCGGCCAGCCCGTCGGTGTCGTCGTATTGCTGGCGGTCGAGGAGCGACCGAATGTCGAGGTCCGCGCCGCAGCCGCGCACCGTCTCGAACTTCACCTGGTAGCCAGGCGGGCGTGGGAGCGTCAACCGATGGGCCGTTCGCGCATGGGGGGACCGTAGCGCGGCTGGGAAAAGCGGGACGGCCCGTTGCGGCGGCGCCTGCCTTGGCGTCGCGCGCTCTGCTCGGACGGCGGAGCAGCGCACTTGGAGCGAACGAGGCACGCGCACCGCTGCACAGGCCCGTCGAAGAACCGCGCTACAACCGCGGCATGGGGCGTTGGCTGGGCGCACTGCTCGGGTCGCTGCTGGGCGGGGCCGCCGGCTTGTTCGGACCGGTGTTCCTGCTCAAGGCCCTCGGTCACGGCAGCGGGTCGTACGAAGACGTGCTCTTCGCGTGGTTCGTCGCCGTACCGCTGGGCCTGGTGGTCGGTGGCGCGGTGGGTGTGGCGTTGGGCCGCCGTGCGCAGGCGCGCTCTCGCTAGTGCTGAATGTCGAAGACGCGGATCAGCTTGTCTTCGGCGTCGAAGTCGAGCTCCAGGGTGTATCCGTCGACGCCGAAGGGGTGACAGAAGCCGAGCGCGTAGCTCAGCCGCTGCTTCGTCGCACCCCCGTCGCCCAACAGCGCGACCACCTCGGCCCGGGTCATGCCGATTCGGAGGTGGTTCTTCTCGAGATCGCGCTGCATGCGGCAGCGAACGTCGGCGGGGCTGTGCGGGGCCTGCCAGGCGACGCGGTCGAACGGGATGTCTTGGGCATGGGCTGTCTGGCGGAGCTGCCACACCACGTACGTGCCCAGCAGCACGACCCACGACAGCACGACGCACGCCAGCAGCAGCACCGCGGCGACGATTCTGCCGCGCCAGCCCTTGAGGAAGGTCGTCATGGGCTCGAAGGGGCCGTGAACTCGCTCTGAGGGAGGTTCGGTGTCGGGCCCAGCTCACGCATCGTGTCGAGCGACTTGGGTGGCACCTGGTTTTCGAGCAGGTTCCTCAGCGTGAGCACGTGCGCCATTGTCGTGCGCCCTCCCGAGCGCGGCACGTCGACGCTCACTTCAAGAAGCAGACGGAGCGCTGCGTGTCTCCCAAAGCCGTGAGGTCGCGAGCGAGACGACAGCCCTCACCGGTTCGGCATTCGGTGTCGTTGGCGCATGGCTTCGCGCATTGCTGTCGACGCTTGGGCGTCTCTCCTCGGATCGACTCTGCGCAGATCAGTCCGTCGGCACAGTCCTTCGTGAGCGCGCAGCGCTCACCTTCTTTCTTGCCTCCCGCCCACAGGGCTCCGCTGGCCAGAGAAACCACGGCGAGGGCGACCAGAGTGAAGCGACGCTGACGAAAGGGCCCGAACGGCATGACTCACCTGTACCTCAGGCTGCGACCAATGTGCGCCACGAGTACCCGTCGCCAGCCGTGCTCGACGTCGATGACGACGGAGTCGAGCGCGCCCGCTCCTCAGAATCTGGTGCCTTCGTCGACGCTGTCGGGCCCAGCTCACGCATCTTGTCGAGCGACTTGGGTGGGAGCTGCTTCTTGAGCAGGTTCTCGGGCGCGAGCACGCGCGCGAGCCCAGGCGCGTTCCGTCGAAGACCTCCGTGGTCGAGCACCGCGACGACGGTCGCAGCAGCAGGCTCGTGAGGTGACGCCATGTCGCGCCGGTCCGAGCTCGCCCGCAGCTCGTTCAGTCCGCGGCAGCGCTGCGAACGTCCGTTGTGTGGCCGCGAGGGTCGCCACGGCTCCGGAAGGTCATCGGAGTCCGGCCGAAATCCGCAGCGTGCTCGGGCGGTGACGTGACGGTAGGGTCGCGAACACGACATGGAGAACGGGACGACGCGCGGTCGACTGATCGCCTTTGGGGTGCTCACGGGCGTGGTCTTCGCCGTGGGCTCGCTCTGGTGGTCGTCGCGGCCGTCGGCTGCGCCGCTCGGGCCCGCGCTGTCCGGGCGAGGGAAGCCGTCTGCGGACGCCGGGCTGTTCGTTGAGGCTGACGTTCGGAACGGCCTCGTCGTCGTGTCCATCTCCCGGCCTGACGGCGCGCTCGTGCACGAGGTCGAAACGCGCGCGGCGGACTCCTCGCGCTGGTCGGTCGAGTGGCGCGGGCCCAAGGTGCTCTTGCGCAGCAGCGACATCGGGGACTTCTTCATTCAGCCAAAGCCGGATGGGGGCTGGGGCATGCGCTATGTCGCGCGTGCCGACAGCCCGCTCGACGACGGCCGCGTCGCCGAGGCGAGCTTCGGGGAGGGGGGGGAGGTCGTGCTTTCGCTCGCGAAGGTATTCGGGGAGGGCTTGGACTCCTGGCTCGATATCGAGCAGCAGGTCTCCACGGGAGTTCAGCTCACGCGCGACGAGGGCGACCTGCTCATCGACTGCCTGGAGTGGCCAACGCCCGAGCGCCTCGTGCTGCATGCCAAAGGTGAGCACGTCTTCGTTCGCACCGACGGCGGCTGGGCGCGTGCCGCGTTGCCTTGAGTGACGCGCGGGCCGCGCGCGTCCCATCGCGGCGAATGCCGAGCGGGCCAGCGAACGCCGCCTCACCGACTCAGCGCGTGGATTCGTTGGGCCCGCCGGCTCACGGCGTCCAGGCGCCGGGTCGATCGACCGACAGCTCCGACAAGATCGACCGCGCGATCGCCCGCTCAGCCGGCCGAGCGGACTTGTCAGCGACGATGGCGGACAGGCGGTCCAGGGTCTCGCTGGGCTGCGAGTCGTCACGAAGCCCATTGGCGATCGCGCTGGAGACCACCGACGAGGCTTCCTTCATGTCCCGCGAGGCCCTGTCGCCTTCTCCCGAAGACAGGCTCTTGTTCATCTCCATGGAGTGGCGGCGCAGGCCACTTTCGCCGCCTGCTGCCGCGCGGAGGATGATGCCTGCCTGGCTCCGCGCTGGATCCGAGTTCCTCGCGAGCGTCTTGGCTCGCTCCTGAATCCCCGAGTCGCTGAACAGCGACTGAGGACCCTTGGTCTTCGTCGTCGAGGCGCCTCCGGACGCCGACGTCGTGGCGGGCGCGCCGAAGATGCGAGTCTTGAGGTTGGTCCAGATCGACATGGGGCACTCCAGGTGAGGGCGAGAACGTGGCCGAAAACGGCCGTAGTCACTTGCGTGGGGGGCGAATGAGGAACTGCATGATTGTCGTGTCCGGGCTTCGGGCGCTCCGTGGGGACACTGTCACGACTGCTTACGTCGCTCGGCACGACGGCGGGCGTTCGAAGGCGGGCCCGTTCCTGGATCTTGCCGTATGGCGCCACCGTCACAGGCAGGGCGCTGTGTCGCACCCGTGCCCTCGGCGCCGCTCCTTGGGTCAGCTCGCCGTGCCGGGGAACTTCTCGGGCGGCTGCCGTGGATCCGCGGCGACCAGCGCGAACAACTTCTCAGGGAAGCCATGCGGCCCGCCGGACAGGTTGCGCGCGAGCGCGATGGCGTAGGCCTCGTGGCCCTGCGTCTCGGGTCGGCCGCGCGCGTCGCGGAACGTCCACGGCGAGCTGGCCAGGGGGTTCCCGGCCAGGCGCTTGGCGTCCAGCGCTTCGAGCTGGCTCATCTGCTCCGGCGTGAAGTTCAACGTCCCGGGCTGGCCGGCCTTGAACGGCCCGTTGGGCGACCCGGTGACGACGGTGTTGTACAGCTTCGCGGTCTGCGCGTCGGGCGGCGTCACCGTGAGCGCGTAGCGCCGCGCGTCGACCAACTCCTTGCCGTCCTTGTCGAACTTGCGCGTGACGGTCAGCGCCGGTCCGTCGCTGTAGCGCAGCGTGCCGGTGACGTCCTTGGTGCCGTCGGCGTTCGTCGTGACGACCAGGCCGCCCTTGTTCTCCGGGCCGGCCAGCGTCGTCGACAGCGTCCCCAAGCCCAGCTTCAGCGACGAGCTCGACGTGTAGTCGATGCGCTCCGTCTTCGAGACGTCGCTCACGCCGCTGCCGTTCGTGCTGGGCATGTGCCCGTCGATGAGGGCGCGGTGAAACGCCGCCTTCCCGTCGGGCGTGTTGAGGTCGAACGTGGCCGTGCGGATCTGCGAGCCGGCCAGCGCGTCTGCGCGGCCCACCTTCGCCGACGCCACGCCCACGTTCACGCCGAACGCGGTGCTGCGGTCGAAGGCCTGGTTGGGCCCCGACGTCATCTTGAGCTTGCCGTCGGGCAGCTTCTCGAGCTCGAGCATGTGCCCCTGCGTGTCCTTGCTCGACGTCTCGACGGAGAAGTTCCGGAAGGACGCGGCGAAGGCGGTGCTGGTGAACGCGCTGGCCTCCATGCGCACCTTCGTGCCAGCAGGCCACGTGCTCGCGTCGAGCGGGTTGAACTTGGTGGGGTCGAGCGCCTTGAAGGCTTCCGTCGGCATCGACACCTGGAACTTCGAATCAGCCCCCGCGCCGGCCGACCCGCTCACCGAGGCGATCGGCGCCTTGACGCCGCCGGAGAGCTGGCCCTCCACCTTCGCGGAGAACGTGAAGCTGGTGCGCCCGTCCTTCTCGACGACCTCACTGGTCGCGTTCGCCGAGCCCGTCGCCTTGAAGCTGACGCCGACGCCGTTGGCGGCCTTGAAGTCGGCGCCAAACTCGCCCTTCGCGGCCACCTCGGACCGCACGCCGCCGTCGATCGGCTTGGTGAGCCGGTTGCCGACGAGCGCGGCGTTCACCTTGAACGTCGGCTCCTTGGACTCGACGGGCTGCGGGAGCGCCGCCGACCGCGGCACCGACACGTCCATGCCCGAGCCGCCGTGGATCGCCGCCAGCGTCGGCGCGCTGGTGCCCGTCCGCGTGCCCTTGAGCTTCGCGGCGAGCTGCGCTGCGGCCGCTTCACGGCGGGCTTCGGCGGCGCGCCGCTCCCGCTCTGCGAGGGACACGTGCTCGCCCGTCGTCGTCCGTTTCACGTCGGTCATGAAAGTGCGCTCCTGCTGGGGAAAGAGCGCCGCACGCTAGCCAACTCACCGTGCCGGAGCGCCGTGGGTCTTTACCGCACCCGGCGCTCCCGAACATCTGACAGTAAATGTCCTTCCCGATCCGCCCGAACACCGCGGCGCCGGGTGGGTCCGACAATGGCGCTAACGCACCGCATTACTGCCCTCACAGGAGCCTCCGCATGAGCACCCCCGCCGCCGCGTCTGCCTCGAACCCCTACGCCAACCTGTCGAAAATCCTCACCGAAAAGTTCGGCCCGACCGTGAAGAAGGAGCAGCCCAAGGCCCGAAGCTGGAAGGACTTCATCTGGATTCGGCGGGACCCGAAGACGGGCACGGTCGACGTCATCGACCCGCGCGTCGACCAGTTCACCCGCCGGTGATACGGGCGGCGCCTCGCGCGCCGTGTGCCGTGTCCCGGGGAACGCCTCGGGCGCCTCAGCGCGCCGCGGTCTGCGCCCGCGTCTTCTCCGCGCGCACGAGGAAGATGACGTAGCGCGCCCACGGCTCGCCCTTGGGCCGCTCGAAGGTGGCGGTGGCGAAGAGGTCGTAGTCCACCGGGCCCAACAGCTCCTTGGGGAAGTCGATGTCGTCCAGGTCGTGGGCCGTCAGGGACCAACCCAGCACCGCCCGGTTGGCCACGCGCGCCGTGTCGTCCAGCACTTCCTGGAGCCCGTCCTCGACCGACAGCTGGCCGGCGCGCACGGCGTTCGCGACCCGCGCTCCGGTGTCCGTCGGCCACAGCGTCCACTGGTGCAGCGGCTGCCCCGCGTCGCGGCGCTTGGCGTTGAGCGCGGTGATGACCTGCGTCGTCAGCTCCCGCCAGTCCTGCGCCTTGACGGTGGCGTAGGTGGTCAGCACCACCCCGGCGCGGCCGTTGGCCAGCACCGTCCCCACCGCCGCGCGCGCCACGTCCTTCGACAGCAGCACCTTGCGCCCGACCGGGCTGCTCAGCGTCGCCTCGAGCAGCACCTCGGCGTCCGAGGAAGTGACGGACGAAGACGTGAACTCCGCGTTCCGAACCGCCTCCTGCACCTGGTAGCCGGCCATGAGGCCCAGGGCGACCTGGTCGTGCACCTGCGCGTCTTCCCGCGCCGCCGAGAAGTAAATGGGCGCCAGCTGCTGCGCGACGTCGGACTGCGCGGTGTCCACCAAGAGCGGGGGCAGCTCGAGCGTGGCCCGCGCCTCGTTGGCGGCGTCGACGAAGTGCCGCGAGAACTCGGCCTCGATGGTGGACGGCCGGGCTGCGCCCACCGGCGCGCGGACGAACTCGTTCGGCGGCGTGCCCTGGGGGTACACGAAGGCCTCGAGCACCCCGTCACCCAAGAGTCGGCCCGGCCGGAACGCGTGCACCGCGACGCGCGCCAGCGGCTCCTCGGCGACGACGGGGCAGCGCACCCGGAACTGCGGCGCCGGCACGTCGTCTCGAACGCAGTCCTCGTAGCCCAGCGCGCCACGGGTCACCGACGCGCCGACCTTGCCCGGGGTGAGCAGCTCTCCTTCGAGCACCACACCGCCGTCGACGCGGGCTGGCATGCCCGGCGCCAGGGTCAGCTCGCGCGCGCCCGCCGCCACGAGGAAGACGGCCTTGGCGCCCTTGCGGCCGAACCACGCGCCGACCAGCTTCGTCCCGCCGCTCGCCGCGGCCTTCACCTGCTCGCGCGCCTGCTTTTCCCACTGGGCGAAGAGCGCGTCGTCGGTGGCGTCCGCCGGCGCGTCGCCGCTGAGCCACTGCTGGGTGTGTTGGCTCGTCGTGGTGCCGCAGCGCAGCGCCATGAAGTCGTCGATGAGCGAACTGGGCGCCGCGCCGTGCTCGAGGACGAAGCGCCCCACCTCCCGCGCCAGGCACGCCATGTCGTCGGTGTGCACCACGAGCCCCGGCCGCGCCGCGGCTTGCTCGTCGACCAGCTTTTCGAAGGCGTTGGTCCCCACCCTCGGCGTCACTCCCAGCGTCGCAGGGAAAGGCCCCGCCAGCGCCCAGCGGTCGACCAGCACTTCCTTGCGGGCGAGCACCTCGCTGGGCCGGGGCTTCTTGCGCAGCGCCGCCAGCGTGGCTTCGGACGGAAATTGGGTGCTGCCTTGGCGGTGCGCGCAAGCGCTCACCAGCACCGCGCAGAACACGGGGAAGAGTCGCATGCGCGCGCGTCTACCGCGCGGGTCGCAGGTTGGCCTGGGTCATTGCTGACCTCATGCGAGGGCCGCTTCTCGCGGCGATTCGCACGGCGTTGGGGGCAGCGACGAGCGCGGCGGTGAGACGAGCCGGACCTTCGAGGCGCGAGGGCCGCGCGCCGACGACACGTCTACTGTCTCGCGAGGCGATCGAAGGGTGTCGTCGGCCGCCGCGCGCCTTACGGGAACATCAAGTGGAGGTGGTTGTCGTGCCCGCCGGCGCGGGAGGACAGGCCTTCAGCGATGAGCTTGGGGTCGTTGAAGAGGAAGCGCGTGCCGGGCACCATCTGCTTGACCAGCTTCATGAACTCGCGCGTCTTCTCGCGGCTGTACTGCCCGCTCTGCCACGTCATCGGCGTGTTGTCGCCGCCTCGGTTCTGCGGGCGCAGGTCCACTTGCTTGCCGTTCTGGTGCGTCGAGTGCGGAGGGAAGTGCCCGCCGCCGCGGCGGCTCATGTCGCCCACCGACATCGGCGAGTCAGGGTGCCGGCGGTTCCACTCCGCGAAGACGGCCTTGAGCCGCGCCACGGTGCGTGGGGTGCCGAACTGGTCGTTCCCGTCGCGGTTGTAGGTGACCCAGCCCGGACCGCGCGAGCCCAAGTCGGTGTCGATGCGGGAGTTGTTGAGGCTGTTGAAGTCCATGGCGTCGACGGGGCGATCTTCCCCCGTCGGTCCTGGGCCCACCGTGTTGCTGGACCGCAGCTTCTCCCACGTCATGGGGCCCACGCTGCCGTCGGCGCGCAGCCCGTTGCGCTCTTGGAAGGCCGCCACCGCCGCCCGCGTGCCGTCGCCGTACTTGCCGTCGGCGTTGCCGGTGAGGAAGCCCTTGGCCTTGAGCAGCCCCTGGAGCTCGCGGACGTCCGCACCTTCGTCGCCGACGCGCAGGGTCCGGGTGCTGCCCGTCGACGGCGGGGGAGGCTGCACCTGGCCGCCGCCAGCTTCCAGCAGCGCCCAGGTCTGCGGCCCGACGACGCCGTCGGCCTTGACGCCCTTGCTGCTCTGGAAGGCGCTCACCGCCGTCTGGGTGCCAGCACCGAACTTGCCGTCGACGTTGCCCGTGTAGAAGCCCTGCGCCTTGAGCAGCTCCTGCAGGCGGCTCACGTTGGGCCCGGTGTCTCCGTTCCGCACCGTTGCTCGGGTTCCCCCTGTGCTGTTCACGGTGCTGCTGTTCACTTGGGAGACGGTCGTGGCCATGGGTGAGGCTCCTGTGGCGGGGCTATTCGGACAAGTATCGGCGCGCGGGTGCCTGAAACGCAGCCGGAATTTGCCAAGCGGGTTTTCAGTATCGGGCCATGGCTGCGCCGAAAGGAGCTGATCCACGGCAACTAGAATTCCAAGAATTCGAGAATACCCACATGACCATTCGCGCACTCACGTCGGTCCAGGGTCGAGCAGCGACGGGGATCAACCCGATTGATGTGCGTGGCAACCGGCTGGCGGACCAGCCGCTGCAGGTGGCGGACGGGTTCCTCAGCCCGGTGCGCAAGTCGTCACCCGTGGCGGGGCTGAGCGCCGAAGGCATGGTGCTCGAGGCGATCGCCAACCCTTCGGCAGAGCCGGTGGCCACCGAGCAGCCGCAGCGCCCAGCGGTGACGGTCGGGACGGTCGCGGATCGCACGCCCGCGCCGAGCGTCGAGGCGAGCCCGACCCCTTCGAATCCTCCGTCGCTCGAGGCGACGCCCACGCCGACGTCGGCGCCGACCGTGGAAGCGACGCCGACGCCGACGCCGACCGCGACGCCCTCGACCGAAGCGACTCCTCCCGCGGGCGGCTCCGGCGCCATGTGGGACGTGTTCTTCGATGCGCGCGAAGGCACGCGCACGGTGCAGCGCAGCCCCATCGTCCTGGACCTCAACGGCAACGGGCAGGCCGACATCACCGGCAGCAACATCACCGGCAATGGGCGGCTCGAAGGCCAGACGGTGCGCGGGTTCGACCTCAACCCGAGCGCGCGGCAGTGGTCGACGATGTCGGTCATGCGCCGACCCGGCCAGGGCGCCCCCAAGCTGCCCGCCGGCACGACGGCTCAGGTGTTCGACGCGCAGGGCCGGTTGGTGCGCACGGTCAGCGCCGCGGAGCTGCAGCGCATGCAGAGCAGCAAGGCATGGGGCGGCGTGCGGCGCGGGCGCCGGAACGGCGGCGGCGACATGGGCTTCGGCCTGAGCGAGGGCATGCGCGTCGACTTCCGCGACGCCAGCGGGAAGCTGGTCAGCGAGCTGAAGAACAACCCGGCCGCGAAGAACGTGGGCCAGTCGCGCAAGGGCGGCGAGCGTTTCGTGTACCACTTCGGCAACCGCAATGAGAACGAGTGGACCAAGCCCTGGAACCCGCAAACCGGCGGCGACGGCCTGCTCGTCTGGGACGTGGACGGCGACGGGAAGATCACCAGCGGCAAGGAGCTGTTCGGCCACGTCGACGTGAACGGCCAGAACGCGTTCCAGAACGGCTACGAGAAGCTCAGCCACTACTTCGACAGGAACAAGGACGGGACCGTCACCGGCGAAGAACTCCGTGGCCTGAAGATTTGGGAAGACCGCAACGGCGACGGCGTCACGCAGGACGGTGAGCTGGTCGAGCTGGCGCGGCACAACATCACGAGCCTCAACACCAGCTTCAACGCGTCGGACATGCGGTCGAGCTTCGGGACGAACGGAGCCCGCGTGCCTCAGGCTCCAGCGTCCAACCCGCCGTCTACGACCGCGCCGGCTGGAGCGACCCCCGCGTCCGGCAGCACGTCGGGTTTGAGCAGCGAGCTGTGGCGTGCGGCGTTCGCCAACGCGCGCCCGGCCGATCGCAAGTTGGAGAGCCCGCTGGATCGCCTGTACCGCGACATGCAGCTGGCCGACGCGGCCACCGCGTACGCGCGCATCTTCGGGTAACTTCCTCAGGCCGTGGCGTCCTCACGGTCGTCGAAGCACCGCGCACACCCCAAGCCCTCGGCGCCACGGAGCGCCGCTGCGGCACAGCGTGCGACGGGGCTCAACCAAGCGCTGAGCCGTCCGCCGACGAGTCCGGGTGGCATTCCCGTCGCCAAAGGACAGACCGGGCTCAATCAGGCGCTCGCTCGTCCGCCGACGAGTCCCGGCGGCGTTCCCGTCGCCAAGATGCAGACCGGGCTCAACCAAGCGCTCGCGCGTCCGCCAACAAATCCCGGCGGCATTCCCGTCGCGAGGACGCAGACCGGGCTCAACCAAGCGCTCGCGCGTCCACCGACGAGTCCCGGCGGCCTTCCCGTCGCCAAGATGCAGACCGGGCTCACCCTCGACGCGCTCGCCCGTCCGCCAACGAATCCCGGCGGCATTCCCGTCGCCAAGACGCAGACGGGGCTCAATCATGCGCTCGCGCGTCCACCGACAAGTCCGGGCGGTATTCCCGTCGCCAAAGCGCAGACGGGGCTCAATCAAGCGCTCGCGCGTCCGCCAACAAATCCCGGCGGCATTCCCGTCGCGAAGACGCAGACGGGGCTCAATCAAGCGCTCGCGCGTCCGCCGACGAGTCCGGGCGGTGTTCCCGTCGCCAAAGCGCAGACCGGGCTCAATCAAGCGCTCGCCCGTCCACCGACGAGTCCAGGCGGTATTCCCGCGGCCAAGGGACAGACCGGGCTGAACCAAGCGCTCGCACGTTCGCCGACGAGCGCCGGCGCCGGAGCGACCTCGCTCAGCACGACTGCTCGGCGGTCGAGCACGCCCGAGGACGACGAGCGACCGTACGAGAAGCCGAAGCCCGCAGCCCCGCCTGCGCCGAAGTCGAAGCTCAAGCTCGGCAAGAGCGGGCTGCCAGTCGAGCTCGAGGCGCTCGCAGTGCACACCGTCGCCGAGCCGCCGGAGCTGCGCGTGCTGCGCGAACACATCCTGACGAACCTCCGTGCGCTGTCAGGCCCCGCGCCGGTCAAGAAGCTGGGCGCCGCGGTCCTCGGCCTCGTCGAGGCGACGCTGCCTGGTGGCGCCCAGTCGAAGACCGCGGCGGCCAACTTCAGCGTCGCGCTGACCGAGTACCTCAAGGATCCGACCGCGCCGAACCCTCCGCCGGAGGCCATCACCGACGGCATGCGCTTCATCGAGGAGTACCTCGAGGCCATGGGCCGCGGGCCACTCGTCGACCTGGCGTACGACGCCAGAGAGCGCACCCTCGCTGCCCGAGAAGCGAAGGCGCGCACAGCCGACGCGGCCCGCATCGCGCAGCAGCGCCGCGGCGGGGCCTGACGAGAAGAGCCGCTTCTCCGTGCTGCGCGTCCGCAGCGAGCTCGACCCCGTCGAACGCGAGTTCGTCGAGGACCCAGAGAACATCGGCCCGCCGTTTCACTGGCACTCCTACGCCGACGAGCTGGTCACGGTTCATCGAAGGGACGCTTCGGCTCCAGGTGGGCGACACCGTCGTCGACCTCACCGCCGGGCAGAGCCGGCTGGTGCCCAAGGGCGTGCCGCACACCTTCCACAATCCGGACCCCGCGCGGCCGGTGCGCTTTCGTTCGGTCCACACGCCGGGCATGCGCTTCGAGCGCTTCCTGCAGTGCATGTACGACTTCGACGCCGACGGGCTGGCCGACGCCAAGGGTGTTCCGCCCTTCGTGGAGTTGATGGGGCTGCTGAACGCCCACCCGAACGTCACGCTCATCGCTGGGCCGCCTCGCCTGGCGCAGCGCGCGCTGCAGCTCACACTGGGGCGGTCGAGTCGGCACTTCTCGGGGGGGAAGCTGTACCGGCGCGAGCGGCCGGCGCTGACCTAAAGCGCGCGGGCCGCGAGCGGTGGCGCGACGTTGCCGCGGAGCCATGGCGGCAGCGGGGCGCACGGCCACGGCTCGAGACGCGTCGCTCGCGCCTGCGGCGTCAGTGAAAACCGGGCCCGGACCATTTCGACGCACCGGACACCGGCTCGTTGAGCTCGCCGTCAGCGCTACTCCAGCTCCAACACCCGCACCGTTCCGTTGCTCAGGTAGTACGCGCGCGAGCCGGCCGCGGTGATGCGGTTCCGCATGCGCGTCGGGAACGGCGCGGGGCAGGTGAACGCTCGTGGTGCCGACGGATAGTTGCCGACGAGCGTTGGCGAGCGCGGGCTGGACACGTCGAACGCGAACACGCCGTTCCCTGGCGCGCCGTTCGCGCCCGGCGCCACCAGCAGCATGCTCCCGGACACGAACACGCCGTCGAAGTCGTACTGACTGAGCGTGGTCGTCTGCACCAGCGACGAGGGCAGGCTGGTGGCCGGCGACCCGTCCATGAGCGCGCCGACGTCGATCGCCAGGAGGCCCGCCAGCGTCGCCACGTAAGCGGTGCCGTGCTGAATGACCGCGTCGCGCGCCGGCGGAGCCTGGTAGGGCCCGAAGACGTTCGCTGCCGTGACCGTCGTCGTCGCGTCGTCGTCGAAGGCGCCGGTGAGGTCGGCGAACACCAGGTTGGGGCCGACCGCGGTGCTCACCGTCGGGTCCATGGCCACCACCGCGCGGCCCGCGGCGATCGACAGCTCGGCCACCATGCCGTCCCGCGTGGCCGTGTCGGCAATCGCTAGCAGCGGCAGGCGCACGCGACGGTCGCCGGTGTTCAACACGACCCCCTGCCTGTCTCGCAGCTTGCGGGCGTCGTACACGTCGGCGTTGAGCCCGGTCGACGTCATCGTGAGCAGCACCATCCAGTTGCCCCAGAGCTCCACGTCCAAGAGGCGCTCCGCGCCCGGCGCCGACAGGCCGATGACCTGCGTCGTCCCGCCCGTCAGGTTCCCGTCGCGGTCCACATACGTCGCGATGTTCTGGACGCGCAGCTGGTACCACTCGACGTTCACCTCGCTCTCGTCGAACCACGTGGCGCCCACCGTGCAGCCAATGGACTGGTACCCCGCATTGGCGAGCAACCGCGGCCGGCGCTCCGACGTGAGGTCGTAGTGGAGCGAGTTGGTCTGCAGCAGCCCGGGCCGCAGCGTGAGGTGATGCCCCGCTGGTGACGCCTCGGCGCGGAAGCCCAACGACTTGGGCGTGGCCAGCTCGAGGAACTGCAGGCTCGTGTCCAGCGCCACGACGGCTTGGTTGCCCCAGACCAGCACCGACTGCGCCCCCGTCCCCGTGCCGAAGCGCGCCGACACCGACAGGCGCCCCGCTGACGCTTCACCGAGCTCGAGGACGCGCAGCGCGCCGATCTCCTCGGAGCCGACGAAGGCCTGGTCTCCCACCACGTCGAACTGCTGGGAGTTCACCGACGACGTCGCCGCCTTCTCCGTCAGCGGCGTCACCGAGCTCGTCCACGCTGACGTGATGTCCGTCACCCGGAAGCCGTCGAACGCGTTCGAGCCGTAGAAGAAGTTGCCGCCCAGCGCCGCGCGCGCCACCGGCACGGTGAAGCCACTGTACGTGATGCTCGGCGCCACCATGTTCGTCAGGGTGCTGGTGTCCAGGCCCGGCGTGAGGTCCACGCTCGCCAGCGAACCCCAGGGCGCCACCACGCCGTTCGTGTCCCGGCCGAAGGACAGCAGCAGCCGGTTGCGAGTCACGACGCCGGACAGGAGAGGGATGGCGCTCCACCACGACAGCGTGCCCAGCACGTCGCTGGCCTGGATCGTCCGCGTCGACGCGTTCTCGTCGTACAGCTTCGCCAGCGAGAAGACGCCCACCGCGACGCTCGAGAAGCCGCCCGGTGGGCTCGCCATGCCCGTGTCGCGGCCGAACACCACCAGCCGGTCTCCCACCAGCTGCAGCCCCATCACGAAGAAGGACGGGCGCACCAGGCTCATGGGGATCGTCAGCACCTCGAGCGGGTTGAGCGGCTGCGACAGGTCGAACACGTGCACGGTCCCCGCCGAAGCCAGGAACAGGAAGTGGCCGTCGACGAGCAGGTCCAGCGGCCGCACCGCGTCGCCGAAGAAGCCGTGCCCCGCGGCCGGCGGAAGCGGCGGGGGGCAGTACACCGCGTCGCCCAGCACCAGCGTCCGGACCAGCGGCGGCGTGCTCGGCGGCAGCAGCGCGCCACCGCGAATCGGCTTGGGGAGGTTCTGCAGGTCCACGACGTGGACGTAGGCCGGCGAGGACGTCGTCGGGCCGCAGGCCGCCGTCGTGGCCGACACGTAGAGCGCCGTGCCCGAGCGCGCCAGGCGGTGCACCTTGCCCGACGGCGTCGGCAGCGGGAGCGTGGACAGCAGCGTCGGCGACACCTGGTTGGGCTGCAGCAGCAGCGGCTGGGTTCCTCCGTCGAGCTGCGCCCAGGCGTTGCGGTTGCCCGCAGGGTCCACCGGCACCACCCGCGCGTAGACCGGCGAGCCGTTCGGCAGCCCGGACAGCGCTGAGAGCCCCGTGTTCGGCCTTTCGATGGGCGACGCCCCTTCCTGCGCGAAGACGCCGGTGAAGGGGCCGAGCGGCGTGCTGCCGTAGGACAGGCTCATGTTCTGCACGTCGGGCGAGGTGCTGGGCTGCCAGTAGATGACGGACCGTTCGTCGCCGTTGTCCACCCAGAACTGGCTCGTGTTGAACGGCTCGGGCGCGTTGGTGTCCGCCGTGACGCGCACCGTCGACACCTGCGACAGGTTCCCGGCCTGGTCCACCGAGCGCAGCTGGAAGACGTTCTCCACGCCCGTCTCGGCGCCGGTGTTCACCACTCGCCCCTGCAGCGTGCGCGCGGTAACCGTCACCGGCGTCCAGGTGGACGCCTTCCCGCCGAGCAGCTCGTAGCGCGCGAAGTTGGTGTCGAAGGAGTCCGCGGCGATCGTCAACGTCACCGGCGCGTCGTCGGCCAGCGCGAGGATCTGATCCGGCGTGACGAACAGCGCCGTCGTCGGCGGCGTGGTGTCCAGGGTGACGGTGTCGAACAGGTCCACCGTCTCGTTGTCGGCGGCGTCGCGCAGCCGCGCGCAGACGCGCTTCACGCCGTCGCCCGCCGTCAGGTCCAACGGGACGTTCAGCGTGCCGCCGGTGACGACGGCGGTGGTCGCGCGCGCGTAGTCGCTGCCCGCGCAGGCGGTCGAGCTGGCCCCCTCGACCAGCCGCACGGTGACGGCGTCGGCCGGCAGGCCGGTCAGCGCCACCGACGTGCTGCGCCGCGGCAGGAACGTGGTGCTGGGCGCGTCGATCGCCAGCGCGGTGCCGGTGACGACGGGCGCCGCGGTGTCCACGACGATGGTGTCCGACACCGCCGCGCTGACGTTGCGTGCGGCGTCGCGGAACAGCACGGTGACCGTCTTCGGCCCGTCGCCTGCGCTCAACGTCAGCGAGCTGGCCGCGCCCGTGAAGGGCACGAAGCTCGTCGGCGTGGCGCTCTCGGCCAGTGCCCACTCCGTCGCGCCGTTCGCCAAGCCCACGACGGCGACCGCGCGGCCCGACGCCGTCACCTGCGCCGCGTTCAGGTACGTGCCACCGTCGGCCAGCACCACGTCGAAGGCGGTCGGCGGAGTCCGGTCGACAGTCACCGCTACGGGGGTGAGCGTGGCGACGTTCCTCGCTGCGTCACGGACGCAAGCCGCCACGCTGTACGCGCCGTCTCCGGGGAAGGTGAACGTCGAAGGCGCGGGCCAGCCTGCGTAGCTCACCGCGTCGCAGCTCACGGGGCCGAGGCCGAGGAATGCGCCGGCGGGGGTCTCCGGGCACGTCAGCGTCACTGCCAGCGTCCCCTGGCCCGCGGTGGACGACGGGCTGGGCGTGCCGTCGGCGCGGACAAGGGTGACCGACAACGAGCAGCCGGCCACCGGCGTCGCGTCGTAGTCGATGGACACGGGCAGCGGCCCGGCGACGTTGCCTGCATCGTCTCGGAAGCAGACCCGCATGACTCGCGTCTGTCCGGTGCCAGGCAAGGGCACGCTCGTGACGCTGGTCGCCCCGGCGGACAGCGTCGTGTACCCGGCCGCCGTCGACGGGCAGGTGAAGCTCGCGCCGCCGTACGCCACGCCGGACGCGCCGAGCTGCACGAAGCGAAGTGTCACGTTGGCCTGCGCGGTGAGGGTGCTGCTGGGCGTGCCGTCTGCGAGCTGCCCGTCGAGCGACAGCGACGACACCAGCGGCGGGCTCTGGTCCACGGTGACTGACACGCTCTGCACGTTTTCGTTGCCGGCGCGGTCCGTCAGCCGCACGAACACGCGCCGCAGCCCGTCCCCCGCGCCCAGGGTGAAGGTCGCTTGGCCGTTGCTGGGCAGCGCCTGCGCCGTGGCGCCCGCGAAGGAAGGGTCGTCCGACAGCGTCAGCGCCGCGGCGTGCTGCACTTCGGCGGTGCTCGTGGTGCTGACCGACACGCCGACCGCCAGCGCCGCGGTCAGCGCCGCGGTGGTGCGCGTCACCGTGAGCGCCGGGGGCGTCCGGTCGTACTCGATGCTGGTGCTCGCCACCGGCCCCACGTTCCCGGCCGCGTCGACGAAGCGGTACGAGAGCGTGCGCGCGCCGTCGGGCCCGGACGGCAGCGTCACCACGTCGGCGACCTGCGCTGGCCGCAGGAGCGCGTTGGCCACGTCCGTCGCCGAGAAGGCCTGCTGCACGTAGAGCGCGGCGCCGAACGGCTCGGGTGAGAACACCGCGTCGACGTCGTTGAACAGCGTGCGGGTGAAGCCCGGCACCGGCGCCGGCGCACCGGCCCGCAGCGTCAGGGTCGCGCCGGTCGGCGGCAGGGTGTCGCTGACGACGTCGTCGGTGGCGACCGCCGACACGTTGCCCGCGTTGTCGATGAAGCGCACCTGCAGCGCGACCGGCCCTTCGGGAAGTCCCGGGAGCAAGAGCTGATCCGTCGTCGCGAAGCTCCGCACCACCGGCATCGACGGCACGCCGCCGTCGCCGGAGACGATGCTGTAGCTGTACTTGGTGATACCCGAGCCCGTGTCGATGGCGGCGAGGGAGATCGGCAGCGCGGCGCGCTTGTTCGTGTACCCGCGGTCGCCGTCGATGAGGACGGCGCGCTGCGGCGCCGGCGGCGGCGTGGGCGCTGCGGTGTCGAGCACGATGTTGGCCTGCAGCGCGGGCCCGAGCGTGCCCACCGCGTCCTTGAGCTGGAGGAAGACGGTCTTCACCCCGTCCTGCGCCGACAGCATGAAGGGGATGCTGGTCCCCGGGTACGTGGCGAACGCGGCCGTCATCAGCGCGGCCTGCGACTCGGCGGCGCGGAACTCGGCGGCGGTGGTGCCCGCGGTCAGTCGCAGCGTGACGCTCTGGGTGCGCGTGAAGCCGGGCGTGTTGTTCGTGTCCGAGTCGTCGATGGTGAAGTCGCCCTGCACGCGGACCAGCGTCATGGGGTCCGCCGCGGTGGACGAGCCGCGCGTCACCACGACGTTGGTGGCCGACGCCGACGCGTAGCCCGCCTTGCGCGCGCGCACGTCGTAGCGGCCCACCGGCACTCGGTCGATGCGGAAGGAGCCTCGGCCTGGGGCTGCGGCGCCGCCGTCCGCGGTGGTCGCCGCCTGGGAAGCGCCCGTGACGTAACCCGTGACGCCCGGCAGGAAGACCTCCACGTCCTCCACGGGCGTGCCGTCGGCCATGACGACGTCGCCGACGATGGCGCCGCGATCCAACGCCAGC
This sequence comes from Myxococcaceae bacterium, assembly GCA_022842905.1. Lineage (GTDB taxonomy): Bacteria > Myxococcota > Myxococcia > Myxococcales > Myxococcaceae > JALHOS01. The sequence goes on along the minus strand of JALHOS010000048.1, from coordinate 1,690 downwards.
GTGAGGTCCGGCACCGTCACCGTCTGCGCGGGCGCGACGTCGAGCTCGCGCGACGGCACGTCGTCATGGAAGCCGGCCTTGGTGACGGTGAAGCGCCGGCGGCCGGGTGCCAGGCCGGTGACGCGGAAGCGGCCCTGGAGGTCCGTGGACACGGTCGCGCCGGTGTCGAAGCTGATGGTCGCGCCTTCGACGGGGCTGGCCGCGCGTTGGTCGACCTCCCCGAGCACGCGCCCTTCGACGGTGGCTGGGTCCACGCCGAGCACCAGCGGATCCGCCGAGACGTCGACCAGCTGCCCTTCAGGCACCACGACGCCGGCCCGCTGTGTCCGCACGTAGAGCGGGTGCGACGCCTCGAGGGTGTACGTGCCAGGCGGGACGCGGGCCGAGAACTCGCCGGTCGCGGCGATCACCGCGGTCGCGGTCTCTTCGCCCAGCCCCTCGAGCGTGAAGCGCACGGTGCCGCCCGCGGCAGAGCCGCCACCCTGCGCCACGACGACCTTGCCCTTGAGCCGGCCTTCACTCGCCGACTGGCCGAGCCAGGTGGGCAGGAGCACTCCCACGTCGGTGCTGCGGCCCGCGCTCACCGTGGCGGGCGGCACTTGTGGTGGCGCGAAACCGGGCAGTGAGACCACGACCGTGTACACGCCCGGCGCGAGCGCTTCGAAGGCGAAGCCGCCGTCGGCTTGTGTCTGCGTGGTGAAGCGCCCGCCCCCCGCCGAGACGAGCGCGACGTCGCGGCCGGTCGCTGACCCGTGGCCCTGCGTGTCCAGCGCGCCCACGAGGCGGCCAAACGGGTCCGTGGGGGCGGCGGGGACGGACAGGTCAAGGCAACCGGAGAAGACGAGGACGCCGACGAGTGCTACCCGAGTTGGACGCATGGAGCCGGGGCGCATAGCAGACCGGCGACGGACAACACCAAGCGGCGGGGCCGAGCGACTGCCGCCAGCTCGACCTCAGGTCACGTCGTCGACGGTTCGCCGACCGACTCCGTCTCCGCGAGCCGGACGCCCCACGGCCTCGCATGCGGCCCACCGTCGCGGCACGGCCAAGGCCCTGAAGCGGTGAAGGGCGATCGCTCTGCTGTCGGCCTCGGCCGCTTCGCCCCGGCTACTGCGGCGTCAGCGAGAACGTCAGCGACCCCACGTACGACTGCCCGGTGACGGTGACGGTGCCGGACAGCAGCTGCGTCTGCGTCGGCGTCACGGTGTGCTTGCCGCTGCTCGGGCCAATGCGCGCGTCGAAGGTGATGTCGTCGTCCCACATGGTCCACGCCCAGCCGGTGCTGATGATGTCCCGCGCCTTCATGCTGCACGCGCCGTTGGTCCAGGTCGGCATCTTCGTGTCGCTGCGCGTGGACGAGGTGGCCGACGCGTTGGTCTGCGTCGCCGGGCAGAACATTTCCACGTAGGGGTCCGGGTCGCTGAAGTCGACGTCCCAGTTGCTGCCGGTGACGACGGCGCTGACCGGGCGAATGTTCCAGAAGCGCTCGAGGTCGATGCCGCAGGTCTGATCGCCCTGGCAGGTCTCCTGCGCGGAGCAGGTGACGCAGGCGACGCCTTGCCGGCCGCAGGCCATGTCAGTCGTGCCGAACTCACAGCTCCCCGCCAGGCAGCAGCCGGTGCTGCATGTCACCGGGCCGCAGCCGCCCGTGCCGCCCGTTCCGCCGGTGCCCGCGCTCCCGCCCGTGCCC